>JAZKFQ010000027.1:0-121861 GCA_040386375.1 Pseudomonadota bacterium
ATGCCGCGGGCACGCAGCCCGCGTCCGAGCCCCATTTTTCAACGGAATAAGCCCGGAAGAGCCACTGAGATTCGGGCTTCGCACGGCGGGGCAGCGCCGCTGACCTGCCGACGCACCAAGCCTCAAACCCTGAACCGACCCACCGCCGCCACCAGCCCGGCGGCCTGCTGCTGCAGGCTGTCGGCCGCCGCGGCGGATTCTTCCACCAGCGCCGCGTTCTGCTGCGTGGCCTGGTCCAGCTGGCTCACGGTCTGGTTCACCTGGGCAATGCCCTCGGTCTGCTGGGCGGTGGCGGTGCCGATCTCGCCCACCAGGCTGCTCACCTGCTGCGCCTGGCGCACGATGTCCTGCATGGTCAGCTGGGCCTGGTTGACCAGGGTGGTGCCGCTGTGCACCGTCTCCAGGCTGGCCTGGATCAGGGCCTTGATCTCGCGTGCCGCCGCGGCGCTGCGCTGGGCCAGGGCCCGCACCTCGGTGGCCACCACCGCAAAGCCGCGGCCCTGCTCGCCGGCCCGCGCGGCTTCCACCGCGGCATTCAGCGCCAGGATGTTGGTCTGGAAGGCGATGCCGTCGATCACGCCGATGATGTCGGCGATCTTGTCCGAGCGCTGGCTGATGGCCTGCATGGTCCGCACCACCTGGCCCACCAGGGCGCCACCATCGGCCGCCACCTGGCTGGACTGCCCGGCCAGCGCAGCAGCCTGCCGTGCCGAGTCGGCGTTGTGGCGCACGGTGGCGTGCAGCTGCTCCATCGCCGAGGCGGTGTTCTGCAGGTTGGCCGATGTCTGCTCGGTGCGCGCGCTCAGGTCGATGTTGCCCGCGGCGATCTGCGCCGAGGCCGTGCCCACCGATTCACCGGTGGCCTTGATCTCGCGCACCAGGCCGGCCAGGCTGGCCATGGCGTCGCCCAGGGTGCGGGCCATGCGGCCGATCTCGTCCTGCGACTGCACCTGCACCGGGTGGGCCAGGTCACCACGCGCCAGGGCTTCGGCCGCGGCCTGGGCGCTGGCCACGGTGCGCAGGGTGCTGCGCACCACCGCCAGCATCAGCGCCGCCGCCAGGGCGCCCAGCAGCAGCACGGCCAGGCCCATGCCGGCCAGCTGGTGCTGCTGGCCGGCCATGCGTGCCTCCAGGTGCTGGCCCAGGCTGGCAAAGCTGGCGTCGCTGAGCTTGAACAGGGTCTCGATCTGGCCGGTGATGGTTTTGAAGTAATCCACCGCGCTGGCATCCAGCGTGGCCGCACCGACCAGCTGGCGCTGCACCAGGGCGCTGGCCGCCGTCACGGCCTCGGCAGCCGCACGGCGCGGCGCGTCCACCGTGGCGGCCAGTTCGGGGTCGGCTTCGCTTGCATTCAGGAAATGGCGTTCCAGTTCGGCACTGCGCTGCGCCAGCTGGGCCAGGGTCATCACCAGGCGCTCACGCTCGGCAGGCGTGATGGCCTGGCGGGTGAGGTAGAGCGCGCCGAGGGCACGGCTCTGGCCCAGCAGCTCGCTCATCTTCGGCAGGGTGTCCACCACCGCGGCGATCAGGTAGTAGGTGCCGGCCTCGGGGTCCAGCATCAGGCCGGACCGGTCGGCCACGTCGCCCAGCAGCTGCAGCTGGGTGTTGATCAGCGCGGTGTGGCGGGCGAAGGCGGTGGGCCCGTCGATGCGGCGGGCGGCCACGTCGGCATGCAGGGCCTGCCAGTCGCGCAGCACGGCGCTGCGGCGCTCGGCCAGGCGCCCACCCGGGTAGATGGCGGTGTCGGCCTGCAGCGTGGCCATGGCCTTGTCCAGGGCGGCAGCCTGGGTTTCGCGGCGGGCCTTCAGGCCCTCGTTGCCGCCCAGCCAGCCGGTGCTGGCGCCGCGGTGCACCTGGGTCTGCCGCACGATGGACAGCAGGGTGCCCACCCCGGCTGCACGCCGGCGTGTTCCAGCCGGGTGCTGCGCATGGTGTCCAGGGTCTGCAGCACCATCAGGCTGGCCGGTGGCGCGCACAGCAGCAGCACCAACACGCCGATCAAGGCGAATTTTCTGCCGATCGGCAGGTTCTGCAGGTACTTCATGGGTGGGGCTCGCGGCTGGTCTTGCATGGGGCCGCCGGCCTGCTGGCCGGTTGGGCTGTCCGCCCCGGTATCGGCCTGGCCCGCCGCAGCTTGAGCGCGCCCCACCGGGCGCCGGCGCTCAGCGTGCGGTGTTGACCACGGTGCGCCCGCGCACCGTGCCGGCCAGCAGCCGCGGCGCATAGGCGATGGCCTCGCTCAGGCCGATCTCGGTGGCCAGGCTGTCGAGCAGGGCTGCATCCAGATGCTGTGCCATCAGCGCCCAGGCCTGCGTGCGCTGGCTGTTGGGCACGAACACGCTGTTGATGCCGTAGAGCGTGACCCCGCGCAGGATGAAGGGCATCACCGTGGTGGGAAAGTCACCCCCCTGGGCCAGGCCGCAGGCGGCCACGGCGCCATTGAAACGGGTGGCGGCGCAGGCATTGGCCAGGGTGTGGCTGCCCACGGTGTCGACCACGCCGGCCCAGGTCTCCTTCTGCAGCGGCTTGCCCGGCTCGCCCAGGGTCTTGCGGTCGATGATGCGGCTGGCGCCCAGGCGGCCGAGGTAATCCGCCTCCTGCGGCCTGCCGGTGGAGGCCACCACGGTGTAGCCCAGCCTGGCCAGCAGGGCCACGGCGATGGAGCCCACACCGCCGGCCGCGCCGGTCACCAGCACCTCGCCATCCCCCGGCTGCAGGCCGTGCTTCTGCAGCGCCATCACGCACAGGGCGGCGGTGAAGCCGGCGGTGGCGATCACCATGGCGCTGCGTGGCGTGAAGGGCGCGGGGATCTTCAGCAGCCAGCCGGGCTGCACCCGCTGGCGCTGGGTGAGGCCGCCCCAGAAGTTCTCGCCCATGCCCCAGCCGGTGACCACCACCTGGTCACCCGGCTTCCAGTCGGCGTGCTGGCTCTGTGCCACGGTGCCGGCCAGGTCGATGCCGGGCACCAGCGGCCAGTTGCGCACCACGGCGCCCTTGCCGGTGATGGCCAGCGCGTCCTTGAAGTTCAGCGTGCTCCACGACACGTCCACGGTCACCGGGTGCGTGGCGGCGTCGGGCAGGGCGCTGTCGTCCTGGTCGACCAGTTCGGCACGGGTCTTCTTGTCGTCGGTCTGCTGCAGCAGGATGGCCTTGAACATCTTGTTCTCCTCGGTGGTGGATGGGTGCGTGGCGGATGGTGGCATGCAGGCCGGCCGGCGGCTGTCACCCGTGACGCAGGGCCCAGGCGCGGATGATGCTGTGCAGCCGGTCCAGGCCGTCGGTCAGCGCGGCCGGGCCGGGCTGCAGGATCAGCGGTGATTTCACCTCGTGCAGTTCCCCATCGCGCACGGCGGGTATGGCGTCCCAGCCCGGGCGCGCCGACACCTGTTCGGGCCGGAACTTCTTGCCGCACCAGCTGCCGATGATGATGTCGGGCGCGGCCGCCACCACCTCGCTGCCATCGGCCACGATGCGGTCGCGCCCCAGCGATGCCAGGGCGCGCTGCGGAAAGATGTCGTCGCCCCCGGCCACCGCCACCAGCTCGCTGACCCAGCGGATGGCGCTGATGGCCGGCACGTCCCATTCCTCGAAGTACACCCGCGGCCGGCGCGGCAGGCTGGCGGCGGCGGCGCGCACGGCGTCCACCCGGGCCTGCAGGCCGTCGGCATAGGCATCGGCCGCCGCCGCGCTGCCCACCAGGGCGCCCAGGCGCCGCACATAGCCCAGGATGCCGTCCACGCTGCGGTGGTTGCTGATCCACACCTCCACGCCGGCCTTGATCAGGGCGGCGGCGATGTCGGCCTGCATGTCCGAGAAGCCGATCGCCAGGTCGGGCTGCAGGGCCAGGATCTTGTCGAGCTTGGCACTGGTGAAGGCGCTGACCCGCGGCTTCTCGTGCCGCGCCTGCGGCGGGCGCACGGTGTAGCCCGAGATGCCCACCATGCGCTGCTGCTGGCCCAGGGCATACAGCACCTCGGTGGGTTCTTCGGTCAGGCAGACGATGCGTTGGGGCAGGGCAGCAGGCATGGCCGCATTGTCGGCGGGGCCCGGGCTGCCTGGGCTGGCCGGCGGCTCCAGGCTTTTCCGGCCTTGGCAGCCCGGAGCTGCGTGATACAACCAGCGGCAAGCGGCACTGCCGTTGTCCACCGCCCGCCGTTCCGTGCCACAGCCCCTGGTCCTCATCGTCGATGACAACCCCGAGAACCTCAGCGTGGTTGGCGAACTGCTGCTGCCGCGCCATGCGGTGCGGGTGGCCAACGGCGGGGCGCGGGCGCTGCAACTGGCCCGGCTGGCACCCCAGCCCGACCTGATCCTGCTGGACGTGATGATGCCGGGCATGGACGGCTTCGAGGTGCTGCGCGCCCTGCGCGACGATGTGCACACGGCCGACATCCCGGTGATGCTGCTGACCGCGCTGGACAGCCCCGAAGACGAGGAGCGTGGCCTGCTGCTCGGCGCCGTCGACCACCTCACCAAGCCGGTGCGCCCGGCGGTGCTGCTGGCGCGGGTGGCGCTGCAGCTGGCGCAGCGCGCGGCCAGCCGCCAGCGCCGGGCCGAGCAGCAGCAGATGGAGGCCACGCTGCAGCGCCAGCAGGACGAGCTGCTGCAGGCGCAGGGCATGGCGCTGCAGGCCATGCGCAGCCTGCTGGAGGCGCGTGACCCCGGCACCGCGCACCACCTGTTGCGCATCCAGGCCCATCTGCGCAGCCTGTGCCAGGCGCTGCGGCGTGATGCACGCTTCGGCAGCTGCCTGGACGACCGGCAGATCGGCCTGCTGCTGCAGGCCGCGCCCGTGCACGACATCGGCCTGCTCGCCGTGCCCGACCGGGTGCTGGACAAGCCCGGCCCGCTGGACGCGGACGAGCGTGCGCTGATGCAGACCCACACCCAGGTCGGCGCGCTGGCGCTGGGCCCGCCCGGGGCGCTGGCCTCGCCCGAGCTTCCCTGGCTGCCGCTGGCGCGCGAGATCACCCGCCACCACCACGAGCGCTGGGACGGCCGGGGCTACCCCGATGGCCTGGCCGGTGAGGCCATCCCCTGGGCCGCACGCCTGGTCGCCGTGGTCGATGCCTACGATGCGCTGACCACGGCGCGGCCGCACCGGCCGGCCTACAGCCATGTGGCCGCCAGCGCGCTGATCGCGTCCGAACGGGGCCGGCATTTCGATCCCGACGTGACCGACGCCTTCCTGGACTGCTGCGGTGACTGGCCCGCGATGGCCTTGCGCCATGTCTGAGCCGGTGGTGGACGATGGCGCCGCCGGCGGCGG
The DNA here is from genome assembly GCA_040386375.1 of Pseudomonadota bacterium. GTDB lineage: Bacteria > Pseudomonadota > Gammaproteobacteria > Burkholderiales > Burkholderiaceae_C > Pseudaquabacterium. The sequence goes on from JAZKFQ010000027.1 coordinate 5,270, forward strand.
CCCGCCCGCACCGCGGCGCGACCAGGCCTGGCGGCGCATCCTGTTCGAGCATGCGCCGGATGCGGTGTTCGCCCTCGATGGCGAGGGCCGCGTGCTGGAAGCCAACGAGGCCTTTGCCGGCCTGCTGGGCCGCAGCGTGCCCGAGGCCATGGCGCTGCGCCTGTGGGACTGGGACCTGGACTTCCCCGAGCCGCGGGCGCGCGAGGTGCTGGGCCGGGATGCGCCCGACTTCGCCACCTTCGAATCCCGCTGGCAGCGAGCCGATGGCCAGCTGCGCCTGGTCGAGACCCGCATCCACCGCCTGCAGGACGCCACCGGCCGGCTGATCGTGGCCAGCAGCCGCGACGTGACCGAACGGCGGCAGCACGAGCAGGCCCTGCGCACCACCGAGCAGCGGCTGAACCGGGTGCTGGCCACCGCCGGCATGGGCGCCTGGGACTGGGACATCCGGGCGCGCTGCTTCACCGCGTCGCCCGAGGTCTGGGCGCTGCTCGGGCGGGCGCAGTGCCCGGCCAACGGCCAGCTCCTGCAGGCGGCGCAGGTCCTGCAGGCCATGCACCCCGACGACCATGCCCGGCTCACCGAGGCGGCACGCCGCAGCCTGCAGGGCAAGCTGCCGCTGGCGGTGGAGTGCCGCTACCTGCGGCCCGACGGGCAGATGCTGTGGCTGTCGGCCACCGGCGTGCTGCAGCACGACGACGCCGGCCAGCCGCTGCGCGTGGTGGGCGCGCTGCAGGACATCACCCAGCGCCGGCAGGCCGAGGCAGCCCTGCGTGCCAGCGAGGAGCGCCTGGCGCTGGCGCTGCAGGCCAGCCGCATGGGTGTCTGGGACTGGGACACCGACAGCAACGACATCAACTTCAGCCGCGAGATCTTCCAGATCCTGGGCCTGCAGCCGCCAGGGCCCGAGGGTGGCCTGCTGCCGCTGCCGGTGTTTGCCGACCATGTGCCGCCGGCCGACCTGCAGCGGCTGGAACAGGCGATCCAGGCCGCCCTGGACGGTGGCGGCGAGTTCGCGTTGGAGATCCAGCTCATCGACCGGCAGGGCCGCCGGCACTGGCTGGAGGACCGCGGGCGTGTGATCGCCGATGTCCAGGGCCGGCCACCGCGCCTCGTCGGCACGGTGCACGACATCACCGAGCAGCGCGAGGCCCAGATGCTGCTGGCGCGTGAGCTGTTGCGCCGGCGGGAGCTGATCGAGCAATCGCGCGATGGCATGCTGGTGCTGGACGACAGCGGGCGGGTGCTGGAGGCCAACCCGGCCATGGCGGCCATGCTGGGCCGCCCACTGGCCACGCTGCCCGGCCTGTGCGCCAGCGATCTGGGCGTCGCCCTGCCCGAGGCCAGCACCCTGGCCGGCCTGGCGGGTGCAGCGGGCATGCGCATCAGCTTCGATGCCAGCGTGCCGCAGGCGCAAGGGCCGGCGCTGCAGCTGGAGGTGAGCGCCAGTGCGGTGCTGGCCGACGGCAACCGGCTGGTGTTCGCCACCTGTCGCGACGTCACCTTGCGCAAGCAGGCCGAGGCCGCGCTGCGCGAGAGCGAGCGCCGCCTGGGCGTGGCCCTGATGGCCAGCGACATGGGTGTGTGGGAATGGGACCTGCAGACCGACCGGCTGCGGCTGTCGGCCTTCTCGGCCACCCGCCTGGGCCGGGACGCGCAGCGCAGCGATGACGCCGTGCTCGACGCTGCCCAGGTGCTGGCCTGGGTGCACCGCGACGACCATGCCGGCGTGCTGGCAGCCCGCCACGAGGCCCTGCACGGCAGCGGCCTGTTCCAGGGTGAATACCGCATCTTCGGCTTCGACGGCAAGCTGCGCTGGATCCGCAAGCGGGGTGTGCTCGAGCGTGGCCCCGACGGCCGACCGCTGCGCATCGTGGGTGCGCTGCTGGAGGTGAGCGAGCAGCACCGCATCCAGCAGCAGCTGCACGACGACGCCAACCGCCGGCGGGTGATGATCGAGCAATCGCGCGACGGTGTGGTGGTGCTCAACACCGACGGCTCGGTGGACGAGGCCAACCAGGCGTTTGCGCAGATGCTGGGCTACAGCCTGCAGCAGGTGCTGCAGCTGCATGTCTGGGACTGGGATGCCGAGCGCAGCCGCAGCCAGGTGCTGCGCATGCTGGCCTTCACCGGGCAATCGTCGGGCACGCTGCAGGCCCGCATGCGGCGGCAGGACGGCCGCCTGATCTCGGTGGAGGTCAGCACCACCGGCCTGGCCCTGGGTGGACGCCAGGTGTTCTTCTGCGTCTGCCGTGACGTGACCGAGCGCCTGGCCATCGAGACCGCGCTGCGCGAGAGCGAAGCACGCCACCGGGCCACCTTCGACAACTCGGCCGTGGGCATGGCCGAGCGTGCGCTGGACGGCAGCTGGAGGAACGTGAACCCGCGGTTGTGCCAGATCACCGGCTACGACCGCCAGGCGCTGATGGCCCTGCACCCCAGCCTGCTCACCCACCCCGACGACCGGCTCGACACCTGGCCGCAGCTGCGCCGGGTGATGCGCGGCGAGATCGCATCCACCCGCCGCGAGAAGCGCTACCTGCGCCAGGACGGCAGCACCATCTGGGTGGCGGTCAGCACCTCGGCCGTGCGCGAGGCCGATGGCCGGGCCCGCTACTTCGTGTCGGTGATCGAGGACATCACCGCGCGCAAGCGCATCGAAGCCGAGCTGGCCGGCCACCGCCAGCACCTGGAGGCCGAGGTGGCCGAGCGCACCCAGGCGCTGGAGCAGGCCATGCGTGCCCGCATCGAGGGCGAGCATTTCCTGCGCTCCATCGCCGACAACATCCCCGACATGGTGGGCTACTGGGACGCCCGGCGTGTGCTGCGCTTCGCCAACCGGCCCTACCGCGACTGGTTTGCACCCGGGCAGGACCCGGTCGGCCGCAGCCGGCACGAGTTCTTCAGCGACCCCGCCCACGATGCCGGCGAGATCGCCTTCGCCGCGGCGCTGGACGGCCAGGCCCAGCGCTTCGAGTACGTGCTGAGCAACACCCTGGGCGAGGTGCGCTACGCCTGGGTGCACTACATCCCCGACCGCCAGGGGGAGCAGGTGGCGGGCGTGTTCGTGCTGGTCTCCGACATCTCCGAGGTCAAGCAGGCCGAACTGCGGCTGCAGGCGCTGAACGAGCAGCTGGTGGCCGCGCGTGACCGCGCCGAAGCGGCCAACCGCGCCAAGAGCGCCTTCCTGGCCAACATCAGCCACGAGATCCGCACGCCGATGAACGCCATCATCGGCCTCACCCACCTGATGCAGCGCGATGCCGGGGCCGGCCAGGGCGCCGAGCGCCTGGGCAAGGTGAGCGAGGCCGCCCACCACCTGCTGGACGTGATCAACGACGTGCTCGACCTCAGCAAGATCGAGAGCGGCAAGCTGCGGCTGGAGCAGACCGATTTCCCCATCGACGCGGTGCTGTCGCGCGCCTGCGCCCTGGTGGCCGAACGTGCACGCGCCAAGGGGCTGGAGCTGGTGCTCAAGTCCGAAGGTGTGCCCAGCCTGCTGCGGGGCGACCCCACGCGGGTGTCGCAGGCGCTGCTCAACCTGATGAGCAATGCGGTGAAGTTCACCGACCGCGGGTCGGTGGTGCTGCGCTGCGAGCTGATGGGTGCCGACGCGGACGCGCTGCGGCTGCGCTTCTCGGTGCGCGACACCGGCGTGGGTGTGCCGGCCGACAAGATCGACGCCCTGTTCAACGCCTTCGAGCAGGCCGACACCTCCACCACCCGGCGCTTCGGTGGCACCGGCCTGGGCCTGGCCATCACCCGCCGTCTGGCCCTGCTGATGGGGGGCGATGTGGGGGTGCACACGGTGCAGGGCCAGGGCAGCTGCTTCTGGTTCACCGCCAACTTCGAGCGCGCCACCCAGCCCGCGCTGGCCGACAGCGCACGCCTGCCCGGCCGGCGCGCGCTGGTGGCCGACGACCTGCCCGAGGCGCGTGCCGCCCTGGCCGACATGCTGCGGCGCCTGGGCATGCAGGTGGACAGCGTGGCCGGCGGCGACGAGGCGGTGCAGGCCACCCTGCTGGCCGAGCAGCGCCGCCGCCCCTACGAGCTGCTGCTGCTGGACGCCGACATGCCCGGCACCGATGGCCTGGCGGCGCTGCGCCAGCTGCGTGCGCGCCTGGGCGAAGACAGCATGCCGCCTTGCCTGCTGATCGTCGACGAAGCACGCGCCACGCTGGTGGCGCAGGGCCCGGGCGACGACGAGCCGGTGGAGCTGCTGGGCAAGCCGGTCACGCTGTCGGCGCTGTCGGCCGGCATCGACCGGCTGGACCGCCAGCCCTGGCGCCGCCCGGTGCAGGACCGCACCGAGGCCCAGCCGCACGAGCGCGCGCTGCGGCAGCGCGCCAGCGGCCAGCGGGTGCTGCTGGCCGAAGACAACCTGGTCAACCAGGAGGTGGCCAGCGAGCTGCTGCAGGCGGTGGGCATCCAGGTCGACCTGGCTGCCGACGGCCACCAGGCGGTGGCCCTGGCCGCCCAGCATGCCTACGACCTGGTGCTGATGGACATGCAGATGCCGGTGATGGACGGCCTTGCCGCCACCCGCGCGCTGCGGGCCATGCCGCGCCATGCCCGCACGCCCATCCTGGCGATGACGGCCAATGCCTTCGGCGATGACCGCCGGGCCTGCCTGGCCGCCGGCATGGACGACCACATCGCCAAGCCGGTGGACCCGGAGCTGCTGTACGCGATGCTGGGCCGCTGGCTGCCGGCGCGCCTGGAGGACGATGCGCCGCCCGTACCTGCCACGGCGCTGCCGCCCGCTGCCAGCGCCCAGCCGCCTGCGCAGGCACCGGCCGAGGCCAGCCCCGCGCCTGCCGCGGCAGCGCCGCCTGCAGCGGCGCCCGCCGCGGCCGTGCGAGCGCCTGCAGCACCCACGCCCGACTTCTCCGGCATCCCCGGCCTGACCATGGCACGTGCGCTGCTGTACCTGCCGGGGCGCGACGAGGTCTTTGCCCGGGTGCTGCGCCAGTTCAGCGACAACTACGGCCAGGGGGTGCCAGGGCTGGATGCCGCCTTGCAGGCCGGCCAATGGGTGGACGCGCAGCGCCTGCTGCACTCCTTGCGCGGGGCTTGCGGCGCGGTGGGGGCCACCGGTGTGCAGGCCGAGGCGCTGGCGCTGGAGCAGGCGCTGCAGGCCCTGGCCGAGCAGGCGCCGCCGCTGGCAGCAGCGGCTGCCGCGCCGTCGTCAGCAGCGCTGCAGGCCTGCTTGCAGGCGCTGGTGGATGCGGTGCGCGAACGCCTGGCGCTGGCGGCCGCCGCAGCCGCCGTGCCGCCACCGCCGGCCGCGCGCAGCCTGCAGCTGGCCGATGGCCTGGGCCGCCTGGTGGGGCTGCTGCGGGTGGCGGATTTCCAGGCCGGGGCGGCCTTCCGCACGCTGGAGCCGATGCTGCGCGATGTGCTGGGTGCCGGTGCGGCGCAGCGGCTGGCCCAGCCACTGCGCCAGCACGACTACGAAGCCGCGCTGCAGGTGGCCGAGGCCTTGCTGGCCAGCCTGGCGCCGGCGCCGGCGGCCGCGGTTCAGTAGCGGTAGACGCCGCGCCCGGTCTTGCGGCCCAGCCAGCCGGCGGCCACCATCTCCTTGAGCAGCGGGCAGGGGCGGTACTTGCTGTCCGCGTACTCGTCGACATAGACATTCATCACCGCCAGGCACACATCCAGGCCGATCATGTCGGCCAGGGCCAGCGGGCCGATGGGCTGGTTGGTGCCCAGCTTCATGCCGGCGTCGATGTCCTCGGCACTGGCCAGGCCCTCGGCCAGCACGAAGAAGGCCTCGTTGATCATCGGGATCAGGATGCGGTTGACCACGAAGCCGGGTGCGTTCTTCACCGTGATCGGCGTCTTGCCCAGCTTCAGGGCCATGGCGCGCACGGCATCGTGCGTGGCGTCGCTGGTCTGCAGGCCGCGGATGACCTCCACCAGGGCCATCATCGGCACCGGGTTGAAGAAGTGCATGCCGATGAAGCGGTCGGGCCGCTGGGTGGCGGCCGCCAGCTTGGTGATGGAGATGCTGCTGGTGTTGGTGGCCACCAGGGTCTCGGCCGGCAGCAGGGCATCGAGCTGGCCCAGGATCTTGCGCTTCAGGCCCTCGTTCTCGGTGGCGGCCTCGATCACCAGCTGGGCCGGCTGCAGCGCGGCGTAGTCGGTGCTGCCCTGGATGCGGGCCATGGCCGCAGCCTTGGCCTCGGCCGTGAGCTTGTCCTTCTTCACCAGCCGGTCCAGGCTGCCCGACACCGCGGCCAGGCCACGCTGCACCGCCGCGGCGTCGATGTCGACCATCACCACGTCCAGGCCGCTGACCGCGCAGGCCTGCGCGATGCCGTTGCCCATGGTGCCGGCGCCGATCACGCCGATGGTCTGGATGTTCATGTGGAAGCTCCTGATGCTGGGGTTGGATGTTGCGATGCAGCAGCTTAACCGCTGCGCTGGGGCCGGCCCGGATGGCGCAGCCCGGCTGCGGCTGGGCATCATCGGCGCACACGACCCACCGACGAAAGCCCGCATGCCCCAACCTCCCTTCCGCGCCGACCAGGTCGGCAGCCTGCTGCGGCCTGCCGCGCTGTCCGAGGCCCGCGCCCGCCACCGTGCCGGGCAGCTGGACGCGGCCAGCCTGCAGGCGGCCGAGGATGCCGCCATCACCGAGGCCGTGCGCCGCCAGCGTGCCTGTGGCCTGCAGTCCATCACCGATGGTGAATTCCGCCGCGACTGGTGGCACCTGGACTTCCTGGCCCGGCTCGACGGCGTGACCCTGGTCGACAACGGTGGCCAGAAGTTCCGCATCGCCGGCCAGGGCGAGCAGCCGCCCATCGCCTCGGTCACCGGCAGGATCGGCTGCAGCGGGCCCATCATGGCCGAACACTTCCGGTTCCTGGCGGGCGTGGTCGCGGCCGAGGGCGGGCCTGGCGCGGTGGCCAAGATGACCATCCCCTCGCCGTCGATGCTGCACCTGCGGGGTGGGCGCGCGGCCATCTCCCGCGCGGCCTATCCCGAGCTGGACGCCTTCTGGGACGACGTGGCCGCCGCCTACCGCGTGGCCATCTCCCACCTGGCCGACGCCGGCTGCCGCTACCTGCAGCTCGACGACATCACCTTCGCCTACCTGTGCGACCCCAAGATCCGCCAGAACTGCCGTGACAACGGCGACGACCCCGATGCCCTGCCGCGCCGCTATGCCCAGGTGATCAATGCCGCGCTGGCCGGCCGCCCGGCCGACATGGCGGTGACCATCCACACCTGCCGCGGCAACTTCAAGAGCGCCTGGGTGGCCGAGGGCGGCTACGACCCGGTGGTGGAGGCCATGTTCAGCACCGACGTGGATGGCTGGTTCATGGAGTTCGACAGCGAACGTGCAGGCGGCTTCGAGCCGCTGCGCCATCTGCCCGCGGGCAAGCGGGTGGTGCTGGGCCTGGTGACCACCAAGCTGGGTGAACTGGAGAGCGCCGACGCGCTGATGCGGCGCATCGACGAGGCGGCCAGGGTGGTGCCGCTGGACCAGCTCAGCCTGTCGCCGCAGTGCGGCTTCTCCAGCACCCACCACGGCAATGCGCTGTCGCAGGACGACCAGTGGCGCAAGCTGGAGCGGGTGGTGGAGGTGGCGCGCCGGGTCTGGGGCTGAGCCCGGACCAAGGTCCCTAGAAGCGCGCTTGCGCAGTGGCCGGCGGCGCAGCAGCATGGGCCGAGGCACCCACCACCGGAGACAACGATGGCCACCCGCAGCAAACATCCGCCCTACATCCTGAACTGCCTGCCCTCGCCCAAGCCCGAGAAGAACTGGACGCTGGAGACGGCGGCGGCAGCGGGCCTGACCAGCACCAGCAAGTCCACGGCGGCGGCGGTGGCCAACATCGACCTGCGCGCCGCCTGGTGGAAGGTGGGCGACCAGGGCAACACCGGCAGCTGCGTGGGCTGGGGCACGGCCGATGCGGTGCTGCGCTGGCACTTCGTCAAGGCCGGCCGCCTGGCCAAGACAGAGCGGCTGTCCACCCGCTACATCTGGATGGCCTCGAAGGAGACCGACCAGTACACCACCCGGCCCACCAGCTTCGTCGAGAGCGACGGCACCTGGCTGACGGCGGCACTGGGCATTGCGCAGAAGTTCGGCGTGGTGACCGACAAGGTGCTGCCCTTCAAGCTGGGCGGCCAGTCGCAGATGTACACCGGCAGCGCCAACACCTTCTATGCGCTGGCGGCGCAACGGCGCATCGCCTCCTACTTCAACCTGGGGCGGGATCTGGCCAAGTGGCGCCACTGGCTGGCCACGCAGGGCCCGATCCTGACCCGGCTGGACGTGGACGACGCCTTCATGCAGGCCACCAGCGCCAAGGGCCGGCTCGACAGCTACACCGCCCACAGCGGCCTGGGTGGCCATTGCGTGGCCCTGGTGGGCTATGTCAACGGCCGCTTCATCGTGCGCAACAGCTGGGGCACGGGCTGGGGCGACAAGGGCTTTGCCCATGCGGCCGACAGCTATGCCCAGCCGGCCTTCACCGAGGCCTTCGGCGTGGTGCTGTGATCCGGGGCCGGCGCGGCGACGCGCCGGTCAGAACTTCAGCCGCACGCCCAGCGCCAACGAGGCGCCACGTGTCTGGCCACGCACGCGGTCGTCCATGCCCAGCAGGTAGAGGTCGGTCAGGCTGTCCCAGGGATAGACGTAACCCAGGCTGGTGGTGGTCTGCTTGCGGTCGATGGCCAAGCCCTCGGCCTTGGCCACGGCGATCTGGGCCAGCACCGAGCCGGGCCCGGCCGGCACCGTGAGCCCGGCGCTGACGCTGTTGCTGCGCAACTGCTGGCCCTGGTCGCGGGTGTGCGTCCACTGGGCAAAGCCCTGGGCCCAGCCGGCGTTGTAGCTGCCCGCCAGCTGCCAGGCGCTCTCCTTCACCGGATCGGCGATGCCGTCGTCGATGTGCACACGCTGCCATGACGCCGCCACCGCCAGCAGGCCCTGGGTGGCGATCACCGTGGCACCCGCATGCTGGCCGGGCGACTGCCCCTCGCCACGCGCGGCCATCACCGCGGCCGTGAGGCCGTCGATGGCCGGCAGGGTGTAGCTGATGGCACGGTCCCAGTAGAAATCTTCCTGCACGCCGATGATGTTGCCGGCCGCGAACACATGGCGCAGCGCCGGCGAGAACGCCACGGAGTTGCCGAAGGCGTTGAAGCGCGCCGCGGTGCTGAACAGCAGGGTCTGCAGCCGGCCGGCGCGCAGCGTGCCCCAGTCACGGTGGGCCAGCGAGACGAAGGCATTGCGCGACAGCAGCGGGTCGTTGTCGTTGCGGCCGGCACGCATGTCCTGGAACCGGTAGAAGGCCTCCAGCACGATGCCGGTGGTCCAGCCGTTCTCGAAGCCATAGCTGGCGCTGAGGCCGGCAAAGCTGGCCGTCAGCGAGTTGCTGTTGAAGCGTTCGCTGCGCAGCGCGCCGCTGGGCTGGAAGCGGCCGTAGGACAGGTCCAGCACGCCGTAGACCGTGTGGTCGAACTGCGCGCTGGCCCACGGTGCGGCGGCCAGCAGCAGACCGGCGGCCCCGGCTCTGAGCGCCCCCAGGGCCGGGCTGCGCCCTGCGCGCCTCCCGCGGGGGGCAAGCAAAGTGGCCAAGCACCATGTGCTGGAGAGCTTGTTCAAACACGCCATGCCATCCTCCCGCTGCCATGCCGGCAGCCTGTTCTGCACACCGCCGGCGGCCAGGCCCTCACCCCGGTGCCAGCTGTTGTGCGGCGATCCAGCCCGCATTCATCAGCGCATGCAGCGCCACGCAGCCGCGCAACTGCCGGCTGCGGCCATAGACCACGCCCAGCAGCAGCGCCGGCCCCAGCACGGCCCAGGACGCCCAGCCGGCCCCACGCAGCAGCACATGGCAGGCGGTGAAACACAGGGCGGTGCAGGTGTTGGCCAGCCAGGGCGGCAGGCCCTGGCGCAGCAGGGCATCCTGCAGGCCGAGGCGGAACACGGTTTCCTCCAGCAGCGGCACCAGCAGCACCCACAGGAGCCAGGTGGAGGCGCCCACACCGCCGACACCAGCCGCGGCCGTGGCCAGGACCAGGCCCGCCACGCCGGCCGCCGGCAGCACCCAAGGCGCGGCCGTGGGACAGCGCCGCCAGGTTGCCGCACCGGCCCTCATGGGCGGCCCGCGGGCTGTGCCGCCGCACGGCGGCGCAGCCGCCGCCAGCCCAGGGTGGCGGCGGCCAGCAGCACCAGGGCCCACAGCGTCGGGTCCTGCGCCGGGTCCTGCCCGTCGACCAGCGTGCAGCCACCACCGCTGAGCGCCGGCGCGGCCTCGCCACGCCCCTGCAAGGCCACTGCCTGGGCAGGCCCGGCGTCACTGGCCACCTGCAGGCTGCCGCTGTCCATGCCCTGGGCCAGCGGCACATGGCCCAGGCTCAGTGTGCAGCTGCTGCCCGCGGCCAATGCAAACGGCAGGGCAGGGCAGGTGCCGCCGATGATCTGGAACGGTCCGCTGGCGGCCAGCGCGGTGATGCGCACCGTGGCGGCCCCTTCCGGGCTGCTGAGCACCAGGGCCATGGGCAGGGACTGTGCGCCGACGCGGCTGCTGCCGAAATCCAGCGCCGTGGCCGACAGCTGCAAGCTGGCCCGCGCGCTGGCCAGCCCGGTGCCCTGCAGCTGGCGGGCCGCTGGTGCACTGCCGCTGGACTGCACCTGCAGCCCGGCGCGGTGCAGGCCGCTGGCGCCCGGCACGAAGCGCAGGTCGACACGGCAGCTCTCGCCTTCCAGCAACAGCTTGCCGGCGCGGCAGGCCGCGCTGTCGGCGGCATCGTCGGTGCCGACCAGGAACACCGCGGCATCCAGGCCCACGGCATGCAGCAGGCCCAGGGTGGCGCCGCCAGGCCCCAGGTTGCGCAGGCTCAGCGACTGGGTGGCCGACACCGCGCCCGCCGACACCGGGCCGAACTGCAGGTCCCCGGCCGGCGCGGCCCAGGCCAGCACCGGCACCACATAGGCCACACCGCTGCCGCGCAGGTCGTGGCTGTGCGGCGAGCCGGCCGCATTGCTGGTGACGCGCAGCGCACCGGCAAAGGCCTGGCCGGCGGCGGTGGGGGCAAAGGCGATCGACACGCTGCAGCTGGCCTGCGGTGCCAGATCGGCGGCGCAGGCACTGGCGTCGACCAGGGAGAAGCCGGTGCCGCTGACCGCCACGGCCGAGATGCGCAGGGCCGCCGTGCCGGTGTTGCGCACCTGCATGCTGCGCGTCGGGTACAGGCCGCCCAGGGTCTGGGCGCCGAAGTCCAGCGCGGTGTCGTTGGGCGCGGCGCCCACGAAGCCCAGCACCGGCGCGGGCACCGGCACACCGTTGCCGGCCAGGGCCACCGGCTCGGCCGGGTTGCTGGCGTCCGAGCGCAGCGTCAGCGTGGCGTTGCGGGCCCCCAGCGCCCCCGGGCGCAGGTTCAGCGTCAGCATGCAGTCGCCGTTGATGGCCAGTGGCACGCTCAGGCTGCAGCTGCCGGCTGCGGTGCTGCTGACCGTGTAGTCGGCCGCTGCGCTGCCCCCCAGCTCGAAGGCGCTGAAGGCCAGCACCTGGTTGCCGGCGTTGTGCAGCAGCAGGGTCTGGCTGGCGTTGGCGGCCAGTTGCACATCCCCGAAAGCCAGCGCAGCGGCGCCCACTTCCAGCCGGCCCTGCGGCCGCGGCGTGGCCGTGCCGTGCAGGTTGACGGTGACGGGCCCGCCCGGGGCGCCGTGGTTCACGGTGAGCGTGGCGTCGTGGGTGCCGGCCTGCGTCGGGCTGTAGCGCAGCACCACCAGGCAGCTGGCGCCCGGCGCGCGCACCAGCCCCGCCGTGCAGGTGCTGCCGGCATCGATGCCGAAGGCCGCGGCGCCGCTGCCGCCCAGGGACAGGCTGCCCAGGGTGATGCTGGCCGCCGACTGGTTGCTCAGCGCCACCGTGGCCAGGGCGGTGGTGGTGGAGGCCACGGCCTCCGGCGACAGCAGGGTCAGCGAGGGGCGCAGTGCCAGGATGGCGTTGCCGCCCAGCGTGATGTCGATGCTGGCCGGCGAGGCCGCTGGCTCACCGGCTGGTGCCGTGAAGCCCACTGTCAGCCGCCCGCTGCGCGGCGTGGCGCCACCAGCGGCCTGCGGCCGGAACACCACCCGCAGCGTGCACTGCCCCGCCGTGGCGCCGACCTTGGCCGGCAGGGTGAAACCGGTGCAGGCGCCCGTGCCGGTGTTGGTGACCAGGTAGTCGGCACTGCCGTTGAGGTTCAGCGAGAAGCCGACCGTGGACGTCCGGCTGTTGGTCAGCGTGATGGTCTGCCCGGCGCTGTCGTCACCGAAGGCGGTGTCGGCAAAGGCCAGCGTGCGTGGCGTGGCGTCCATCGGCGGCAAGGCGACACCGTTGCCGACGAGTGCCAGCGTGGCCGGGCTGTTGCCCGCGTTGGACGGCAGGCTCAGCTGGGCTGTCTGCCCATTGGCTTCGACCGTGGGCAGGAAGCGGATGCTGATCGTGCAGCTGCCACCGCTGGTGGCAGGCGCCACCGGCGCCGCCAGCGTGGTGGCGGCCGTGCAACTGCCGCCGCTGACGACGCTGAAGGCCGCGCTGCCGCTCAGGCGGGCAGCAGCCTGGGGATCGGCCGTGAAACTGAGCGGGGCATTGCCGGTGTTGGTGACGGTGACGGTCTTCAAGGTCGACAGGCCGAGCTGCACGTCGGGCACGCCGGCGGGGTCGACCGTGGTCGCCATCTGCGGGTTGGGTGCCACCACTGTGATCTGCACACTGCTGGCAGCGCTGCTGGCCAGGCCGTCGCTGACCACCAGCGCGGCGCTGTAGTTGCCCACCTGGCTGGCGCTGAAACTGGGCGACGGCCCGCTCAGCGCCTGGGTGCTGCTGTCGGGCCGGGTCAGGGTCCAGGTGTAGCTGGTGATGGTGTCGCCGTCGGGGTCGCTGCCGCTGCCGTTCAGGTTGACGCTGGCGTTCTGCAGCACGGGCTGGCTGGCGGTGGTGGTGGCGGTGGCCGTGGGCGGCCGGTTGGCAACGATGCTGACGTCGTCGGTGGTGCTGTTCACGCCGTCGCTGACCGTCAGGCGCAGGTCGTACTGGCCACGCCGGTCGGCGGTGAAGCTGGTGGCCGCCGCCGAGGGGGCCAGCAGGGAGGCGGTGCTGCCCGTCGGCCGGGCGGTGAAGCTCCAGCTGTACTGCAGCGTGGTGCCGGCATCGGGATCGGTGCCCATGCCTGACAGGCTGACGCTGCTGAGGGTGGCGACCGACTGGTCGGCGCCGGCAGCGGCCGTGGGCGGGTTGTTGGTGTTGACGGTGATGCTGATGCGGGCCGGCACACTGGACGCACCGTTGGCATCGGTCACCACGAGTGCAACCGCGTAGGTGCCCACCGAGGCGGCCAGGAAGCTCGGCGCAGCGCCTGTCAACGTGCTGCTGCTGCCAGAAGGGGCCAGGATGGTCCAGTCATAGGACACACCGCCGCTGCCGCTCAGGGTGACGGTGGTGCCGCGCAGCACGGTGCTGCTTGATCCGGCATTGGCCGTCGGCACGGCCGTGCCGGCGACGACGTGGTACAGGTAGGCGCGGATGCGCTGCACGCTGTCGTAGGTTCCGGGCGTGGCGCTGGCGGCTGCCAGGCGCAGGCTGTTCATCTCGGGATAGCTGACCGAATTGCCGAAGAACGCCGAGCCGTCCATCAGCGCCTTGAAGCTGGTGGCGGTCTTGTAGTTGTTCGCCACGCCGTTGATCCTGTTCCCCACCGTGGTGCTGGGTGGCGTGGCGTGGCAGGCGGTGCACGACCGGCCCGACCAGTCCGTCGGCACGGGGACTGCCTGCGCCCAGGCCATGCCCGGCAGCAGGGCGATGGACCACAGCAGGGCCCGCAACATGCTTCGGCAGCTGATCGAGATGTTCACGGCGCAGGTCCTAGACGCAATCCACCACCCGGAACTCCACCCGCCGGTCCAGCGCGTCGCGCAGGTCGTCGGTGCCCAGGCCCACCAGCGCCTCGCGGGAGCCCACGCCGCTGGCGCTGAGCCGGGTGCCCAGGCTGCGGTTGTCGCGCGCCAGCTGGCCCATCACCGATTCAGCCCGCTGGCGCGACAGCACCTCGTTCAGCCGCGCGCTGCCGGTGCGGCTGGTGTGGCCCACCACCCGCACGCAGGCGCGGGCCTTGCCCAGCTCCTGCGCCAGGGCCTTGATCCACACCTGGTACTGCTGCGGCAGATCCCCCACGCTGTTGAAGGCCGTGCCGCCGGGCTTGAACAGCAGCTTGACCGGCAGGCGCTTCAGATCGAGGCCAGAGGCCACCAGGCGCTCGAAGGCATCACGCGCGGCGTCGCGCTGACCCAGCTGCCAGTTGGTCAGGTACAGGCCGTTGAGCACCCGCAGATCCCCCGGGTCGGCCAGGCCCGCCGCCTCCTGGTAGAGCTGCTGGGCCACCGGCAGCCGGCCCGCGCCATAGGCCAGGATGGCCTCGTTGACCACGGCGGCGGCCGGCAGCCGGGCCAGGTAGTCGGGGTCGGCCGGGTCGCCGATGGCGGTGTTGACCTGGCAGGAGTTGACATAGCCCAGCACCGTGCGGTCCTTGTGCCAGGTGGGGCTGTCGGCATAGAACTTCAGCGGCTCGGGGTTGACGCTGTCGGTGGTGGCGCGGTCCAGCTGCTTGGCCACCACGCGGCCGGTGCGCAGGTCGATCAGGGTCAGCCAGACGCGGAAGGCATCCGGCACGGTGTCGATGGACCGGTTGATGTTGACCGGTGTCAGCGTGCCGATCATCAGCAGCGGCTGCTGCGCCAGGGCCTGGCGTGTCAGCGCCTGCACCTGCCAGTTGGCGCGGCCGGCCTTCACCAGGGCCGCCAGCTGGTCACCCATGCGGGCGGTGCTGACGGTTTGTGCGCCGGTGTTGGCGTCGATCAGCGGGTCGATCACCACCACCCGTGGCTCGCCGCCGAGCATGGCCCCGGCCTGCGCGATCAGCTGGCCGCCGGCACGCGCCACCGCCTCCTCGAAACGCAGCGGCGCCGGGGCCACCAGGTCTTGCGGGCGCGGCGCTGGCACGGTGGTGGCCGCCGGTGCGGCTGCAGTGGGCGCAGCCACCGCAGCCTGCCGCACCGGCGTGGTGGCCGCAGCCGCTGCCATGGCCGGCGCCGGGCCGGCGGGCGGTGTGGCCACCGCGGCCTGGTCGCCGCGCGCACCGCCGCCGGGTGCGGTGCAGGCTGCCAGCAGCACGCTGCCCAGGCACAGGCTGGCTGCGACGCAGCGCAGGCCTTGTGCGGTGCGGAGAATGGGAGTCATGGCAGCTTCCTTGGCGCGTGCGCTGGCGGGACGAGGCGGTCAGCGCTGGGGATAGGCGGGGTCGGGCAGGGGGGTGTCGCAACCGAGCAGCTGGCGCCGCAGGCCGGCCAGCGTGGCATCGGCCCGGGAGCGCTCGGCGATGCGGTCGCGGCTGATCAGCGCGTTCGGCATCGACGCATTGACGGCCAGATCGCGGGTGCCACCACACACATGGGCACTCAGCACACCGCTGGGCTGCTGCTGCGGCGTGGCCGGCAGCATGGCCGGCAGCAGCAGGTCCCAGTCGAAGGCGCTGCCCAGCGCGGCATGGCAGGTGCGGCAGGAGGTGCCCACCACCTCGCGGTAGAGCTTGGCCGCCCCCGGTGTGCTGAGCTCCGCCGCGCGCCAGGCCGGTGGCAGGTAGGCCTTGTCGAGCTGGTAGCCGCCAGCGGCATACCAGCCGTCGATCAGGCGCGTGGCCGGCGTGCCCGCCGGCAGCGCACCGGCCGGGCCTTCGGTCTCGCGCACCAGCTGGTTCAGCTGGTACAGCGCCTGGGCCTGGTCGGCCTCGGTGAGGCCGCTGCGGCTGCTGAAGAAGTAGTTGTTGGTGTCGAAGGGCAGAAAGCCCGAGCCCAGGTGCGGCGAGGGCGAACCGCTGTCGCCGAACCGGCCGGCGTAGTCGGTGCCGCCGTGGCAGGCCACGCAGGCACCCGGCAGGTATTTCTCGCCCCGGCCGTCGAGGTTGATCGAGGGCAGCAGGGCGCCATCGGGTCCGAAGGTGACGAACTTGGTGAAGGGCTGGCCACCGTTGACACCGACCGTGGCCGACCACTCCATGCCGACACAGGCGACCAGGCGTTCATCGGCACGCGCGGTGTCCAGCACCTGGTCGATCTCGGTCTGGCTGCTGCCCTCGGGCCCGGGATGGTTGCAGACCAGGAAGGCGATGCGGTTGGGCGCGATGCGCGTGGCCGACATGCGCCGCACCAGGTTGAGGTCCATCTTGTTGATGTACTCGGCCGAGGTGCTGAAGCTGCTGCCCGCATAGGGCGGCAACTGGTTGGCGCGCTTCCAGTCGTCCATGCTGACCGGTTGCACCATGCCGCCCTGGGCATCGCAATCGGCCACCAGGCCCAGCGCGCGGTAGTAGCGGCAGGCGCTGCGGCGGGTGTCCTGGCCCTTGTAGGCCAGAAAGCGCTGGGCGCCCGGCAGTGCATCGGATTCGGCGTCGGCCAGTGGCAGCACGGTGCGGCCCCGCACACTGCCGTCGGGCCCGTTGGCCACCATGCGCAGGATGCGCGGCCGCACATTGGCGATCTGGTGCGACAGCTCCAGCGGCGTGGACGCCTGGTAGCCACCCGCACCGGCGGCGGGCGGCACGTCCAGCGTGCGCGCATAGCCTTCGCACTGGATGTCCAGCTTCAGGTTGGCCTGGGCCGGCACCGCGGCATCCAGCGCGTAGTCACCGAACCGGTTGATGCGCACGGCGGCCGTCAGCGGCGTGCCATCGGCCAGCTTCAGGCGCACGCTGGCCGAACTGGACTGGCCGAAGAACTCGTCGCTGCGCCCGCAGACACCACCGTCGGCCAGGGCCACATGGCCGAACAGCCGCAGGTTGCGTTCAGCGCCCAGGGGCAGGGCCACAGGCTGCGCCCGCACCCCGGGCTGGTAGTTCGGCACGCAGTCAGCCAGCGGCGCATCGGCCGCACGGCCGCAGCGCAGGGTGTAGGACTCACCCGGTGCCAGGCTGGGCAGGCGCGGCAGGCTCAGTTCACCACTGGTGTCGGTGACCCCGCCAAAGACCACGGTGCCATCGCTGCGCTGCAGGCTGACGGTGACATCGGGCAGGTAGACCAGGCGCTCCACGGCGGCGCCGCCACCGGGTGGCGCGAACAGCAGGGTGTCGGCAGCGCGCAGGCGCAGGCGTGACGGGCTGGTGCCGCCGGCGTCGCTCACCGGCCCGGGGGTGTGCAGGGCCTGCGTGGTGTGCACCGCAGGGCGGTCGTCTGCCAGTGCGTCGGACGACACGGCGTACTGCTGCTCGGTGTGGCCTCCCTTGCCGTCGGAGACGACCACATAGGCGAAGTGCAGGCCCGGCCCGGCCGGCAGCGTCCAGACAGTGGTGGCGCTGTCGCGGTTGTCCACCGTGCCCGCGGTGACACGCCACTGGTAGTGCAGGCTGTCGCCGTCGGCGTCGCTGGCGGCCACGCTGAGCGTGGTCTTCTCGGCGCCGCTGTCGAGCGCATTGCCGGTGTCTGCGCCACCACAGGCCGACAGCAGGCCGGCCACGACACAACCCAACGCCAGGCCTGAGCGGCCATGCACGAATCCAGAGCGCACTGCGGTCATCGCTGCCCTCACGAGAATGCCCACCCACCCCACCAGCGATGCCGTTGTGATTCAGCGCCTGCGCACGCCGTGCGCTGCTGGCATCTTGATGCGAGCCATCATCGCCCCGGCCAGCCAGCGGGTCAATCCAGCAATTGGACGATGACAGCCCTGCCGGCACGGCGCCGGCCCCGCTCACTTGCAGCGCAGGGTCTTCAGGCGTTCCTGCAGTTCGGGCGCGGTGTCGCCCAGCGACAGCCGCTGCAGCACCTGCGCACACTCGGCCTGGTCGCCGGTGGCCCTGGCCGCAGGGCGGGCCACCGCCGGCACCGGGTTCGGGCTTGGCCCGGCTGGCTTGGTGGTGGACGCGGCGCGGCCGGACGGCTGCGGTCGTGCGGGCGTGGCCGCTGTGGTCGTGGGCGCTGGGGCGGGCGCTGGTGCAGCGGCGGGCACAAACGCAGGCGCTGCCGGGGCGGCTGGCGGCGCGGTGGTGGCAGGCGCTGGCGGAGGTGCAGGATCTGGTGCCGGCACTGGCAGTGGGGACGTTGTCGGTGCCGGTGCCGGTGCCGGTGCCGGTGTGGGGGTTGGTGTGGGGGTTGGCACCACGGGCGCCTGCGTCGGCACGGGCGCCCCCGGCCATGCCAGCAGGCCGGCCACCACCACCGCCGCCACCAGGCCGGCTGCGCCGGCCAGCGCCGGCCAGGCCCGGCGACCTGCCGGTGCCGGTGCCACGGTTTGCGGCACGCCATCCGGCGCTGGCTCGGCCAGGGTTGCCGCCGGCGTGACTGCGGCCCCACGCGCCGGGCGGATCACGGTGGCCTCGGCGTCCACCGGCGGCAGGGCCGCAGGCGGCGCTGCCACCACACGGGCCGCGTCCAGCGCGGCACGGAAGGCCTGCATGGACCGGGTGCGCTGGTCGGGGCGCAGGGCCAGGGCCTGGTCGATGGCCGCCAGCAACTGCGGCGAGTAACGCCCGGCCGCCACCTGCGAGGCCGGCTGCAGCGTGTCCGACACCATGCGGCCGATGGACGCCGGTGGTGTCTCGCCGGTGATCACCCAGTAGGCCACGGCCGCCAGTGCATAGACATCGGTCCAGGCGCCCTGGCGCATGCCGGGCATCTCGGCATATTGCTCGATGGGCGCATAGCCGGCCTTCAGGATCACCGTCAGGTTCTGCGTGTGGTCGCCGATCACCCGCCGCGCGGCGCCGAAGTCCAGCAGCAGGGGCCTGCCACCGTCGGCCAGCAGCAAGATGTTGTCCGGCGCGATGTCGCGGTGGAACCACTGCTCGGCATGCACCACCGCCAGCGCCTCGGCCAGCGGCACCAGCAGGGCCAGCAGCCAGTCTTCGCCGGGCCGTGCGGCCATGGCACGCACCGCGTCCTTGACGGTGCGGCCCTGGTAGAAGGGCATCACCATGTAGGCCGTGCCCTGGGCCTCCCAGAAGCGGTAGACCTTGACCAGCGACGGGTGGTCGAACTGGGCCAGCGCCTTGGCCTCGTTGATGAAGCTGCGCAGGCCGAGCTCGAAGGTCTCGCGGTGGCGCTCGGAGTGCGGCAGCACCGTGCCCGCGCCCGCGCGGCCGGCCAGCGCGGCGGGCAGGTACTCCTTCAGCGCGACCTGGCGCTCGAGCGAGTGGTCCCAGGCCAGGTAGACGATGCCGAAGCCACCTTCGCCCAGCACCCGCTGCAACTCGAATTCGGCCAGCTGGGTGCCCGCCGGCAGGGCCATGCCATGGCCGGCGTGCTGCGGTGGCATCGGGCCACCCGGTGGCTGGCGCGCAGCCGGCCCTGCGTTGGCGTCATCGTCCATGTCCCCCGGATCTTAAGGGGGCCATGCCGGCAGGGCCCGCGCCGGTCAGCAGCGCTCGAACACCGCCGCGATGCCCTGGCCACCACCGATGCACATGGTCACCAGCGCATAGCGCCCGCCGGTGCGGTGCAGCTCGTAGATGGCCTTGGTGGTGATGATGGCGCCGGTGGCGCCGATGGGGTGGCCCAGCGAGATGCCCGAGCCGTTGGGGTTGACCTTGGCGGGATCCAGGCCCAGCTCCTTCACCACCGCGCAGGCCTGGGCGGCAAAGGCCTCGTTGGACTCGATCACGTCCATCTGCGCCACCGTCAGGCCGCAGCGCGCCAGCACCTTGCGGCTGGCCGAGACCGGGCCGATGCCCATGATGGTGGGCTCCACGCCGGTGTGGGCATAGCCCACCAGGCGCGCCAGGGGCTTCAGGTTCTGCGCCTTCACCGCGTCACCGGCGGCCAGCACCACGGCGCTGGCGGCGTCGTTGATGCCCGAGGCATTGCCGGCGGTCACGCTGCCATCCTTCTTGAAGGCCGGGCGCATCTTGCCCAGGGTCTCCATGCTGGTGTCGGCCTTCACATGCTCGTCGGTGTCGAAGGCCACGTCGCCCTTGCGGGTCTTGATCATCACCGGGACGATCTGGTCCTTGAAGCGGCCGGCGGCGATGGCGGCGGCGGCACGGCGGTGGCTCTCGGTGGCCAGCTCGTCCATCATCGTGCGGCTGATGCCGAACTGCTCGGCCACGTTCTCGGCGGTGATGCCCATGTGGATCTTGTGGAAGGGGTCGTGCAGCGCGCCGGTCATCAGGTCGAGCATCTGCGCGTCACCCATGCGGGCACCGAAGCGCGCGCTGGGCACCAGGTAGGCGCCACGCGACATCACCTCGCAGCCAGCGCCCACCGCCACGTCGCAGTCGCCCAGCAGGATGGACTGCGCGGCCGAGACGATGGCCTGCAGGCCCGAGCCGCACAGGCGGTTGACGTTGAAGGCCGGCGTCTCCTTGGGCAGGCCGGCATTCATGGCCGCCACGCGGCTGAGGTAGACATCACGCGGCTCGGTCAGCACCACCGTGCCCATGGCCAGGTGGCCCACGCTGTCGGGGGCGGCGCCGGAGCGCTCCAGCGCGGCCTTCACCGCCACGGTGGCCAGGTCGGCCGGGGAGGTGTCCTTCAGCGTGCCACCGAAGGTGCCGATGGCGGTGCGGGCGGCGCTGACGACGAAGACGTCACGGGTTGCGGACATGGTGTTCTCTCCTTGTGGATGGGGTATACGGGGTCAGGATAGGCCCTCAATTTTGCGCCGGGCTGACGCTGCGCAAGCGCCAGCCGCATCGGCCGGTGGCACGTCGCCAAGGCGACCGCTTCGCAGGGGGGGCGGTGGTTGAATCCGCCCGCACTGACACCAGCCGCCCGGAGCCGCCCATGTTCGCCGAACCTTCTGCCCGCACCCAAGACCTGCTCGACCGCATGCGGGCCTTCTTCGACCAGCACATCTACCCCAACGAGGCGCGCCACCACGAAGAGCTGCACGAGCGCCGCAAGAACGGCACTGCCTGGGAGCCGATGACCCTGATCGAGGAGCTCAAGCCCAAGGCCCGCGCCGCCGGTCTGTGGAACCTGTTCCTGCCGCACAGCCACCGTGCCCCCGAAGGCCTGAGCAACCTGGACTACGCCACCCTGTGCGAGCAGATGGGCAAGGTGATGTGGTCGGCCGAGGTCTTCAACTGCAATGCGCCCGACACCGGCAACATGGAGACCATCGAGCGCTACGGCAGCGAGGCGCAGAAGGATCAATGGCTGGAGCCGCTGCTGCGCGGCGAGATCCGCTCGGCCTTCCTGATGACCGAGCCGGCGGTGGCCTCGTCGGACGCCACCAACATCCAGTGCAGCATCCGGCGCGATGGTGACCACTACGTGATCAACGGCCGCAAGTGGTGGTCGTCGGGCGCGGGTGTCAGCAACTGCGCAGTGTTCATCCTGATGGGCAAGACCGACCCCGATGGCCCGCGCCATGCCCAGCAGAGCATGGTGCTGGTGCCGCGCAACACGCCCGGCGTGACCATCCTGCGCCCGATGCATGTGTTCGGCTACGACGACGCGCCGCACGGCCACATGGAGATCGTGCTGGAGAACGTGCGGGTGCCGGTGGAGAACATCCTGCTGGGCGAAGGCCGCGGCTTCGAGATCGCCCAGGGCCGCCTCGGCCCGGGCCGCATCCACCACTGCATGCGCAGCATCGGCGCGGCCGAACGGGCGCTGGAGATGATGTGCAAGCGCCTGCAGGGCCGCATCGCCTTCGGCAAGCCACTCTCGCAGCAATCGGTCTGGGCCGAGCGCATCGCCGAGAGCCGCTGCATGATCGACCAGGCGCGTTTGCTGACACTGAACGCCGCCCACCGCATGGACACCGTGGGCAACAAGGTGGCCAAGGCCGAGATCGCGATGATCAAGGTGGTGGCGCCCAACATGAGCTGCAAGGTGGTGGACTGGGCGATCCAGGCCTTCGGCGCTGCCGGCGTCAGCCAGGACACCTGGCTGGCCGAGGCCTATGCCCACCAGCGCACGGTGCGCATCGTCGACGGCCCGGACGAGGTGCACCGCAACGCCATCGCCAAGATCGAGCTCGGAAAATACGCTGCAGCCAAGTGATGGCGGGCTGGCCGTGCGGCCAGCCTAGAACAGGCTGGCCGCCAGGTTGATGGCCAGCGCCAGCACCGCGGTGTTGAAGGCGAAGGACAGCACCGACTGCGCCAGCACCAGGCGCCGCATGGCGGGCGTGGTGATGGCCACGTCCGAGGTCTGGGCCGCGGCGGCGATGGTGAAGGCGACGTAGAGAAAGTCGCCGTAGCCCGGCTTGAAGCCGCTGTCGGCACCCGGGAACTGCAGGCCGCCGCCACCCGGGCGGTGGTAGTGGGCGGCATAGGTCAGCGAGAACACTGTGGGCAGCAGCAGCCAGGCGCCTACCACGGTGGCCACCGCCAGCAGCACATGCGGCACGGCCTGGCCGCCGACGCCGGCCTTGGCCGCGCCCAGCTCCAGCACCGTGCCCACCAGGCTGACGATGGACGCCAGGATCACCAGGGCCAGCACGGTGCCGGCGCTGTCGGCCTGCTGGTCGGCCACCCGGCGCAGGTGGCCGTGGCCGGCGTGGCGCATCATCCAGCCCGCCAGCAGCAGGTAGAGCCACACCGCCACGTTCCAGCCGGTCAGCGCGCGCTGCACCGCGCCCCAGTCGGCCGGCAGCAGCAGGGCCACCAGCGTGCCCACGGCCAGGGCCGTGGCCAGGCGCACATGGGCCCGCAGATGCTGGTGCAGGCGCTGCATGCCGGCCCGGGCGGATCGTCAGCGGTACACGCCGTCCCAGGGGCCGGGCTGCACCAGGGCCTGGCGGCCGTCGTCGCTGGCCGTGGGGCGGTTCAGGGTGAACATGGACTCGGTGCCGACCACCGCATAGTCCATGTAGCCCAGGCGTGCCAGGGGCCGCATGCGGCCGGTGTCGACCACGCCGTCGGCGATGTACTGGTCGTCGATGTAGATGGCCACCACCTCGCCGATCACCAGGGTGTAGGCCACCGGTTCCGGGCCACCCGGGCGGCCGGGGGGCGCGGGCAGCTCGATGGTCTTCCACAGCCTGCACTCGAACGCCGCCGGTGCCTGCGCCACGCGAGGCGGCTTGACCAGCATGGACTTTCCTTCCGTGAGGCCGGCCAGTGCAAATTCGTTGACCCCCGGCGCCACCGGCGCCGAACTGAGGTTCATCGCGTCGGTGAGCGCCTGGTTGGCGATGGAGCAGGTGAACTCGCCGTTGGCCAGGATGTTGCGCAGCGAATCCTTGTGGCCGCCGGACGAGAACATCACCATCGGCGGCCGGTCGCTGATGGCGTTGAAGAAGCTGTAGGGCGCCAGGTTGGGCACACCATCGGCATCGACACTGGCGATCCAGCCGATGGGCCGCGGCACGGCCAGGGCCTTGAAGGGGTCGTGGGCAAGGCCCGGGGCGCGGGCGGAGGTGGGGTAGTGCATGGCGGCGTGTCGGTCCGGGCTGTTGTGGCGCCAGTATCGGCGCCCGCCGCCGCAGCCTGCGTCCGCTGCACGACAATCCCTGGCGGCGATGGCGATCAACTTCAAGCAACTCGAGGCCTTTGTGCAGGTGGCCGAGCTGGGCAGCTTCAGCAAGGCTGCGCTGGTGCTGGGCATCGCCCAGCCGGCGCTCAGCCGCCAGGTGCGGGCGCTGGAGGTGGATCTGCACGAGACCCTGCTGCTGCGCAACGGCCGCGGCGTGGCCTTGACCGAGGCCGGGCAGCGCCTGTACGACCACGCCACCGGCATCCTGCAGGCGGTGGCGGCGGCGCACAGCGACATGGGCGCCTCGCGTGACCTGCCCACCGGCCGCATCACCGTGGGCCTGCCGCCCACGCTGAGCCGCCAGCTCACCGTGCCGCTGATCGACGCCTTCCAGCGCCGCTGCCCGCAGGCGCGGCTGGCCATTGTGGAGGGCCTGTCCAGCCACATCGGCGAATGGATCAGCACCGGCCGGGTCGACCTGGGCCTGGTCTACAGCCCCGAGGCCCAGGCCGCGCTGGAGATCGTGCCGGTGCTGGAGGAGCCGCTGTGCCTGGTGTCACCGGCGGCAGCCGGCCCGGGCCAGCCTGCAGGCCTGGCGGTGCCGCTGGCCGAGCTGCCCGGTTATCCGCTGATCGTGCCCGAGCGTGGCCACAGCATCCGCCGGCTGCTGGAGAACCAGGCCGGCCTGGCCGGTGTGCGGCTGCAGATTCGCTGGGAGGTGTCCAGCGTGGCGTCCATCATCGACCTGGTGATCGCCGGCCACGGCCATGCGGTGCTGCATGCCAGCGCCGTGCGGGGCACACCGCGCGCCGACCAGCTGTGGGTGCGTGCGCTGGTCGAGCCGCGCCTGGCCACGGTGCTGTGCCAGGTGAGCAGCGCGCACAAGCGGCCGGGGCCGCTGCTGCGCCAGACGGCGCTGCTGCTGACCGAGCTGGCACGGGGCCTGGCCGCCAGCAGCGCGGCGATCAGCCAGCCGGGCTGAGCCCGGACACACCCCCCCCTGAGGAGGGTTTGTGCCTGGCGAAGCGGCCGAGCTCTGCGAGGCCGTGGGTGACTAGGGCAGCTCCACGTCGTGCACGATGCGGCTCATCAGGCTGGCCTGGCTGCTGTCGGTGGGCACGTTCAGCAGGATGCGGCTGCGCTGCGGGCTCAGGTGCACCGTCACATGCTCCACCGGCCGGTTGTGCTGGTCGTAGACCATGCGGGTGATGCGCAGCAGCGGCGCGCCGATCTCGGTGGCCAGCAGGCCGGCCAGTTCGGGGTCGGCGGTGACGGCGGTCACCTCGTCGATGAAGCGGCTGAAGCTCAGGCCCTGGGCCATCAGCAGCGCATACAGCGGCTGCTGGGCCAGCAGCTCGGGCGTGAGGCCCTGGCCCAGGTGCTGCGGCACCCAGGCCTCCAGCACCATCAGCGGTGTGCTGCCCACATGGCGCAGGCGGCTGGTGTGCACCGCGGTCTCGTCGGCGCGCAGGTGCAGCTGCAGCGCCACCGGGGTGGGGGGCAGGGCGGTGCGCACGGCCAGCACCTGCACCTGGGTGTCGCGGCCCACCTGCTGCAGGGCCTCCAGCAGGGATTGCTGGCCGAACGGCGCGCTCTTGGGCAGCTGGGCGCTGACGAAGGTGCCCCGCCCGGCAAAGCGGTCCACCAGGCCCAGCTGCTGCAGATCCCCCAGCGCACGCCGCACGGTGATGCGCGAGACGCCGAAGTGCGCGCCCAGCTCCTCCTCGGCCGGCAGCGGCGCGCCGGGTGCATGGAAGCCCCGCAGGATCTGGTCGCGCAGCACCAGGAAGATCTGCCGGTGCAGCGCCGTGCCGCTGCTGCGGGGCAGGGGGCGTGCGCCGCCGGCAGGCCCCAGGGCCGCGGGCTTGCCGTCGTCGGACAGGGCTACAGCCATGGCGCCTCGATCCGGCGCTGTGCTTCGAACCGGCTGATGCGGTCGTCGTAGCCCAGGGTCAGGCCGATGTCGTCCACGCCCTGCAGCAGGCACAGCTTGCGCAGCGGGTCGATGGCGAAGTGGTGCGTGCTGCCGTCGGGGCCGCAGACGCGCTGCTGTTCCAGGTCGATGCCGATGCGCCCGCCCGGCTGCTGCTGCAGCAGTGCACGCCAATGGGCCAGGATGTCGGCCGGCAGCACCACCGGCAGCACGCCGTTCTGCAGGCAGTTGTTGAAGAAGATGTCGCCGAAGCTGGGCGCCACGAAGGCCTGGAAGCCGTTGTCCAGCATCACCGTGACGGCGTTCTCGCGCGAGGAACCGCAGCCGAAGTTCTGGTCCGCCACCAGGATGCGGGCGCCGGCATGGCCGGCCTGGTTCATCACGAAATCAGGCCGCGGCCGGCCCTGGGGATCGAAGCGCAGATCGCGGAACATGGCCTCGCGCTGTTCGTCCCGGGGCAGGCCCAGGAAGCGCGCGGGCACGATCTGGTCGGTGTCGACATTGGCCAGGTCCAGGGGCAGGGCGACGGCATCCAGCGTGGTGAAGGCTTGCATGGTGGTTCTTTCACAACTTCAGCCGTTCAGGCGGCGTGGGTCGGTGAGGTGGCCGCTCACCGCAGCGGCAGCAGCCATGGCCGGGCTCATCAGATGGGTGCGCACGTCGCGGCCCTGGCGGCCCATGAAGTTGCGGTTGGAGGTGGAGGCGACGCGCTGGCCGGGCAGGCCAGTGTCGCCGTTCATGCCCACGCACATCGAGCAGCCGGGCTCGCGCCAGTCGAAGCCCGCGGCGCGGAACAACTGGTCCAGGCCCTCGGCCTCGGCCTGCTGCTTGACCAGGCCCGAGCCGGGCACCACCCAGGCCGGCACCCGGGCCTGGCGGCCACGCACCACGCTGGCGGCGGTGCGCAGGTCCTCGATGCGGCTGTTGGTGCAGGAGCCGATGAACACCCGGTCCACCGCCAGCCCCTGCAGCGCCGTGCCGGGCTGCAGGCCCATGTAGGCCAGGGCCTGCTGCATGGCGGCGCGGCGGGCCGGGTCGGCGGCCTGGTCGGGGTCGGGCACGCTGGCCGACACCGGCAGGGCATCCTGCGGGCTGGTGCCCCAGGTGACCATGGGTGTGATCTGGCTGGCGTCCAGCGCCACCTCGGCATCGAACACCGCGCCATCGTCGCTGGGCAGCTGGCGCCAGGCGGCCAGGGCCCGGTCCCACAGCGCGCCGGCAGGCGCCAGCGGCCGGCCAGCCAGGTGCTGGAAGGTGGTGTCGTCGGGCGCCACCATGCCGGCACGTGCACCCGCCTCGATGGACATGTTGCACAGCGTGAGCCGGCCCTCGATGGACAGGGCGCGCACCGCCGGGCCGGCGTACTCGATCACATGGCCCACCCCACCGGCCGCGCCGATGCGGGCGATCACCGCCAGGATCAGGTCCTTGGCATACACGCCGGGCCCCAGGCGGCCGTTCAGCGTGATGCGCATGGCCTTGGGCTGGCGCTGCCACAGGCATTGCGTGGCCATCACATGCGCCACCTCGGACGAACCGATGCCGAAGGCCAGCGCGCCCAGCGCACCATGGGTGGCGGTGTGCGAATCACCGCACACCAGGGTGCTGCCGGGCAGGCTGAAGCCCTGTTCCGGGCCCACCACATGGGCGATGCCCTGGCGCTGGTCGTCGAGGAAGAACAGCCGTATGCCGGCCTGGCTGGTGTTGCTGCGCATGCTGTCCACCAGCTGGCGGTGGCGCGGCTCGGCAATGGCCTCCAGCGTGCGGGCGCTGCTGGCGTTGAAGTGGTCGGGCGTGGCCAGGGCCAGGTCGGGCCGGCGCACAGGCAGGCCGCGTGCGCGCAGCATGGCAAAGCCGGTGGACGAGCCGTCGTGCAGCAGATGGCGGTCGATGTAGAGCAGGTGGTGGCCGTCGCCCCGGTCGACCACCACATGCGGCTGCCAGATCTTGTCCAGCAGGGTGCGCGGCGCCTGGGCGGCCGTGCTCACTGCGGTTCCTCAGCCGCGCCGCGGTAGGCGCTGCGGCGCCGGTCCCAGTCGGCGGCGCCGAAGCGGGCAAAGGCCCGTGCCGGCGTGGATTCCACCTTGGGCCGGGGGTAGCGGCCGCTGGCCTGCACCTCGGCCAGCAACTCGTCGCAGACCGCGATGATGCCGCCCAGCAGCAGGCCAGGCAGGATGGCCATGGCATAACCCATGGCCTCGGCGTCCGCCAGCGGCAAGTCGGGCGTCTTGCCGTTGCGCACCATGTTCAGCAGGCAGGGCCCGCCCACCAGGCGCGGGATGGCGGCCACTTCCTCCAGCGACTGCGGGGCCTCGACGAACACCATGTCGGCGCCGGCGTCCAGCGCCAGGCGGGCGCGGGCCACGGCCTCGTCCAGGCCCAGCACGGCGCGGGAGTCGGTGCGTGCGATGACCACGAAGTCCTTGGAGCGGCGGGCGTCGGCGGCGGCGCGGATCTTGGCCAGGTAGTCCTCGCGCGAGGTCACTTCCTTGTTGTCCAGGTGGCCGCAGCGCTTGGGGAAGACCTGGTCCTCGATGTGGATCGCCGCCACGCCCACCCGCTCGAATTCACGCACCGTGCGGAACACGTTCAGCTCGTTGCCATAACCGGTGTCGGCATCGCTGATCAGCGGGATGGTGGTCGACTCGACGATGCGCTGGGCATTGGCCACCATCTCGCTCATGGTGATCAGGCCGTAGTCGGGGTAGCCCAGGGTCATGGCGGTGCCGGCACCTGTCATGTAGGCGGCGGCAAAACCGGCACGCTCGATGGCGCCGCCGGTGATGCCGTCGATGGCGCCGGGGGCCACCACCAGACGGCCGCGCTGCAGCAGCGCACGAAGGGTCGAAGCTCTGGACATGGGATTCCTTCGGAGGGTGGGTCAGTCGAGTGGGTACTTCTTGACCAGGGCGCTGATGCGCAGGTCTTCGTCGTGCACCAGCTTGGCAAAGTCTTCGGGCGTGGTGGACAGCGTGGTCGAGGCCAGGCTGGCAAACAAGGTGCGGGTGGCTTCGGACTTGACGGCCTCGCGCACACCTGCCGCGATGGACATCACCACGGCAGGCGGTGTGCCCTGCGGTGCAAACAGGCCGTACCAGGTTTCACTGACCAGGTGCGGCAGGCCGGCCTCCACCGTGGTCTGCACCTCGGGCAAGGTGGGCGAGCGGCTGGCGCCGGTGCTCATCAGCACCTTCACGGTGCCCGCCTTCACATGCGGCGCGATGGCCGTGTAGCCCATCATGCCGATGTCCACGTTGCCACCGATCAAGTCGTTCACCAGCTGGCCGCCGCCCTTGTAGTTGACGACGATCATCGACGGGATCTCGGCCTCCAGCATCTTCAGCCGCACGCGGGCGATGTTCTCGGTGGTGCCGAAGGAGCAGGGCTTGGGCGCCGCATTGCAGTGGCGCTTGAGCTCGGCCCAGTTCCGGGCAGGCACGGCGGCATGTGCTGCGTAGACCCCCGCCGTCAGGGCGTAGGCCGACACCGGCAGCAGGCGGCTGGCCGGGTCCGCGCCCTTGTACATCGGCGTGTGGCGGATCACCAGCAGCGAGGGGATCTGCACCAGCAGGGTGTGGCCGTCGGGTGCGGCGTCCAGCACGCGGCGTGTGCCCAGCAGGCCACCGGCGCCCGGCACGTTCTCCACCAGCACGGTCTGGCCCCACTGTGCCTGCAGCTCCCGGGCGACCTGGCGCGCCATCGCGTCCACGCCGCCGCCGGGGCTGTAGGGCACGATCAGGCTGACGGTGCGGCTGGGCTTCCAGGCTGGCTGGGCAGGGGCGGCTGCTGGCGCCGCTGGCTGGGCGGCCACGGTGCTGGCGGCCAGCAGGGCGGCTGTCAGCAGACCAAGGGCGCGGCGTCGGCCGCGGGGGGTGTGGGCGGGCATGGCTGTCTCCGGAGGGTCTGGGTATTTGTTTGATTGTTATAGCAACAATACATTTAAAACCCACGGGTGAACCCGGAAATGCCGGAGCGGCATAGCTGCTATCTCTATCCATGCCTTTTCTGATGGGGGCAGGGCGACCAGAATCCGCCCCATGCCAGCCACCCCCCACGCCTCCGGCCCGCTGCAGGGCATCTCGTCCATGGCCACCCGCCTGGTGCTGGCCGAGCTGGCAGCCGCCCACCGGCAGCAGGGTGGCGCCGCGGTGGACTGGCTGTCCATCGGTGGTGTGGATGCCGCCCGGCGCGTGGCGGCCGGCGATGCCTTCGACCTGGTGGTCCTGGCCGCCGACGCCATCGACAAGCTGATCGCCGGTGGCCAGGTGCTGGCCGGCAGCCGGGTGGACCTGGTGCGCTCGGGCGTCGCCGTGGCCGTGCCCGCCGGCGCGCCGCTGCCCGACCTGCACAGCGAAGAGGCCGTGCGTCAGGCGGTGCTGGCCGCGCCCACACTGGGTTATTCCACCGGCCCCAGTGGCGTGGCGCTGGCTGCGCTGTTCCAGCGCTGGGGCATCGCCGGGCTGATTGCGCCGCGCATCCAGACACCACCGCCGGGCGTGCCGGTGGGGCAGTGGATCGCCGAGGGCCGCATCGCCCTGGGCTTCCAGCAGCGCAGCGAGCTGATCCACGTGGCCGGCATCCAGATCGCCGGTGCGCTGCCGCCGGCGATCCAGATCGACACCGTGTTTTCGGCCGGCATCTGCCGCACGGCAGCCCAGCCCGAGGCCGCGCGGGCGCTGATCCAGTTCATGGCCAGCCCGGCTGCCGACGACGCCAAGCGCCGCCAGGGCATGGCGCCGGCCTGAGCCCGACACCCACCACCCGCCACCGCCAGGAGACCCCGATGATCATCGACGTGCACGGCCACTACACCACCGCGCCCAAGGCGCTGGAGACCTGGCGCAACCGGCAGATTGCCGGCATCGCCGACCCGGCACTGATGCCCAAAGTGAGCGACCTGCAGATCAGCGACGACGAGCTGCGCGAGACCATCGAGACCAACCAGCTGGCCAAGATGCGCGAGCGGGGCAGTGATCTCACCATCTTCAGCCCGCGCGCCAGCTTCATGGCCCACCACATCGGTGACTTCCAGGTCAGCAGCACCTGGGCGGCGATCTGCAACGAGCTGTGCTACCGGGTGTCGCAGCTCTTTCCCGACAGCTTCGTGCCCGCCGCCATGCTGCCGCAGAGCCCGGGCGTGGACCCGGCCACCTGCATCCCCGAGCTGGTGAAGTGTGTGGAGCAGTACGGCAACGTGGGCATCAACCTGAACCCCGATCCATCCGGTGGCCACTGGACCAGCCCACCGCTGAGCGACCGCGCCTGGTACCCCATCTACGAGAAGATGGTGGAGTACGACATCCCGGCGATGATCCATGTCAGCACCAGCTGCAACGCCTGCTTCCACACCACCGGGGCGCATTACCTGAACGCCGACACCACGGCCTTCATGCAGTGCCTGACCAGTGACCTGTTCAAGGACTTCCCGACGCTGAAGTTCCTGATCCCGCACGGCGGCGGTGCCGTGCCCTACCACTGGGGGCGCTTCCGCGGCCTGGCCCAGGAGCTGAAGAAGCCGCTGCTGACCGAGCATCTGCTGAAGAACATCTTCTTCGACACCTGCGTGTACCACCAGCCCGGCATCGACCTGCTCACCAAGGTGATCCCGGTGGACAACATCCTGTTCGCCAGCGAGATGATCGGCGCGGTGCGTGGCATCGACCCCGAGACCGGCTTCTACTACGACGACACCAAGCGCTACATCGAGGCCAGCACGCTGCTGACGCCGGCGCAGAAGCAGCAGGTGTACGAGGGCAACGCCCGGCGTGTGTTCGCCCGGCTGGATGCACAGCTCAAGGCCAAGGGCAGGTAGACCTGCCCCTGGCTTCGCCGGCCGACCTGGTGCCCCTGGCCGGCGCCAGCGCCGGCCGCCCCCCGAGGGGGCTGAACCGTTCAACAGAGACAGAGGACTTCCACCATGTACGAACTCGGCGTCGTCTACCGCAACATCACCCGCACCGACAAAGCCACGGCCGACGCACTGGCCCCCCTGGGCAGTGCCACCGTGCACGAGGCCATGGGCCGCGTGGGCCTGCTCAAGCCCTACATGCGGCCGATCTACGCCGGCGCGCAGGTCAGCGGCACCGCCGTCACCGTGCTGCTGCACCCGGGTGACAACTGGATGATGCATGTGGCGGCCGAGCAGATCCAGCCCGGCGACATCGTGGTGGCGGCCCTCACCGCCGAGTGCACCGACGGCTACTTCGGTGATCTGCTGGCCACCAGCTTCATGGCCCGCGGCGGGCGTGCCCTGGTGATCGACGCCGGCGTGCGCGACGTGAAGACACTCACCGAGATGGGCTTCCCGGTGTGGAGCAAGGCCATCAGCAGCAAGGGCACGATCAAGGCCACCATCGGCTCGGTCAACATCCCGGTGGTGTGCGCCGGCATGCTGGTGACGCCGGGTGACGTGATCGTGGCCGACGACGACGGCGTGGTCTGCGTGCCGCGTGCCCTGGCCGCCAAGGCCCTGGCCGAGGCCCAGGCCCGCGAGGCCAACGAAGGCGCCAAGCGCGACAAGCTGGCCACCGGCGTGCTGGGGCTGGACATGTACAAGATGCGCGAGCCGCTGGCCGCCGCGGGCCTGAAGTACATCGATTGACACTGGCCCCGACCGGCCAGCCACCCCACCACCCGACACCCTGATCCCATGAAGACCTTGACCATCTTGCTGGCCGCCCTGGCCACCGCCGGCCTGACTGCCAATGCCCACGCGCAGGACTGGCCCACCAAGCCAGTGCGCATCACCACACCGTTCCCGGCGGGTGCCGGCCCCGAGGCCGTGCTGCGTGTGCTGGCCGAGAAGCTGCAGAAAAAGTGGGGCAAGCCGGTGCTGGTGGAGAACAAGCCCGGTGCCAACGGCTTCATCGCCATCGACGCCTTCAAGCGCGCCACGCCCGACGGCCATGACCTGATCCAGCTCGACAACGTGCACCTGGTGGCCTACCCGCACTTGTTCAAGAAGCTGCCCTACGACCCGGCGAAAGACTTCGAACAGATCGCACCGCTGTTCCGCACCTATTTCTTCGTGGGTGTGGGCGCCGGCAGCAAGTACAAGACCGTGGGTGACATCGTGGCCGACGCCAAGGCCAACCCGGGCAAGCTGAACTACGGCAGCTGGAGCGTGGGCAACCCGGTGCACCTGGGCTCGGCCCTGCTGGAGAGCATGACCGGCACCGAGATGCAGCATGTGATCTACAAGGAAACCTCGATGCTCTACACCGGCGTGGCCAACGGCGACATGAACTGGTCGCTGGGCTCGCTGGCCACGGCCGGCCCGCTGCAGCGCGGCGGCAAGATCAAGTTCATCGCCGTCACCGCGCCCAAGCGCCACCCGGCCTTCCCCGACGTGCCCACGGTGGCCGAATCGGGTGGCCCGGCCGGCTACGAGGTCACCGGCTGGACCACCCTCGCCGCGCCCCCGGGCCTGCCCAAGGCCGTGGCCGACAAGATCCAGAAGGACGTGGAAGCCGCCCTGGCCGAGCCCGACTTCAAGGACCGCTTCGCCACCTTCGGCTACGAGGCCTTCCCCGCCACGCGTGAGCAGCTCAAGGCCTATGTGGGCAGCGAATCGGCCAAGTACGCCGACGTGGTGAAGCGGGCCAAGGCCTCGCTGGACTGACGCGGGCACGGCGATGGTGATGCCTGCAGACCCCAGAGCCTGGCGCGTGGGCCTGGTCGGCTACGGCGAGGTGGGCCGCATCCTGGCCGAAGACCTGCGTGCCCAGGGCGTGCAGGTCAGCGCCTGGGACCTGAAGCTGGCCAGCCCGGCCAGTGCCACGCCGCTGCGTGACCATGCCGGCCAGCACGGTGTGGAGCTGGCGCGCTCGGCGGTGGAGCTGGCGGGCCGCAGTGATCTGCTCATCAGCGCCGTCACCGCCAGCCAGGCCGTGCCGGTGGCCGCCGATTGCGCACCCGGCATGCCCGCAGGCAGCTTCTTCCTGGATGTCAACTCCGCCTCGCCCGACGCCAAGCAGCGCGCCGCCGCGCTGGTGGACGGTGCAGGGGGGCGTTATGTGGAAGGCGCGGTGATGACCAGCATCCCGCCCCACCGCATCCGCGTGCCGCTGCTGCTGGGCGGTGCGGCGGCCGCCACGCTGGCGCCGCTGCTGTGCAGCCTGGGCTTCGCCGCCACCGTCAGCAGCGACAGGCTGGGCGTGGCCAGTGCCACCAAGATGTGCCGCAGCGTGGTGGTCAAGGGCCTGGAGGCCATGCTCATCGAGAGCTTCACCGCAGCACGCTTCTACGGTGTGGAAGACGCCGTGCTGGCCAGCCTGCACGAGACCTTTCCCGGCGTCGACTGGGAGCGGCAGGGCACCTACTTCTTCCAGCGTGTGATCGAACATGGCCGCCGCCGCAGCGAAGAGCTGCGCGAGGTGGCCGAGACGGTGCGTGATGCCGGCCTGCAGCCGCACAGCGCCGCGGGCACGGCCGAGCGCCAGGCCCATATTGCCGACCTGGCCGACGCCGGTGTGTTCGGCCTGAAGCACACACCGGGCTTTGCCCGCAGCGCCGACTGGCGCACCGAAGCAGACCGCCTGCTGGCCCACGTCAAACCCAAGGACTGACCCATGGACAAACCCACCACCGGTGACTTCACCAAGACCTCAGGCTGGCTGGACTGGTATGCCGGCCCGGCCAAGCCGGCCTTCCAACTGCCCCCGGGCAGCGTGGACGCGCACTGCCATGTGTTCGGGCCGGGTGCCGAATTTCCCTACGCACCGGAACGCAAATACACGCCCTGCGACGCCAGCAAGCAGCAGCTGTTCGCCCTGCGTGACCACCTGGGCTTTGCGCGCAACGTGGTGGTGCAGGCCACCTGCCATGGCGCCGACAACCGCGCCATGGTCGACGCCTGCCGCGCCAGCGGCGGCAAGGCGCGTGGTGTGGCCACGGTCAGGCGCAGCATCGGCGACGCCGAGCTGCAGGACCTGCATGCCGCCGGTGTGCGCGGTGTGCGCTTCAACTTCGTCAAGCGCCTGGTCGATTTCACGCCCAAGGACGAGCTGCTGGAGATCGCCGGGCGCATCCACCAGCTGGGCTGGCATGTGGTGATCTATTTCGAGGCGGTGGACCTGCCCGAGCTGTGGGACTTCTTCACCGCCCTGCCCACCACCGTGGTGGTGGACCACATGGGCCGGCCCGATGTCGGCCTGCCGGTGGACGGGCCGCAGTTTGCGCTGTTCGAGCGCTTCATGCGTGAGCACGGCAATGTGTGGAGCAAGGTCAGCTGCCCGGAGCGGCTGTCGGTCAGCGGTCCCAAGGCGCTGAACGGCGAGCAGAACGCCTACACCGACGTGATCCCGTTCGCCCGCCGCATCGTCGCGCAGTTCCCCGACCGGGTGCTGTGGGGCACCGACTGGCCGCATCCCAACCTGAAGGACCACATGCCCGACGACGGCCTGCTGGTCGACTTCATCCCGCACATCGCGCCTACCGCCGAACTGCAGCGCAAGCTGCTGGTGGACAACCCGATGCGCCTGTACTGGCCCGAAGAGGCCTGAGCCCGCGCCACCAGAATCCGGAGACCAGCCCGATGCGCTTCTTCATCCCCACCGCTGCGGCCGCAGCCGCCCTGCTGGCCGGCTGTGCCAGCACGACCACCGGCCCGCTGGCCATCCCGCTGGGCAGCGACCCGGCCGCCGCCTGTGCCGCGCTGACCGCACCGGTGCCGGCCAGCGCCATCGGCCTGGCCAGCGGCGCCGCCAGCATCGACTCGGCCACCTGGATGGCGGCCACGCCCCTGGCCGTGGCCGAGCGTGGCCCCACGCCGGCGGCCCGCATCACGCCTGCCACGCCGGCCTTCTGCCGCGTGCTGGGCCGCATCGCGCCAGTGGACCCGGCCGCACCGCCCATCCTGTTCCAGATCAACCTGCCGGCCCGCTGGAACGGCCGCAGCGTGCAGTACGGCGGTGGTGGTTTCAACGGCACGCTGATCTCCGCCCTCACCCTGCTGCCGGCCCAGCGCTTCGACACGCCCACGCCGCTGGCCCAGGGCTTCATCACCGTGGGCACGGATTCGGGCCACCAGAACAAGCCTGGCGAGCCGCCGCAGACCTTCGCCTTGAACGAGGAGGCGCTGGTCAACTTCGCCCACGCGTCCTACAAGAAGGTGCGCGACGTGTCGGTGGCCCTGGCCCAGCGTGCCTATGGCCGCGCGCCGGACAAGCTGTACTTCATGGGCAGCAGCGAAGGCGGGCGTGAAGGCCTGACCATGGCCCAGCGCTACCCCGAGGCCTTCGACGGCATCTTCAGCCGCGTGCCGGTGATCCACTGGACCGGCCTGCAGCACGCCGGCCTGCGTGACGGCCTGGCCACTGTGGGCGAGGGCTGGATCCGCCCGGCCCAGGTGCAGACGGTGCACAAGGCGGTGCTGGCCGCCTGTGATGCGGCCGACGGCCTGGCCGACGGCATCGTGGCCGACCCGGTGGGCTGCCGCCAGCGCTTCGACGTGCGCCGGCTGCAGTGCAGCGGTGCTGCCAGTGATGATTGCCTGACGGCGCCGCAGGTGCAGGCGGTGCTGACCCTGATGTCGCCGCTGCAGTTCGGCTTCGACCTGGCCAACGGCCTGCGCCAGTACCCGGGGCGTGGCCCCAGCGGCGAAGGCCTGCCGGCCTTCGGCCCCACCGGTGGCTGGGGTGCCTGGTGGCTGGGCACGGCGCCACCGGCCTTTCCGCCGGTGCCCGCCAATGGCATTGCCTGGTACTACGGCGCCGGTGCCATCCAGTACTTCTACGCGCAAGACCCCAAGGCCGACCTGCGCAGCTACAAGCCCGAGAACCACCTGGCCCGGGTGCGCCAGGTGTCGGCGCTGATGGATTCGACCAACCCCGACCTGTCGGCCTTCCACGCCCGCGGCGGCAAGCTGCTGATGCTGGAGAACATGGCCGACTACGCCCAGAGCCCGTATGCCGGCATCCAGTACCACCAGGCGGTGGTGGCGCGGATGGGCCGCGCCACGGTGGACGGCTTCTTCAAGCTCTACACCGCGCCCAGCGTGGACCATGTGGGCTTCGGCGCACCGGCCAACGTCGACATGCTGGCCGCGCTGACCGGCTGGGTGGAGCAGGGCCGGGCACCCGCCGGCCTGCAGCTGGTGGAGCAGGCGGTGCAGGCCCCGGCCTTCCCCGTGCAGCGCGCACGACCGCTGTGTGAATGGCCGCTGTGGCCGCGCCACAAGGGCGGCGATGCGGCCCAGGCCGCCAGTTTTGCATGCGTTCAATGAAGGAGCACACCTGATGGCCCTCGACAAACCCTACACCGACGTGCCCGGCACGACCATCTTCGACGCCGAGCAATCCCGCAAGGGTTACCACCTCAACCAGTTCTGCATGAGCCTGATGAAGGCCGAGAACCGCGAGAAGTTCAAGGCCGACGAGCGTGCCTACCTGGACCAGTGGCCCATGACCGAGGAGCAGAAGCAGGGCGTGCTCACGCGGGACCTGAACCGCTGCATCGCCGCCGGCGGCAACATCTACTTCCTGGCCAAGATCGGCGCCACCGACGGCAAGAGCTTCCAGTACATGGCCGCCACCATGACCGGCATGACCCAGGACGAGTACATGGCCATGATGCTGGCCGGCGGCCGCAGCGCCGAGGGCAACCGCCGCCTGGGCGAAAACGGCGATGCCCAGCCGCAGAACCAGCCCCAGGGCAAGACACACAAGAAGGACGCCTGACATGGCCCGCATCACCGCATCGGTCTACACCTCGCATGTGCCCGCCATCGGCGCGGCCATCGACCTGGGCAAGACGCAAGAGCCCTACTGGCAGCCCCTCTTCAAGGGCTACGAGCCCAGCAAGCAGTGGCTGAAGGACAACAAGCCCGACGTCATCTTCCTGGTCTACAACGACCATGCCAGCGCCTTCAGCCTGGAGCTGATCCCCACCTTCGCCATCGGCACGGCCGCCAGCTACAACCCGGCCGACGAAGGCTGGGGCCCGCGCCCGGTGCCCCAGGTGATCGGCCACCCCGAGCTGGCGGCGCACATCGCGCAGAGCGTGATCCAGCAGGATTTCGACCTCACCATCGTCAACAAGATGGACGTGGACCATGGCCTCACCGTGCCGCTGAGCCTGATGTGCGGCCAGCCTGCTGGCCCCAACCCCGCCTGGCCCTGCCCGGTGATCCCGTTTGCCGTCAACGTGGTGCAGTACCCCGTGCCCTCGGGCCAGCGCTGCTTCAAGCTGGGCCAGGCCATCCGCCGCGCGGTGGAATCCTTCGACCAGGACCTGAAGGTGCAGATCTGGGGCACGGGTGGCATGAGCCACCAGCTGCAGGGCGCACGCGCCGGCCTGATCAACCGCGAATGGGACAACGCCTGGCTGGACAAGCTGATCGACGACCCCGCCGCCGCCGCCGCCACGCCGCACATCGACTATGTGCGCGAGGCCGGCAGCGAGGGCATCGAGCTGGTGATGTGGCTGATCGCCCGTGGTGCGATGGCCGATGTAGCCGGTGGCGCCAAGCCCACGCTCAAGCACCGCTTCTACCATGTGCCCGCCAGCAACACAGCGGTGGGCCACGTCATTCTGGAGAACAACTGACATGAGCAAGACCATCAAAGTTGCACTCGCCGGTGCCGGCGCCTTCGGCATCAAGCACCTGGACGGCATCCAGAACATCGCCGGCGTGGAGGTGGTGTCGCTGGTCAGCCGCGAGCTGGACAAGACCCGCGAAGTCGCCGCCAAGTACGGCATCGGCCATGTCAGCACCGACCTGGCCGACAGCCTGGCCCTGCCCGAGGTGGATGCGGTGATCCTGTGCACCCCCACCCAGATGCATGCCAGCCAGACCCTGGCCTGCCTGAAGGCCGGCAAGCATGTGCAGGTGGAAATCCCCCTGTGCGACGTGCTGGCCGACGGCGAAGAGGCGGTGCGCCTGGCCCAGAGCAGCGGCCTGGTGGCCATGTGCGGCCACACCCGCCGCTTCAACCCCAGCCACCAGTGGGTGCACAACAAGATCCAGGCCGGTGAATTCAACATCCAGCAGATGGATGTGCAGACCTACTTCTTCCGCCGCAGCAACATGAACGCGCTGGGCCAGGCGCGCAGCTGGACCGACCACCTGCTGTGGCACCACGCCGCGCACACGGTGGACCTGTTCGCCTACCAGGCGGGTTCGCCCATCGTGATGGCCAACGCCATCCAGGGGCCGATCCACCCGACCCTGGGCATCGCCATGGACATGAGCATCCAGCTCAAGGCCGCCAACGGCGCCATCTGCACCCTGAGCCTGAGCTTCAACAACGACGGGCCGCTGGGCACCTTCTTCCGCTACATCGGCGACACCGGCACCTACCTGGCGCGCTACGACGACCTGTTCAACGGCAAGGACGAGAAGATCGACGTCTCGAAGGTGGCGGTGTCGATGAACGGGATCGAGCTGCAGGACCGCGAGTTCTTCGCCGCCATCCAGCAAGGCCGCCAGCCCAACAGCAGCCTGGCCCAGGTGCTGCCCTGCTACCAGGTGCTGCACAAGCTGGAACAGCAGCTGAACGCTGCGGGCTGATGCGATGAGCCTGCCGCAGCGCCGCATCGGCCCCTTCCAGGTCTCGGCCATCGGCCTGGGCTGCATGAACCTCAGCCACGCCTATGGCGCACCGCCGCCGGTGGCCGACGCCGAGCGCCTGCTGCTGCAGGCGCTGGACCGTGGGGTGACGCTGTTCGACACCGCGGCCCTGTATGGTTTCGGCGCCAACGAGGCCCTGGTGGGCCGGGTGCTGAAACCGCACCGCGACCGCATCGTGCTGTGCAGCAAGGGCGGCATGAGCGGCCAGCCAGTCCCCGGGTCAGGGCCGAACGGTGCGCTGCAACGGGTGATCGACGGCCGGCCCGAGGCCATCCGCCGCGATGTCGAGGCCAGCCTGCAGCGCCTGGGCACCGAGGTCATCGACCTGTACTACCTGCACCGCTGGCACAAGGCCGTGCCCATCGAGGAATCGGTGGGCGAAATGGCGCGCCTGCAGGCCGAAGGCAAGCTGCGTGCACTGGGCCTGAGCGAGGTGTCGGCCAGCACGCTGCGTCGCGCCCATGCCGTGGCGCCGATTGCCGCGGTGCAGAGCGAATACTCGCTGTGGAGCCGCAACGCCGAGATCGCGGTGCTGGCTGCCTGCCAGGACATCGGCGCGGCCTACGTGGCCTTCAGCCCGGTGGCGCGTGCCTACCTCACCGGCACGCTGCGCGACGTGTCGGCTTTCGATGCCAAGGACATCCGCCGCGCCATGCCGCGCTTTGCGCCGGCCCACTACGCCGCCAACCTGGCCCTGCTCGAACCCTACGCCGCCATCGCGCAGCAGGCCGGCTGCACACCGGCCCAGCTGGCCCTGGCCTGGCTGCTGGCGCGGGGCCCGCACATCGTGCCCATCCCCGGCACGGTGAACCCGGCCCACCTGGCCGAGAACCTGGGCGCTGCAGCCGTGCAGCTGTCGCCCCAGCTGATGGCGCAGCTGGAAACGCTGTTCCAGCCGCAGGCCATCCACGGTGCGCGCTACAACGCGCAGAACCAGGCCGAGATCGACACCGAAGACTTCCCGGGCGCCACACCGGCCGCAGCAGCCGGTGCCTGATGTCCTGGGCATCACCACGCCGATCTTCCTGCTGATCGGCCTGGGCTTTGTCGCGGTGCGCACAGGCCTGTTTGCCAAGGCCGCGCTGCCGGCCCTGGGCAGCTTCGTCATCACCTTCTGCATCCCGGCCCTGCTGTTCAAGTCACTCAGCCAGCGCAGCATTGCCGAGGTGGCCAATGCCGGCTACCTGCTGGCCTACGCGGCCGGCTCGCTGCTGACCCTGGCCGTGGGCCTGCTGTGGGCCCGCAGCCGCCACCAGCCGCGTGACGCCGCGGCCATGACGGCCATGGGCATGGCCTGCGCCAACACCGCCTTCATCGGCTATCCCATCGCCCTGCAGGTGGTGGGGCCCGAGGCCACGGTGGCGCTGGCGCTGACCATGCTGGTGGAGAACTTCCTGATGATCCCGCTCTGCCTGGCCCTGGCCGACAGCGCCAGCGCGCGCCATGTGCCGCTGGCCCTGGCCTTCGGCCGGGCCCTGCTCGGGCTGCGCCGCAACCCCATCGTGCTGGGCATCCTGGGCGGCCTGGCCATGGCCCTGCTGGGCTGGCACCTGCCGGCGCCGGTGCAGCGCGCGGTGGAACTGCTGTCGCTGGCTTCGGCCGCGGCCTCGCTGTTCTTCATCGGCGGCAGCCTGGTGGGCCTGCAGGTGGGCGCCCTGGTGGGGCAGGTGACGGCGGTGGCGGCGGGCAAGCTGCTGCTGCACCCGCTGGCGGTGCTGCTGGCACTGCACGCCGTGGTGGCGCTGTCGGGGCCGGTGTCCGCGCCGCTGCAGTGGTCTGCCGTGCTGATGGCCGCTGCACCCATGCTGGGCATCTATCCCATCCTGGGCCAGCGCTACGGCCGCCAGGCGGTGAACGCCGCCAGCATGCTGGTGACCACGGTGGCCTCGTTCGCCACGCTGGCGCTGGTGATCTGGCTGCTGCACGCCGCCTGGAACGTGCACCTGCCGCCTTGATCAGGCCGCCGGCGCTGCCGCCGCCAGGGCCGGCG
Source organism: Pseudomonadota bacterium (assembly GCA_040386375.1). Taxonomy (GTDB): domain Bacteria; phylum Pseudomonadota; class Gammaproteobacteria; order Burkholderiales; family Burkholderiaceae_C; genus Pseudaquabacterium. Next base: position 46,176 of record JAZKFQ010000027.1, read on the forward strand.
CCACGCTGTCCTCGACCAGGCGGCGCAGCCAGCTGTGCAGCGGGTCAGCCTGGTGGCGCACATGCCACACCAGGTACATGGGCAGGGCCGGGCAGGGCAGGGGCGGCTCGGCCAGGGCCAGGCCACGCAGCAGGCCACCCTGCAGCAGGCTGGGCGCCGTGGCCAGGCGTGCACTGCCTCGCAGCAGCGCCGGCAGGCCGGCAAAGCCCGGCACGCTGGCCACGAAGCGGCGCTGCACACCTTGCCGGGCCAGCGTCTGGTCCAGCGCCAGCAGCCTGTGCGGGTGGTAGACCACGGTGACATGCTCGGCCGCCAGGTAGTCGGCGAGGCTGGTGGGGGCAGGGCGCTGGCTGGCGTCGTAGAACACCGCATAACGGTCGCTGAACAAGCGCTTCTGCACCAGATCGGCCACCTCGGGCGGGCGTGGTGTCAGCAGCAGCTGGCACTGGCCGTCGCGCAGCAGTTCGGCACCGGGCACACCGGATGGCATCACCTGCAGGCTGGCACCGGGTGCCTCGCTGCGCAGGCGCTGCAACAGGCCGGGCAGCAGCAGATCACGCTGCAGATCATTGGCGGCGATCACCAGCGGGCCCTGCAGGCGTGCCGGATCAAACCCACCGGCGCTGACGAATCCACGCAGTTCTTCCAGCAGCGTCCGGGCACGCCGGGCCAGCAGTTCGGCCCGCGCCGTGGGCACGATGCCCCGCCCCGAGCGCACCACCAGCGGATCCCCCACGATGCCCCGCAGCTTGTCCAGCAGGTGGCTGACCGCCGACTGGCTGACGCCCAGACGCCGGGCCGCGCCGGTCACCGAGCGCTCCTCCACCACGGCCACCAGCAGGGTGAGCAAGTGGCCGTCGAGGTCCAAATGATCGAAATCGTTCATGGGTTGCATCAATGCGCAGGGCTTTTTCAGAATGATGCCGCATCGAATACTGCGTGTCACACCGACAGGAGACCCGCTTGGTCCAACACCCGCCCATCCCCGGCACCGTGATCTTCGACGGCGCCCAGGCCATGAAGGGCTATGCCCTGAACCGCATGTGCTATTCCTTCAACGAGGCGGCCAACCGCCAGGCCTTCGTGGCCGACGAGGACGCGTACTGCGCCCAATATGGACTGAATCCGCAGCAACGTGAGGCCATCCGTGCACGCAACGTGCTGCAGCTGATTGCCGCCGGTGGCAATGCCTACTACCTGGCCAAGTTTGCCGGCATCTTCGGCCTGGACATGCAGGACATCGGCGCCCAGCAGACCGGCCTGAGCAAGGCCGAGTTCCAGGCCAGGCTGCTGGCCGCCAACCACCAGACCCGGAGCCTCTGAGCATGGCCAAGATCATCGGTGGCATCACCACCTCGCACGTGCCGGCCATCGGCCGCGCCATCGCCAGGAACCTGCAGCAGGACGCCTACTGGAAGCCCTTCTTCGACGCCTATGTGCCGGTGCGCAGCTGGCTGGCCGAGGTGAAGCCCGATGTGGTCATCGTGCTCTACAACGACCACGGGCTGAACTTCTTCCTCGACAAGATGCCCACCTTCGCCATCGGCGCCGCGGCCGACTACCGCAATGCCGACGAGGGCTGGGGCATTCCCACGGTGCCGGCCTTCCAGGGCGACCCGGCGCTGTCCTGGCATTTGATCGAATCCCTGGTGGACGACGAATTCGATCTCACCACATGCCAGGAGATGATGGTCGACCATGCCTTCACCCTGCCCATGGCCCTGTTGTGGCCCGACCAGTGCTGGCCGGTGCGGGTGGTGCCGGTGTGCATCAACACCGTGCAGGCGCCGCTGCCCAGCGCCACACGCTGCCACAAGCTGGGTCAGGCCCTGGCGCGCGCCGTGGCCAGCTGGCCGGGTGACGACAAGGTGCTGGTGCTGGGCACGGGTGGCCTGAGCCACCAGCTGGACGGTGAACGGGCCGGCTTCATCAACAAGGCGTTCGACCTGCGCTTCATGGACAGCCTGGTGGACGACCCGACCTGGGCCACCCAGTTCAACACCCACCAGCTGGTGGAGCAGGCAGGCACGCAAGGGGTGGAACTGCTGATGTGGCTGGCCACCCGTGGCGCGCTGGGCGCCCAGGTTCAGGCGCTGCACCGCAACTACCACATCCCGATCTCGAACACCGCCTCCGGCCTGATGCTGCTGGAACCAAGCAGCTGATCGACCGGCCCAGACAACAAAGCCCCGGCTGCGCAGTGCGCAACCGGGGCCTTTGTCCATCTGATGATCCGGACACCACCGCAGTGGCAGCCGGCGCTGCTCAGGGCTTGGCGCCGCCTTCGGCGTCGGCTTCCTTGCAGCTGGGCGAGCACACGAACTGGGCCTTGCCCAGCAGGCGGCGGCTCTTCAGCTGGCTGCGCGGGCGGTGCTTGCCGCACAGAAAGCACGACATCGTGGCAGCGCCGAAGGCGCCGGCCGCGGTGAACGGAGAACCAGGAGTCTTGCTGCGATAACGCAGGCCGTCGGAATCGATGGAAGTCTTGGTATCGGCTTTGGCCATGGGTGTGCGCGGAGCGGGCGTTGAAGTGGCTGTGCAGGGACCTGCATGTCACTGCGGCTGAATAGGGGAATTCGGCCCAGATGCATGCATTATGCCACAGCTCATTTATTTGACATAATATACATCGTCGCGGTTTTTAAGGGTCGGTATTCAGATGACTGTGACGCAAATCGACTGCATCGCGCCCACTGTTCGCCTGCTCCAAACGGGTTGCCCGGGCATGGCCGATCCAGTGCCCCCCCCGGGCAGCCACTCACCATTCTGGTGTGATCGGTCCGATCGGCAAGGCCGCCGTGGTTTGCACCGGGGTGTTGGCTGGCGACACCTGCGGCGGCGCCACGCTGCTGGCGGCAGCCGGTGCCTCGGGTGCTGCAGCGGCCGCGCGCAGGCGGGAGCCGTCACCCGGCTCGCGGCACAGCAGCACCAGCTGGGCCGTCTGCTGCGGCGGATCGATCCACTGTGCCGTGGCCTGCAAGGCCTTGCGCCAGCGGCCGTCGACCTGTTCCGGCCGCTGTTGCCGGCCCGACTGGCGCAGGATCTCGCCACCCAGTGGACACATGCGCTGGGCTTCGCGGCGCAAAACCTCGAGGTCGGTCCCGCTCAGCGCATAGGCCGACACGTCGCTGCGGCCGGTGGCCAGCGTCTGCACCTCCAGCAGGCTGGTGCAGCCACCCATGGCCAGCGCCAGGCCCAGCACCAGCAGGCGGGCCGGCGACAGACGGCGTGTCGCAGCAGGCACCATCAGCACCGGGCGCTGCCGGCGCTCAGTCCGCCGCGACACCCGGTTCGGCGTCCAAGGCGATGCCGTCGACCGAGGTGTCGGCCGACTCTTCGTTGCCATCGGCCGCGCCACCCAGCAGCGGCTTGTCCAGCGGCCGGCACACCCGGCGCTGCAGGCGCTCCAGGCGTCCGGAGCCTTCGATCTGGGCGATCACCGCCTGCGGATCGATCATCAGCGCGAAGGGATTGACATGGCGCGGCAGGGTTTGCATGGCATGGGTCCTGGTGAAAGCACAGGCGATTTGCCCGTGAAATCAATGTAGGACCCGGGCTGCCAGCCCAGTAGTGGGCCCAGCGACATGCCGCTTGTCAGCGTTTGGATGACAGGCCCGTCAGCCCGCCAGGGGCCTGGCTGCTGCGGTGGCGCAGCACCCTGCCCGGCCTGGCGGCTGCTTCAGCGTGCCGCTGCGGCCAGCCGCGCGGCCAGCGCTTCCCGCCCGCCACGCAGGGCGAAGTCGGCTGCACCCAGGCCCAGGTCGTTGCGCAGGCGCACGTCGGCGCCCTGCTTCAGCAAGGCTTGCACCGCGCCCTCGCTGCCGTACTGCGCGGCCATCATCAGCGGCGTGGTGCCGTTGGGCGAGCGGGCGTCGATGCGGGCGCCGCGCGCCAGCAGCAGCTGCAGCGCCTTGTCGCCGGGCGAGGCCGCCGCGTAATGCAGCGGCGTCCAGCCCGGCCGGCCGGCCTCGGCCGTGCCGTCGAGGCGTGCGCCCTTGTCCAGCAGCTTGGTCACCCAGTCGGCCTGGTCGCGCAGCGCGGCCATCATCAGCGCGGTTTCGCCAGCCTGGTTGGGCAGGTCGATGCGCAGTTGCGGATGGTCCAGCAGCGCTTGCGCCACCTTCAGCGCGCCGTCACGCTGGCTCAGATACAGCAGGTTCTGGCCATTCTCGTCACGGCTGTTGGGGTCGAACCCACGTGCCAGCAACCCATGCACCGTTTGCACATCGTCTGTGAGAACTGACTTGAAAAAATCCTCGTAAGCACCTGCTGCAGCTGAAGAAACGCCAATCGCGAAAAGCAGATAGCCCAGAAACCGAAAGCAATGCTTGAACATGGTCAGGACTCCGTGTGCAGTGCCGGCAGCTGGAACAGGCGCTCGAAATTGCGGCTGGTGGCGGCGGCCACCTGCGCCAGCGGCAGGCCTTTGATGCGCGCCAGTTCGGCCGCCACATGGGGCACCCAGGCCGGGCTGTTGGTCTTGCCGCGGTGCGGCACCGGCGCCAGGTAGGGGCTGTCGGTCTCGATCAGGCAGCGTTCCAGCGGCACGAAGGCCGCCACATCGCGCAGCGCCTGGGCGGTCTTGAAGGTGAGGATGCCGGAAAACGAGATCATGAAACCCAGGTCCAGCGCGGCACGCGCCACCTCGGCGGTCTCGGTGAAGCAGTGGAACACGCCGGTGAGCGCCCCACCCGCGCCGGCCTGGGCCACCCGCAGCATGGCCACGGTGTCGTCGGACGCACTGCGGGTGTGCACCACCAGCGGCTTGGCCAGCGCCTGCGCCACCGCGATGTGCACTGCAAAACGGTCCCGCTGCCAGGCCATGTCGGCCACGCTGCGGCCGTTGAGCCGGTAGTAGTCCAGGCCGGTCTCGCCCACGCCCACCACCCGCGGCAGGCGGGCCAGCGCCTGCAGTTCGGCCAGGTCGGGCTCGGCCACACCTTCGTTGTCGGGATGCACACCGGCGGTGCACCAGAAGTTGTCGTGCGCCAGGGCCAGCGCATGCACGGTGCTGAACTCCTCCAGCGTGGTGCAGATCACCAGCGCCCGATCGACCCGCGCCGCGGCCATGTCGGCGCGGATGGCATCGATGCGCCCGTGCAGTTCGGGAAAGCTGAGGTGGCAGTGGGAATCGACGAACATGCGTTGCGGCGCGGTCAGGGCCGGCGGCACAGGGCCGCCGGGCTCAGACCGTCTGGGTCGGCCTGGAGGAGGAGATCTGCGTGCCCAGGATCTCCTCGATCTTGAGCTTGAGCAGGCGCGTCTTGTCGTCGGCCGGGAAGCGCACGCCCACACCCTGGGTGCGGCCGCCGGAGGCGTTGGCCGGCGTGATCCAGGCCACCCTGCCCGCCACCGGGTAGCGCTGGGGGTCGTCGGGCAGCGACAGCAGCAGGTAGATGTCTTCACCCAGGCGGTAGGGCCGCTGGGTGGGCACGAACAGCCCGCCGTCGTTGAGCAGGGGGATGTAGGCGGCGTACAGCGCGCCCTTCTCGCGGAACACCAGCTGGATCACGCTGGGCCGCGTGCTGGCCGCCGCCGCCGTGTTGGCGTTGGAGGCCAGCCCCCCGGGGCCGGTGTTGGTCTGGCCGCTCAAGGGGGCGAAGGCGCTGGGTTCGCTCATCGCACCGAGTGTAGCGAAGCACCCGCTGTTGCCGCGCCGCCGACCGACCACACCGCTGCCGCCTGCGTGACCAGTGACTCGATCAGCAGCGCCGCACTCCAGGGATGTTCGTCATGCCGCGCCACGCGCAGCAGGGCCTGCTGCCAGGCGCGCAGCGCCACCGGGTCGGCGCCCTGCGGCATCTGCGCCGCGGCAAAAAAGCGCGGCGCACCACCGGCGGCCAGCACCTGGGCGTCGTGCGACAGCTTCAGCAGCAGTTCCACCACCCGCGGCACGGGCCGGCCCTGCAGCACCGAGGCATCACCCGCCGCCACCCGGCGTGGCAGGGCCGCCAGCAGCGCAGGCGCCAGGCCGTCCTGGGCCCAGGCCAGGGCCTCCAGCGGGCTGCCGCCGGCCAGGGCCAGCAGGGCGTCGGGTGCATCCAGCCCCTGCGCCAGCAGCCAGTCCCGCGCCTGGGCCGCCGGCGGCAAGGCCAGCGGCAGGCGCTGGCAGCGGCTGCGCACCGTGGGCAGCAGGTGCTCGGGGTCGGCACTGGTCAGCAGCAGGCGCACCTGGCCGGGTGGTTCTTCCAGGGTCTTCAGCAGGGCGTTCGCGGCCGAGGTGTTGAGGGCATCCGCCGGGTGCAGCAGCAGCACCTTGCCGCGGCCACGGCCGCTGGTCTGCTGCGTCCAGTCGATGGCGGCACGCACCTGGTCGATGCGCAGCTCGCGGCTGGGCTTGGCCTCGCCCTTGGGGGCGATGTAGTCGTCCTCGTCGGTCCAGCCACGCTGCACACGCAGGGCGGCCGGCAGCACCAGGCGCAGATCGGGGTGGGCACGGGTGGCCACCAGGTGGCAGCCGGTGCAGCGGCCACAGGCGCGGCGGGTGGCCGCGCTGCCATCGGCCTCGCAAAGCAGGCTCTGCGCCAGCAGCACGGCAAACTCGAAGTGCCCGGCACCGGCGGGGCCGTGGATCAGCAGCGCATGCGCACCGGCCAGTTGGCGCGCAGCTTCCAGGCCGGCGGCCAGCCAGGGCAGGGCCAGGGCGCCATCGGGCTGCACACCCAGCGGGGCAGCGGCATCCCGCGCTGCGGGCTCGGCCCGGGCCATCAGCCGCCCTGCCCCAGCACCGCCTGCGCCACCTGCGCCCACACGGCTTCACGCGGCTGGTCGGCAGCGATGCGCACGAAGCGCCGCGGGTCGCCGGCAGCGCGTTGGGCATAACCCGCCCGCACCCGGTTGAAGAAGCCCAGGTCCTCGCGCTCCAGCCGGTCGGCGGCGCGCGCGGCGGCGCGGCGCTCGGCCGCCACCTCGGCGGGCAGGTCGAACCACAGTGTCAGATCGGGCTGCAGCAGGGCGCCACCAGGGCCGTCGGCCTGCACCCAGGCCTCCAGGCGCGCCAGCACGTCCAGGTCGAAACCACGGCCGCCACCCTGGTAGGCGAAGGTGGCGTCGGTGAAGCGGTCGCACAGCACCACGGCGCCACGGGCGAGCGCGGGCTGGATCACCGTGCGGAGGTGGTCACGCCGGCCGGCAAAGACCAGCAGGGCCTCGGTCAGCGCGTCCATGGGATGCTGCAGGAACAGGCTGCGCAGCTGCTCGGCCAGCGGTGTGCCACCGGGCTCGCGGGTGGGCAGAACCTCGTGGCCGGCATCGCGCAGCCGGGCAGCCAGGGTCTCGATGTGCGAGCTCTTGCCGGCGCCGTCGATGCCCTCGAAGCTGATGAAGCGGCCCCGGCTCATGGCGGGGCGCCGCCGGCGCGCTGGTACTGGTTCACCGCACGATTGTGCGCTGCCAGGTCGTTGCTGAAGACGCTGCTGCCATCGCCCCGGGCCACGAAGTACAGCGCCTGGGTGGCATCGGGCTGCACCGCCGCGCGCAGCGCCGCCAGCCCCGGCAGGGCGATGGGCGTGGGCGGCAGGCCGCGCCGGGTGTAGGTGTTGTAGGGCGTGTCAGCCTGCAGATCCCGCTTGCGCAGGTTGCCGTCGAAGGCCGCGCCCAGGCCGTAGATCACCGTGGGGTCGGTCTGCAGCGGCATGCCGATGCGCAGCCGGTTGATGAACACGCCGGCGATCTGGCCGCGGTCGGCCGGGCGGCCGGTTTCCTTCTCGACGATGGAGGCCAGCACCAGGGCCTGCTCGGGCGTCTGCAGCGGCAGGTTGGCCTGGCGCGTGGCCCAGACCTCGGCCAGGCGCTTGCTCTGCATCGCGGCGGCACGCCTGAGCAGGGTGAGGTCGCTCACGCCGCGGCTGTAGAGGTAGGTGTCGGGGAAGAAGCGCCCTTCGGCCGCCACGCCGGGCAGGCCGATGGCCGCCATCAAATCTGCCTCGGGCAGGGCCGCCCCCAACTGCTTGAGATGGGGCGCGCTGGCCAGCGCGGCGCGCAGCTGGCGGAAGGTCCAGCCCTCGATCACCCGCAAGCGCTCGAAGGCCTCGTCACCCTGCACCAGCTTGGCCAGCAGGCTGCGCGGCGTGGTGCCGGCCTCCAGCTCGTAGCTGCCGGCCCGGATGCGGCGGGCATCACCGCTGACACGGAACCAGGCATACAGCCAGTCGGCATCGGTCAGCACGCCGGCGCGCACCCAGGCCGCGGCCACCTCGCGGGGTGGTGTGCCGGGCTCGATGGACAGTTCCACCGCCGGCGTGGCCAGGGCCAGCGGGCGGTCCAGCCACCAGCGCGCCGCGCCGGCCGCGGCCAGGCCTGCCAGCAGCAGGCACAGCAGCAACCAGACAACAAGGCGCCAGGGTTTCACAGGGGACGTGGGCAGTGACGCACCAGAGGGCGGGGTGAAAGGGGCGTGATGATAATGGGCTGCATGACGCCTTCCACCGCACCCGACGGCGCCCTGCGCCTCACCGACTGGGGCCTGATCCGCGCCCAGGGCCCCGACGCTGCCAGCTTTCTGCATGGCCAGCTGACGCAGGACATGAACTCGCTGCGCGAGGGCACGGCGCGGCTGGCCGGCTTCTGCTCGCCCAAGGGCCGGCTGCTGGCCAGTTTCGTCGTCTGGCGTGCCGACGCCGACACCCTCTACCTGGCCTGCAGCGCCGACCTGCTGGCGCCCACGCTGAAGCGCCTGTCCATGTTCGTGCTGCGCGCCAAGTGCAAGCTCAGCGACGCCAGCGCCGACCTGGCGCTGCATGGCCTGGCCGGCCCCTCGGCCGCGGCCTGGCTGGGCGACAACGCCCCGGCCCTGCCCTGGGCAACGGCCTCCACCGGCGCCGGCCAGCTGATCCGCCTGCCCGACGTGCAAGACACCCCCCGCTGGCTGCTGGCCCAGCCGGCCGATGCCGCCGCGCCCGCCCTGCCCGCGCTGTCGGCTGACAGCTGGGCCTGGCTGGAAGTGCACAGCGGCATCGTGCGCATCACCGCCGCCACGTTGGAGCAGTTCGTGCCGCAGATGGTGAACCTGGAACTGGTGGGCGGCGTCAATTTCCAGAAGGGCTGCTACCCCGGCCAGGAGATCGTGGCCCGCAGCCAGTACCGCGGCACGCTCAAGCGCCGCAGCCTGGTGTTCGACTGCACGGCGCCACTGGCCGTGGGCCAGGAGGTGTTCCACAGCAGCGACCCCGGCCAGCCCGCCGGGCTGGTGGCGCTGGCGGCAGCACGGCCGCAAGGCGGCAGCAGCGCCCTGGTGGAGATCAAGCTGGCCGCGCTGGAAACCGGCAGCCTGCATGCCGGTGCCGCCGACGGCCCTCTGCTGCTGCGTGGTGCCCTGCCCTACGCCATCCCCGCCGACCAGGGCTGAACTGGGCCGGCATGGCGCAGCGGCTGTACGTCTACTACCGGGTGGCCGAGGCGGCCCTGCCCACCACCCTGGCCGCGGTGCGGCAGGTGCAGGCCGCACTGGTGGCCGCCCACCCCGGCCTGCAGGCCGAACTGCTGCGCCGGCCCGAACTGCGCGACGGCGAGGTCACGCTGATGGAGGCCTATGCCGGCCCGCTGGGCCCGGCGCTGGAGGCAGCGATCACCGAGGCGACAAGCGGCCTGCCCCAGCCGCGCCACAGTGAGCGTTTTGACACGCTGGAGTGAGCCCATGCGCCCCGAGGATTTCCAGGCCCTGCTGCAGCGCTTCTGCGCCGCTGCCGAGGCGGGTGACGGTGCGGCCTTCGCCGCCTGCTTCACCCCTGATGGCGTCTACCACGACTACATCTACGGCGACCACCGCGGCCACGCCAGCATCCACCACATGCTGACCGACCTGTTCCGCCGCGACGCCGGCCCCGACTACCGCTGGCAGATGTTCGACCCGGTGTGCAACGGCAACCTGGGTTATGCCTGGTCGCTGTCCAGCTTCACCTCGCAGATCCCGGAGTTCGCCGGCCGCTTCGTGGTGATCGACGGCATGAGCCGCTTCGAACTGCGCGACGGCCTGATCGCCGACTACCGCGAATCGGTCAACGGCGGCGTGGCCATGGCCCAGCTGGGTGTGGCGGCGCCGCGCATCGAGAAGGTGCTAGCGCGCTGGGGCCGGCAGCTGCGCGAGCAACCGGCCACCCAGGCCTGGCTGGGCGCGGGCAAGCCGGCCGGCTGACCGCGGTCATAGCGCCTTGCGCATCGCCAGGTGCGGGATGCCGGCTTCGCTGAAGGGCTCACCCTCCACGCTGTAGCCGGCGCGCAGGTAGAAGGGTGCGGCCGAGGCCTGGGCATGCAGCAGCACGCTGGCCTCGCCGCGCGCCTTGGCGGCCGCCATCAGCGCGTCCAGCACCTGGCGGCCTACCCGGCTGCCACGCTGGCTGGCCAGCACCGCCATGCGGCCGATCTTGGCCACGCCGGGCTGGTACGACAGCAACCGGCCGGTGGCCAGGGCCAGGCCCAGGCGGTTGCGCGCCAGCGCATGCACGCAGGTGGCGTCGGCCGCGTCCCATTCCAGCGCCGCCGGGATGCCCTGCTCCTCGACGAACACCGTCTTGCGGATGGCACCTGCGTCGGCACCCAGGCTGGCCCAGTCGCCCACCTGCACCGCCACCATGGGCTCACCGGCCTCGAAGGCCCCCACCACGTCGCGGAAGGCCTGCGGCACAGGCCGGCTGGTCTGGCTGGCCGGATCGGCAAACACATAGACCAGTTCGCCGCTGACCAGCAGCTGGTCTCCGCGGAACACCGCGCACTGCAGCAACATCGACGAGTTGCCGAAGCGGCCCACACGCACACCCACGTCGATCAGGTCGTCCAGCCGTGCCGAGGCGTGGTATTCCAGGCTGGATTTCTTGACGAAGAAGTCGCCGCCCAGCGCGGCCATCGTGGGCGCATACGGCAGCGCCATCGCCCGCCACCAGCCGCTGATGGCGGTGTCGATGTACATCAGGTAGTGGCCATTGAAGACGATCTGCTGGGCGTCGATCTCGGCCCAGCGCACCCGCAGGCGCTCGAAATGGCGGAATTCGGAACGTGTGCTCATGGCGTGATTGTCCAGGCTTCGCGCAGCGCATCGGCCGCCTGCTGCTGGGCGGTGCCGGCTTCCTTCAGTGCGCGGCCCATCTTGATGAAGTCATGCGTGAGGCCACGCGCCAGTTCCAGCTGCACCGGCACACCGGCTGCGCGCAGCCGGTCGGCATATGCGATGCCTTCGTCGACCAGCGGGTCGCATTCGGCCAGCAGCACGCAGGCCGGCGCCACGCCCTCCAGGTCGTCGGCCTCCAGCGGGGCGAAGCGCCAGTCGCGCCGGTGGTGCACATCGATGTAGTGGTCGAAGAACCAGCCGATGTTGGCCGCATCCAGCAGGAAGCCGTTGGCGAACAGCCGGTGCGAGGCGGTGTCCTGGTGCGCGGTGGTGCCGGGGGTGATCAGCAGTTGCAGGGCCAGCCGCAGGCCCCGGTCACGCGCGTGGATGGCGCTGACCGCGGCCAGCGTGCCACCGGCGCTGTCGCCGCCCACGGCCAGGCGGCTGCCGTCCAGGCCCAGGCTGTCGGCGCCCGGCCCGGCCAGCCACGACATCGCCGCCCAGGCATCGTCCACGGCGGTGGGAAAGCGGTGCTCTGGCGCCAGCCGGTAGTCCAGCGCCAGCACCGCGCCGCCCGAGCGCTGGGCCAGCTGGCGGCACAGGCTGTCGTGGGTCTCCAGCCCGCCGATGGTGAAGCCGCCGCCGTGCAGGTACAGCAGCACCGGCAGGCGGGCATGGCTGGGCGCATACAGGCGGGCCGGCAGCGGCGTGCCATCGGCAGCGGGGATGTGCAAGCCCTGCACCCGGGCCAGCGGCGCGCGTGGTGGCTCCAGCACCTCGGCCGCCTTGTCGTAGACGGCGCGCGCCTCGGCCGGTGTCATCGCATGGAAGGGCACACGCTGGGCGCGGCGGATGCGGTCGAGCAGGCCGGCCATGGCCGGGGTCAGCAGGGAGGTTGTCACCGGTCAAACAATCTGGGGGGAGGCGGTCGAGCATACTGCCGGCCTTCATCCAGTTCGCACCCCCCGGAGACACGGCATGGCCCGCATCCTGTACCTGACCCAGATCGAGATCGACCACGGCGCCGTGCGCTGCCTGCCCGAGGAATGCCAGCGTGTGGGCATGCACAAGCCCCTGGTGGTGACCGACCCCGGCGTGCGTGCCGCCGGTGTGCTGGACAAGGCCCTGGCCGCGCTCGGCGACCTGCCGCATGCGGTGTTCGACCAGACCCCCAGCAACCCCACCGAGGCAGGTGTGCGGGCCGCCCTGGCCGTCTACCAGGCGCAGGGCTGTGATGGCCTGATCGCCGTGGGCGGCGGCTCCAGCATCGACCTGGCCAAGGGCCTGGCCATCCTGGCGGCCCACCCCGGTGCGCTGAAGACCTACGCCACCATCGAAGGTGGCAGCCTGAAGATCACCGACGCCGTGCCGCCGCTGATTGCCGTGCCCACCACCGCCGGCACCGGCAGCGAGGTGGCGCGTGGCGCCATCGTCATCGTCGACGACGGCCGCAAGCTGGGCTTCCACAGCTGGCACCTGATGCCCAAGGCCGCCATCCTCGACCCCGAGCTGACCCTGGGCCTGCCGGCGTGGCTGACCGCGGCCACCGGCATGGACGCCATCGCCCATTGCCTGGAGACCTTCATGGCGCCGGCCGTCAATCCACCGGCCGACGGCATCGCGCTGGACGGCCTGGCGCGGGGCTGGGCCCACATCGAGCGGGCCACCAAGGACGGCAGCGACCGCGACGCCCGCTGGGCCATGATGAGCGCCAGCATGCAGGGCGCGATGGCCTTCCAGAAGGGCCTGGGCTGCGTGCACTCCCTGAGCCACAGCCTGGGTGGCGTGGACCCCAGGCTGCACCACGGCACGCTGAACGCCATGTTCCTGCCGGCGGTGATTCTGTTCAACGCACCGGCCGAGTCCATCCAGCGGGAACAGCGGCTGCAGCGTCTGGCGCATGCCATCGGCATCGGCAGCTGCGATGCCAAGGGCACCGAGCTGGCCGAGGCCGTGCGCGCGCTCAACGCCCGCCTGGGCCTGCCCAGCGGCCTGCGTGCCATGGGCGTGACCGAGGACCTGTTCGAGCGTGTGATCGACGGCGCCATGGCCGACCACTGCCACAAGACCAACCCGCGCATCGCCACCCGCGACGACTACCGGGCGATGCTGGTGGCATCGATGTGATCAGGTCTTCCAGAACTGGGGCGTGAAGAGGACCAGCAAGCCCAGCAGCTCCAGCCGGCCCAGCAGCATGCCGAAGGTGCAGACCCAGGTCTGGAAGTCGGTCAGCACACCGAAGTTCACCGCCGGCCCCACCTCGCCCAGGCCGGGGCCGATGTTGTTGACCATGGCGATCACGGCGGTGAAGGCGGTCACCACGTCCAGCCCCGAGAACAGCAGCAGCATGGTCAGGCCCACCAGGGTGGCGCCGTAGATCATCATGTAGGCGATCACGCTCTGCATCACCCGGGGCGGGATCACCTGGCCACCCAGCACCACCGGGTTGACGACGTTGGGGTGCACGATGCGCACCAGCTCACGCTGGCTCTGCTTGAGCAGCAGCAGCATGCGCACCATCTTGATGCCGCCGCCGGTGGAGCCGGCGCAGGTGGCGAAGCAGCCCAGCAGGATCATCAGCAGCGGGGCGAAGACCGGCCACTGGGCGTAGTCATGCGCCGCATAGCCGGTGGTGGTGGCCAGCGACACCACGTGGAAGACGGTGTGGCGGAACGAGTCCGCATAGCTGGGGAACACGCCGTTGACCGTGAGGTACAGCGAGATCAGCGCCACGCTGGCCACCACCACGCCGACGAAGGCCTGCACCTCCACATTGGCCCACAGCACCCGCAGCGAGCGCTGGCGCCAGGCCGCGAAATACAGCGCGAAGCTGATGCCGGCCAGCATCATGAAGACCACCGCCACCATCTCCAGCAGCGGTGAATTCCAGTGACCGAAGCTGGCGTCGTGCGACGAGAACCCGCCCAGGCCCATGGTGGTGCACATGTGCATGAAGGCGTCGGCCCAGGACATGCCGGCCCAGCGGTAGGCGAAGAAGCAGGCCACCGAGAACAGGAAGTACACGCTCCACAGCCCGCGCGCGGTTTCCGACATGCGCGGCGTGAGCTTCTGGTCCTTCAGCGGGCCGGCGGTCTCGGCCTTGAACAGTTGCGCACCGCCCACGCCCAGCAGCGGCAGGATGGCCACGGCCAGCACCACGATGCCCAGGCCGCCCACCAGCATCATGAAGCAGCGCCACACGTTCACGCTCAGCGGCAGGTGGTCCAGCCCGCTGATGACGGTGGCGCCAGTGGCCGTCAGCCCCGACATGGCCTCGAAATAGGCATCGGTGGGGCTCAGCCCCGGCACGGCCAGCCACAGCGGCAGCGCGCCGAAGGCAGGCAGGATGGTCCAGGTCAGGCCGACCAGCACGAAGCCGTCACGCGGCTGCAGTTCCCGGCGGAAGCGCCGCGTGGCCAGGCTCATCAGCAGGCCGGCGGCCAGGGTGACGCCGATGGCGGTGAGAAACGCACCTTCGGCCGGGTCGTGCGCCGCCAGCGCAAAGGCCAGCGGCACGCCCATCAGCAGGGCGAACAGCACCAGCATGCGGCCCACCAGGGCAATGACGGCAAGAGGCGACTGCATCAGAACAGGAACGTGGCGCCGACCTGGAACAGCTTTTCCACCTCGCGCACCTGGCGCTTGCGTGGCACGAAGACGATGACATGGTCGTCCCGCTCGATCACCGTGTCGTGGTGCGGGATCACCACCTGGAGCGGGGGCGCCGCTTCGCCTGGCGGCGGCGGCTCGGCACCGCGCACGATGGCGCCGATCTGAGCCCCCGGTGGCAGCTTGATCTCGTCCACCCGCCGGCCCACCACGCGGCTGGTCTTGCGGTCGCCACGGGCCACCGCCTCCAGCGCCTCGGCGGCGCCGCGGCGCAGGCTGTACACCGCCTCCACGTCGCCGCGCCGCACATGGGCCAGCAGCTCGCCGATCACCGTCTGCGCCGGGCTCAGCGCGATGTCGATCTGCGTGCCCTGCACCAGGTCGGCATAGGCGCGGCGGTTGATCAGGGCCAGCACCCGCTTGGCGCCCATGCGCTTGGCCAGCAGGCAGGCCATGATGTTGTCCTCGTCGTCGTTGGTCAGGGCGATGAACAGGTCCACGTCCTGCACCAGTTCGCGCTCCAGCAGGTCCTCGTCGGTGGAGTCGCCCTGCAGCACCAGCACGTCGCTGTCGAGCTGGGTGGTGAGGTACTCGCAGCGCGCCAGCTGCGGCTCGATCAGCTTGAGCCGGCACTGGCCCTGGATGTGGCGCGCCAGGCGCAGCCCCACCTTGCCACCGCCGGCGATCATCACCCGGCGCACCGGCTCATCACGCAGGCGCAGGGCGTCCAGCACGCGGCGGATGTCGCTGGTGGCCGACAGCACGAACACCTCGTCACCCGGCTCGATGCGGGTGCTGCCGTCGCACAGCACGCGCTGGTCGTGGCCGTGTTCGTCCTTGCGGTAGATGGCGACGAAGCGCATCTGCACATCGGGCACCAGCTGGGGCAGCTCGCTGATGATGTGGCGCACCATCGGCCCGCCGCTGACCACCCGCACCGCGATCAGGCTGACCGCGCCGCCGGCGAACTCCAGCACCTGCAGCGCCTCGGGGTAGTCGATCAGCTTGCGGATGGTGGACGTGACCGATTCCTCGGGGCAGATCACCGCGTCCACCGCGAAGCCATCGGTGCCGATCAGCGGGCTGCCCTGCTGGAACTCGGCCGAGCGCAGCCGGGCGATGCGCGTGGGGATGCCGAACTGGCTGTGCGCCACCTTGCAGGCCACCAGGTTGGTCTCGTCGGCCGAGGCGCACGCGATCAGCATGTCGGCGTCGCGTGCACCGGCGGCCTCCAGCACCGAGGGCTGGATGCCGTTGCCGGCCACGCCGCGCAGGTCCAGCCGCTCCTGCAGCTCACGCAGCCGCTCGGGGCTGGTGTCGATCACGGTGATGTCGTTGTTCTCGCTCACCAGGCTCTCGGCCACGCTCTCGCCCACGCGGCCGGCGCCGAGGATGATGATGTTCATGGCCGGATGATAAGGAGCGTGCCGTCCATCGGCCCGGGCTGCAGTTGGTCGCATCGCGCCGGGGCCGGGCCCGTGATCGCGTTATGGTGTGCTACATCAGCAACACACCACAGGCCCCCATGCAAGCTTGGGACCACCAATTGCCGATCTACCAGCAGCTGGCCGACCGCCTGGCAGCGCGCTTGCTGGACGGCGAGTTGAGCGAGGGCGAGCCCATGCCCTCGGTGCGCAGCCTGGCCAGCCACTACCTGCTGAACCCGCTGACCGTCAGCCGCGCCCTGCAGGCGCTGGACGAAGACGGCCTGCTGGAGCACCGGCGCGGCCTGGGCCTGTATGTGCGCCCCGGCGCCCGGGCGCGCCTGCGGGACGCGGCGCGGGCGCGCTTCCTCGACAAGGAATGGCCCACGCTGCGCGCGCGTCTGCAACGCCTGGGCATCACCGAACACGACCTGCACTGGAACACCTGACATGCCTCCCCTGATCCAGGCCCAGGGCCTGCACCTGCACTACGGCGCCAAGCAGGCGTTGGACGACCTCAGCTTCAGCGTGGCGCCCGGCCGGGTGGTGGGCCTGCTGGGCCACAACGGGGCCGGCAAGACCTCGCTGATGAAGGCCCTGGTGGGCCTGCATGCGGTGGACGGCCAGCTCAGCGTGCTGGGCCTGAACCCGCGCCAGGACCGCGTGGCCCTGCTGCAGGACCTGGCCTACATCCCCGACGTCGCCATCCTGCCGGGCTGGGCGAAGGTGTCGCAGCTGATCACGCTGATGGCCGGCCTGCATCCGCGGTTCTCGGCCGAGCGGGCGCGGGCCCTGATCCGCCGCACCAGCGTGGGCCTGGGCGACACGGTGAAGAACCTGAGCAAGGGCATGGTGGTGCAGGTGCACCTGGCCCTGGTGGCGGCCATCGACGCAAAGCTGATGATCCTGGACGAGCCCACGCTGGGCCTGGACGTGCTGTCGCGCAAGGCCTTCTACGAGCTGCTGATCGACGAGTGGTGCGACGGTGAACGCAGCGTGATCATCTCCACCCATCAGGTGGAGGAGATCGAAAGCCTGCTGTCCGATGTGCTGATGCTCAACGAAGGCCGGCTGGTGCTGGCCCTGAGCCTGGAGGACATCGACCGCCGCTTCGTGGCCCTGGGGCACGATCCGGCCGCCGCCGAGGCCATGGCCGCGGCCCATCCGCTGCTGCGCTACCGGGTGCAGGGCGGCAGCGCGGCGCTGTTCGACGGTGCACCACCGCCCGAGGTCGCCGCCTTGGGCCAGCGGCTGCGGCCCAGCCTGGTGGACTTGTTCGTGGCGCTGACGCGCCGCCCCGAGATCAACCGCACCCAGGGCCTGTGAGGCCGACCGCCATGGACCGATTCCAACGCTTCCAGACCCTGATGCTGCGCGAGTGGCTGCAGCACCGCACCGGCTGGCTGGTGCTGGCCTGCGGGCCCAGCCTGCTGATGGCCCTGCTGAGCCTGTTCGACGGGCGCGGCATCGACGTGCGCCTGGACGACAACGATCAGTTGGGCCAGTTGTCGCGGCTGCCGCTGTCACAGCTGCCGTTGACGCTGCAGATCCTCGGCTGGACCGTGGCCACCACCGGCCTGGCCATGCTGCTGGTGACCCTGACCGTGCTGTTCCAGC
This sequence comes from Pseudomonadota bacterium, assembly GCA_040386375.1. Taxonomy (GTDB): domain Bacteria; phylum Pseudomonadota; class Gammaproteobacteria; order Burkholderiales; family Burkholderiaceae_C; genus Pseudaquabacterium. The sequence continues at coordinate 63,867 of JAZKFQ010000027.1, forward strand.
TGCCCGGCCTGGCCCGGCGCGACCAGCAGGACCGGTCGATCGAGTTCTGGCGCTCGCTGCCCGTGGGGCATGGCGAGGCGGTTGCCGCCACCCTGCTGATGCACCTGCTGCTGCTGCCGGCGCTGGTGCTCACCGCCGCGCTGCTGGGCGCGCAGCTGGTGGCCATGCTGGCCATCGTGCTGCACCACGGCCCCCTGCCCTGGCTGCAGCAACCCTGGCTGCCGCTGCTGGCCAGCCTGCTGGTGGCGGCGGCCCGGGTCTGGCTGGGGCTACTGATGGCCGTGCTGTGGCTGTCGCCGCTGCTGCTGCTGACCATGGCGGCCTCGGCCTGGCTCAAGCGCTGGGCCATGCCGGTGCTGGCCGCCCTCAGCCTGCTGGGCGTGTACTGGCTGGACGCCCGGCTGACACAGCCGGTGGTGGGGCCGGCGTTCCAGCGCCTGGGCACCGAGGCGCTGTATGCCTTGCTGGCGCCTGACCTGTTCGACGGCCCGCGGCGCCTGGGCCAGGGCAGCCTGGACGCCACCTTGGCCGGCCTGCCCATCGCCCTGTTGCAGGACGGCCTGCGTGTGCTGGACAGCGCCGCCTCGCCTGCCTTCCTGCTGGCGCTGCTGGGTGGTGCGCTGGGCTTTGCGCTGCTGGTGCTGCGCCGCCAGCGCGCCGACTGACATCCATCCGCGACACACCCGCGATCCACCCGCACAAGACAAAGCGGCGTTGCCCGTTGGGGCAACGCCGCAGTGCTTGTCTCCTCACCTCGGGCTGGGGTTGCAGCCCCGGCGGGCAGGTTCAGTCGGATCAGCCGTGCTTGGACTCGAAGAACTGCTCGTCTTCGGTCGAGCCCTTCAGCGCGGCGGTCGAGGCATTGGCTTCGATGGTGGTGGTCACCGCGTCGAAGTAGCCGGTGCCCACCTCGCGCTGGTGCTTCACGGCAGTGAAACCGCGGTCGGCGGCGGCGAATTCCTTCTGCTGCAGCTCGACGAAGGCCGTCATGTTGTTGCGGGCGTAGCCGTAGGCCAGGTCGAACATGCCGTAGTTCAGCGCGTGGAAGCCGGCCAGGGTGATGAACTGGAACTTGTAGCCCATGGCGCCCAGCTCACGCTGGAACTTGGCGATGGTGGCGTCGTCCAGGTTCTTCTTCCAGTTGAAGCTGGGGCTGCAGTTGTAGGCCAGCAGCTTGCCGGGGAACTTGGCGTGGATGGCGTCGGCGAACTTCTTGGCGAAGGCCAGGTCGGGCGTGCCGGTCTCGCACCAGATCAGGTCGGCGTACTCGGCATAGGCCAGGCCGCGGCTGATGGCCTGGTCGATGCCGTTGTTGGTGCGGTAGAAGCCTTCCACGGTGCGCTCACCGGTCATGAAGGGCTTGTCGATGGGATCGACATCGCTGGTGACCAGGTCGGCGGCTTCGGCATCGGTGCGGGCCAGCAGGATGGTGGGCACGCCCATCACGTCGGCAGCCAGGCGGGCGGCGATCAGCTTGGAGCAGGCTTCACGGGTGGGCACCAGCACCTTGCCACCCATGTGGCCGCACTTCTTGGCAGCGGCCAGCTGGTCTTCGAAGTGCACGCCGGCGGCGCCCGCCTCGATCATGGCCTTCATCAGCTCGAAGGCGTTCAGCACGCCACCGAAACCGGCTTCCGCGTCGGCCACGATGGGGGCGAAGTAGTCGATGTCGTTCTTGCCTTCGCTCCACTGGATCTGGTCGGCGCGGGCGAAGGTGGCGTTGATCTTCTTCACCACCTTGGGCACCGAGTCCACCGAGTACAGGCTCTGGTCGGGGTACATCTCGCCGTTGCTGTTGGCGTCACCCGCCACCTGCCAGCCGCTGAGGTAGATGGCCTTCAGGCCGGCCTTGACCTGCTGCATGGCCTGGTTGCCAGTGAGCGCGCCCAGGCTGTTGACGAAGGGCTCGGTGTTGATCAGGTTCCACAGCTTGTTGGCACCACGCTTGGCCAGGGTGTGGTCGACCTGCAGGCTGCCACGCAGGCGCACCACGTCGGCGGCGGTGTAGCCACGCTTGATGCCCTTCCAGCGGGGGTTCTCGGCCCAATCCTTTTCAAGGGCGGCAATTTGTTGTTCGCGGGTGAGAGTGCTCATGAAGGCTCCTGGGAGTGGCGGGTTGCAGACAGTGAATCGGTGGATCCGATGCCTCTAGCGTAGCGGCGACCGTGGTTCTTGTGAAGACTTATGTCTTATAGAAGACTAAAACACCACGCCAATGAAATCAACCACTTGCGTGAATGATTCCATGATGCGAAACGCAATTCTTGATCATGGAAAATTCTGCTGCAGCGCAGCATGTGCATATTCCACATCATGAAATAGGGATTCCCCGATGTGAAAGATCGGCCGGCACCTGGTGCATGCTGGCCGCCTGCGCAAGCTCTCCCTCCCACGATGTCGCACTTCGCCTACCTCGCCCAGAACAGCTTTCTGCGTTGCCCGCCGCTGGACAGCGGCCACCCCTTCGGTGTGGCCGGCCTGGCCTGGGACGGCGCCGTCACCAACCGGCCGGGCGCACGCTTCGGCCCAGGCGCGGTGCGTGCCGCCAGCCACATGCTGTGCGACGGCATCCATCCACATTTCAATGTGGCGCTGGACGGCGTGCTGGGCGACGCCGGTGATCTGCCGCTGCCCAACACCAGCCTGGCGGCCATGCGGGCAGCGCTGGAAGCCCAGGCCCCGGCCTTGATCGCCCACCACCACATGGCCTGGCTGGGCGGCGACCATTCGGTGACGCTGAGCCTGCTGCGTGCCTACCGCCAGCGGTTGGGCCGGCCGCTGGCGGTGGTCCACTTCGACGCCCATTGCGACACCTGGAGCGACCACTTCGGCGAGCCCAGCGGCCACGGCACCTGGGTGGCCGAGGCGCTGGCCGAAGGCCTGGTGCTGCCGGCCTGCTTCACCCAGATCGGCATCCGCTCGGCGGGCACGCGCGCGGCGCGGGAGTTTGTGCGCGACCAGGGCGGCCTGATCTTCACGGCCCGGGATCTGCGTGGCCTGGAGTCGCCGGCCCAGCTGGCGCCGGTGCTGCAGGCCATCACCGGCCGGCTGGCGGCGCACGGCCAGCCGCCGCTCTACCTGAGCCTGGACATCGACTGCCTGGACCCGGCCTTTGCGCCCGGCACCGGCACACCCGAGCCGGGCGGCCTGAGCAGCAACCAGGTACTGAGCCTGCTGGAGGAGCTGGCGCCCCTGCCCTTCGTGGGCATGGACTGCGTGGAGGTGTCGCCGCCCTATGACCATGCCGAGCTGACCAGCAATGCGGCGGCGCACTGTGTGTGGACCTACCTCGCCGGCCAGCGGCTTCGCCTGGGTTGATCCTGCGCAATGGCGGGCCGGCGCTGGCTGGTTCAATCAACGGCATCCACCGTGCCACAGCCGAGGTTCCACCATGAACGCAGCAGCCGCCACCCAACCCGTCCGCAGCCCCCGCGCGCCGCGTGCTCCGGTGCCCAGCCTGCCGCCACTGGACGCACTGGACCGCACCCACCACCAGATGCTGCTGAAGCTGGCGGCGCTGCAGCAGCTGGTGGACCGGCTGGACACCGAGGGCGCTGAACCTGCCGTGCGCCGCAGTGCCCAGGCCATCTGCCAGTTCTTCGACGGCAACGCCCGCCAGCACCATGCCGACGAGGAGACGCTGGTCTTCCCGGCCCTGGTGCGCAAGGGCGACAAGCCCCTGATCCAGCGGGTGCTGCGCCTGCAGCAGGACCACGGCTGGCTGGAGGAAGACTGGCTGGCACTGGCACCCCAGCTGCATGCCGTGGCCCGGGGCCACAGCGGCGTCGACACCGACGCCCTGCGCCATGCGGTGGGCGTATTCACCACGCTCTACCACGAGCACATCGCGCTGGAAGAGTCGATGATCTACCCCGAGGCGCGGGCCCAACTCGCCGCCGAGGCCAGCAGCCGCGACCAGCGTGTGGCCAGCACACAGGCCGGCACGCCGGCCGGAACCTGACCCGGCGCTCAGACCGGCAGGGCGGTGGTCTTCTTCACCGTGCGCAGCACCAGCATCGAGTTGCTGCGCTCCACGCCCGGCAGCCGCATCAGCACCGAGGTGTGGAAGCGCTCCAGGTCTTCCGCGTCGCGGTAGCTGAAGCGGATCAGGTAATCGTTGCTGCCGGCCACATAGAAGCAGTCCAGGATCTCGGGCTCGTCGCGCACCGCCTGCTCGAAGCCCTTGAGCACCCCGTCGTTCATGGTCTGCAGGTTGATGATGGAAAAACAGGTGCCGTGCTGGCCCAGGGCCTTGGGGTTGAGCAGGGCCACGTACTGGCCGATCACGCCGCCCTCTTCCAGCTGCTTCACCCGCCGCAGGCAGGCCGAGGGCGACAGGTGCACCCGCTCGGCCAGCTGCACGTTCGACAGGCGGCCATCCTGCTGCAACTCAGCCAGGATCTGGCGGTCGATGGCATCGAGTTGCGGCTTGCTGGTGGTCGTTCGCATTTTCTGCGGTTTGATGGTGTGGATGTCGAATTCTATGCGGCACCCCACAGTCTGGCCGCCTCATTGCGCAAGCACATTGCGCGGCAGGCTGTCTAGACTGCATGATGTTGCGCGGCTGAGCCCGCCAGCGCACCCAACCCCAGCCAGGAGCCCGACGATGAGCACCACCGACCTCGAAGCACCCGACGACACCAGCCCCGCCGCCCGGGCCTCCGCCAACCCGCTGGCGCAATTCGTCCAGGGCCCGCGTGGCGCCGCGCTCGATGCCCTGTGGATGCCCTTCACCGCCAACCGCCAGTTCAAGCAGAACCCGCGGCTGTTCGTCAAGGCCCAGGGCATGCATTACTGGACCGACGAAGGTCGCCAGGTGCTGGACGCCGTGGCCGGCCTGTGGTGCGTGAACGCCGGCCACAACCGGCCCAAGATCGTCAAGGCCATCCAGGACCAGGCCGCCGAGATGGACTACGCGCCGCCGTTCCAGATGGCCCACCCCAAGGCCTTCGAGCTGGCCGACAAGGTGTCCAAGCTCACGCCCGCCGGCCTGAACAAGGTGTTCTTCACCAACTCGGGCAGCGAGTCGGTGGAGACCGCGCTGAAGATGGCCCTGGCCTACCACAAGGTGCGTGGCGAGGGCACCCGCACCCGGCTGATCGGCCGCGAGCGCGGCTACCACGGTGTCAACTTCGGTGGCATCTCGGTGGGCGGCATGGTGGGCAACCGCAAGCAGTTCGGCGCCATGGTGCATGGCGTGGACCACATCGGCCACACCCATGATCCCAAGCGCAATGCCTTCAGCGTCGGCCAGCCCGAACACGGCGCCGAACTGGCCGATGACCTGGAACGCCTGGTGCAGCTGCACGACGCGTCCACCATCGCCGCGGTGATCGTGGAACCGGTGGCCGGCTCCACCGGTGTGCTGGTGCCGCCCAAGGGCTACCTGAACCGCCTGCGTGAACTCTGCGACAAGCACGGCATCCTGCTGATCTTCGACGAGGTGATCACCGGCTGGGGCCGCACCGGCCAGCCGTTTGCATCGCAGACCTTCGGTGTCACGCCCGACATGATCGTGATGGCCAAGGGCCTGAGCAACGGCGCCGCGCCCATGGGCGGCGTGGTGGTCAAGCAGCAGATCCACGACGCCTTCATGAACGGGCCCGAGCACCTGATCGAGTTCTTCCACGGCTACACCTACAGCAGCCATCCGCTGGCCTGCGCCGCGGCGCTGGGCACGCTGGAGACCTATGCCGACGAGGGCCTGCTGACCCGCGCCGGTGAGCTGGAGGCCTATTTCGCCCAGGCGGTGCACGGCCTGCGTGGTGAGCCCAACGTGATCGACATCCGCAACATCGGCCTGGTGGCGGGCATCGAGCTGTCGCCCATCGCCGGCAGCCCGGCCAAGCGCGCCTTCGACATCTTCCTGGACTGCTACCAGAAGGGCGTGCTGATCCGCACCACCGGTGACACGCTGGCGCTGAGCCCGCCACTGATCATCGAGCGCAGCCAGATCGACCAGATCGTCGACACGGTGCGCGGCGCGATCCGCAGGCACGCGGGCTGATCCTGGCCTTGCCGCCTCTGCCACCCCGCACGAAGGACACTGCCTAGCGCACAACCTATGCATCTCCTCAGCGTCGACCGTGACCTCACGCGCCACTCGTACTACGCCGACACGGCCGTGCGAGAGGCGCCGCATCCGGCGCTGCAGGGTGATGCAAGCTGCGACGTGGCCATCGTCGGCGGTGGCTTGGCAGGGCTGTCGGCCGCCATCGAGCTGGCCGACCGGGGCCTGTCGGTGCGGCTGCTGGAGGCGCGTGAGGTCGGCTTCGGCGCCAGCGGGCGCAACGGTGGCCAGGCCATCCACGGCCTGGCCTGCGACCAGGCCGAGATCGAGCGCCAGCTCGGCCTGGACGAGGCGCGCCGCATCTTCGGCATGACCATCGAAGCCCTGGACCTGATCCGCCAGCGCCTGGCCCGTTTCCGGATCGACGCCAACTGGTGCGACGGTTACCTGGGTGTGGCCACCAGCGCCGGCAAGGCGCGGGCGCTGCTGGCCGGCGCCGACCACCTGGAGCACACCTACGCCTACCCGATGCAGCGCATCGTGCAGGCCGATCTGCCGCAGTGGATCAACAGCCCGCGCTATTGCGCCGCGGTGCACGATCCACGCTCGGGCCATCTGCATCCGCTGAAGTACACCCTGGGTCTGGCCCGCGCCGCGGCCGGGCTGGGCGTGGTGCTGCACGAGGGCACGGCGGTGACCGGGCTGACACCCGGTGCCCGCCCGGTGCTGCACACCGCCCAGGGCCGCATCAGCGCCAGCCAGGTGCTGCTGGCCGGCAATGTCTACCTGCAGGGCGTCGCCCCGCCGCTGGAAGCCCGCATCATGCCGGTGGGCACCTACATCGTGGCCAGTGCGCCGCTGGGAGAGGAACTGGCGCGCCAGCTGATCCCCTGCGGCGCGGCGGTGTGCGACAACAACTTCGTGCTGGACTACTTCCGGCGCAGTGCCGACCACCGTTTGTTGTACGGTGGCCGGGTGAGCTACAGCACCGCCACCCCCATGAACCTGGCTGCCAGCATGCAGCAGCGCATGGCCACCACCTTCCCGGCCCTGGCCGGCCAACCCGTCACCCATGCCTGGGGTGGCTTCGTCGACATCTCGATGAACCGCGCGCCCGATTTCGGCCGCCTGCCCGGCTGCCCGCAGGTCTACTACTTGCAAGGCTTCTCCGGCCATGGCCTGGCCCTCAGCGGCCTGGCCGGGCGGGTGGTGGCCGAGGCCATGGCCGGCGATGCCGGCCGCTTCGACAGCTTCAGCCGCATCCGCCACCGGCCCTTTCCAGGTGGCCGGCTGCTGCGCATGCCTGCCCTGGTGCTGGGCATGGCCTGGTACCGTCTCAAGGACGCGCTTGCATGACATCTTTCGCCCCCAAACCCCTGGTCCTGGTGCCCGCCTGCAACTACCGGCAGCTGGGTGAACACCCCTTCCACACCGTCGGCAAGAAGTACGTGGACGCCGTGCGCCTGGCCGGCTGCACGCCCTTGGTCGTGCCCACGGCCGAGCCCGACGAGATCGGCACCCTGCTGGCCCTGGCCGACGGTGTGCTGCTGACCGGCTCGCCGTCCAACGTGCACCCCAGCCACTTCGGCGAAGCCGTGCACGACCCCAGCCTGCCGCTGGACCCGGCGCGCGACGCCTGGACCCTGCCGCTGATCCGCCAGGCGCTGGCCATGGGCCTGCCGCTGTTTGCCATCTGCCGCGGCACGCAGGAGGCCAATGTGGCCCTGGGTGGATCGCTGCACCAGGCAGTGCAGGACCTGGGCCCGTTCCAGGACCACCGCGCGCCCGACGACCAGCCGGCCGACGTGCAGTACGCCGCGTCGCACAGCGTGCAGGTGCTGCCCGGCGGGCGGCTGGCGCAGATCGTGGACCGCACCAGCTTCGCCGTGAACTCGCTGCACGGCCAGGCGGTCAACCGGCTGGCACCGGGCCTGCGGGTGGAGGCGGTGGCGCCCGACGGCGTGGTGGAGGCCTTCTCGGTCGACTCGGCCCCGGGTTTCAACCTCTGCCTGCAATGGCATCCGGAATGGCAGGCGGCCAGCAACCCGGTGTCGATGCAGTTGCTGACCGCCTTCGGCGATGCCGCCCGCGCCTGGCGGGTGCAACACCACAGCCCGCACCGCAACCCGATTCCCTAGCGCCGCCCGGCAGCCTGCACCCCCGCGAGACGACCCCGACAACTGCTTTGAAAGTGTTCCATGGTGAACCGAGACATCTCCACCTTCAGTGATCTGGAGAACTGGCTGAACGCCCAGCGTGTGACCGAAATCGAATGCCTGGTGCCCGACCTGACCGGCGTGGCCCGCGGCAAGATCCTGCCCCGGCTCAAATTCACCGAAGACCGCGGCATGCGCCTGCCGCAGGCGGTGGTGGCCATGGGCGTCACCGGTGAATTCCCCGAGGAGGGCCCGTACTACGACGTGATCAGCCCCACCGACATGGACATGCACCTGCGGCCCGACCCGACCACGGCGCGCATCGTGCCCTGGGCGGTGGACCCGACGGCCCAGGTCATCCACGACTGCTACGACAAGGACGGCCAGCTGGTGCCTTTCGCGCCGCGCAGCGTGCTGCGCCGGGTGTGCGACCTGTACGCCGCCCAGGGCTGGAACCCGGTGGTGGCGCCCGAGCTGGAGTTCTACCTGGTGGCGCGCAACACCGACCCCGACATGCCGCTCAAGCCCCCCATCGGCCGCAGCGGCCGCGCCGAGACCAGCCGCCAGGCCTACAGCATCGACGCGGTCAACGAGTTCGACCCGCTGTTCGAGGATGTCTACGCCTACTGCGAGACCATGGGCCTGAACGTGGACACCCTGATTCACGAGGTGGGCGCCGGCCAGATGGAGATCAACTTCTTCCACGCCCACCCGCTGGGCCTGGCCGACGAGGTGTTCATGTTCAAGCGCACCGTGCGCGAGGCCGCGCTGCGCCACGACATGTACGCCACCTTCATGGCCAAGCCCATCGCCGGTGAACCCGGCAGCGCCATGCATGTGCACCAGAGCGTGGTCGATGCCGAGGGACGCAACATCTTCAGCAACCCCGACGGCACGGCCAGCAAGGAGTTCTACTGGTTCATCGGCGGGCTGCAGAAGTACATCCCGGCGGCGATGGCGCTGTTTGCACCCTATGTCAACAGCTACCGCCGGCTGGTGCGCAGCAATGCTGCACCAATCAACATCCAGTGGGGCACCGACAACCGCACCGTGGGCATCCGCAGCCCGCTGGCCAGCCCGCAGGCGCGGCGCATCGAGAACCGGGTGATCGGCGCCGACGCCAACCCCTACGTGGCCCTGGCCGCCACCCTGGCCTGCGGCTACATCGGCATCCAGAACAAGATCGAACCCACGCCGGAATGCAAGGGCGACGCCTACCTGGGCGATTTCCAGCTGCCGCGCAGCCTGGGCGAGGCGCTGGAACTGCTGCGCCACGAGAAAGACCTGCACGAGGTGCTGGGCGCGAGCTTCATCACCGTCTACACCGAGGTCAAGGAGATCGAGTACGCCGAGTTCATGAAGGTGATTTCCCCCTGGGAACGCGAACACCTCCTCCTCCATGTCTGAAGGAACCCCCATGACCCGCACCACCCAGCAATGGCAGGCCGCCGATTCGGCCCACTTCCTGCACCCTTTCACCGATTTCCAGAACCTGGCGAGCAAGGGCTCGCGCATCATCACCAAGGCCGACAACATCTACCTGTGGGATTCCGACGGCCACAAGATCCTGGACGCGATGAGCGGCCTGTGGTGCGTGAACGTGGGCTATGGCCAACGCGCGCTGGTGGATGCCGCGGCCAGGCAGATGCAGGAACTGCCCTTCTACAACGCCTTCTTCCAGACCGCCACCACGCCGGCCATCGCGCTGGCCGAGAAGCTGGCCGAGGTGACGCCGCCGCAGTTCCAGCATGTGTTCTTCTCGGGCTCGGGCTCCGAGGGCAACGACACCGTGGTGCGCATGGTGCGGCGTTATTGGGACCTGCTGGGCCAGCCTGGCAAGCAGGTGATCATCAGCCGCCACAACGCCTACCACGGCAGCACCATGGCCGGTGCCTCGCTGGGCGGCATGAGCGGCATGCATGCCCAGGGTGGCCTGCCCATCCCGAACATCACTCACATCGACCAGCCCTACTGGGTGGAGCATGGCCGGCCCGGCGAAAGCCGCGACGACTTCGGCCGGCGTGCCGCGGGCTGGCTGGAAGCCAGGATCCTGGAACTGGGCGCACACACCGTGGCCGCCTTCATCGGCGAGCCAGTGCAGGGTGCCGGCGGCGTGATCATCCCGCCGGCCAGCTACTGGCCCGAGATCCAGCGCATCTGCGACAAGCACGGCATCCTGCTGGTCAGCGACGAGGTGATCTGCGGCTTCGGCCGCACCGGCCACTGGTTCGGCTGCGAGACCATGGGCTTCCAGCCCGACCTGATGACCTTCGCCAAGGGCGTCACCAGCGGCTACGTGCCTCTGGGCGGCGTGATGGTGGGTGAGCGTGTTGCCCGGGTGCTGATCGAGCAGGGCGGCGAGTTCGAGCACGGCTACACCTACTCGGGCCACCCGGTGGCCTGCGCCGTGGCCCTGGCCAACATCCAGATCATCCAGGAACAGAACCTGGTGGCCCATGTGCACGACGACGTGGGCCCGCATCTTGCTCAAGCCTTTGCGCTGCTGGCCGAGCACCCGCTGGTGGGTGCAGCCGAAACCTGCGGCCTGATGGGAGCCTTGTTGTTGGTCAAGGACAAAGCCAAGCTGACACCCTTCGATGCCGCGGTCGGCATCGGCATGGTCTGCCGTGGCCACTGCTTTGCCAACGGCCTGATCATGCGCGCCGTGGGCAACCGCATGATCATCGCGCCGCCCCTGGTCATCACCCGGGCGCAGGTCGACGAGATGGTGGCGCTGATCCGCCGCTGCCTCGACCTCACGCTGGCCGACGCACGCCGCGCAGGCTGGCTGTGAGGCGGCATGCCTAGGCATCCCCTGATGAGCACCGCCCTGCAGCCTGCTTAGACTTCGGCCACTGTCTGCCCACACCGCATGCCCACCACCGCCTCGGAGGATTGCTTCATGACTCGGAAGTCCCGGCCCAGCCTGACCACCGTCGCCGCCCTGCTGCTGGCGGCCCTGCTGCCGCTGGGGGCGGCCCAGGCGCAGGAGGAGGAGAAGATCCTCAACATCTACAACTGGTCCGACTACATCGCCGAAGACACGCTGAAGAACTTCGAGAAAGAGACCGGCATCAAGGTCCGCTACGACAACTTCGACAACAACGAGATCGTGCATGCCAAGCTGGTGGCGGGCAAGACGGGCTACGACATCGTCGTGCCCAGCTCCAACTGGGGCAAGCTGCAGATCGACGGCGGCCTGCTGGCCAAGATCGACAAGAGCAAGATCCCCAACCTGAAGTACCTGGACCCGGCGGTGCAGGCCCAGCTGGCGCGCATGGACCCGGGCAACGAGCACATGGTGAACTGGCTGTGGGGCTACACCACGGTGGGCATCAATGTCGACAAGGTGAAGGCCGCGCTGGGCGGCATGCCCATGCCCGCCAACGCCTGGGATCTGGTCTTCAAGCCCGAGTACATCAGCAAGCTCAAGAGCTGCGGCGTGTCCTTTCTGGATTCGGCCTCCGAAGTGATGCCTGCGGCCCTGCACTACCTGGGCAAGCCGCCCTTCAGCAAGGTGTCGGCCGACTACACCGCCGCCGCCCAGCTGCTGAAATCCATCCGCCCGCATGTCACGCTGTTCAGCAGCTCGGGCTACATCAACGACATGGCCAACGGCAGCATCTGCGTGGCCCTGGGCTGGTCGGGCGACATCAACATCGCGCGCCAGCGCGCCATCGACGGCAAGACCGGCCAGAAGATCGAGGCCCAGATCCCCAGCACCGGCGGCCTGCTGTTCTTCGACGTGATGGTGATTCCGGTGGACGCCGAGCGCCCCAACAACGCCCACAAGTTCATCAACTACCTGCTGCGCCCCGAGGTGCATGCGGCGCTGACGAACAAGGTGTTCTACGCCAACCCCAACCTGGAATCCAAGAAATTCGTCAAGCCCGAGGTGGCGAGCAACCCGTCGGTCTTCCTCAGCCCCGAGAACCTGGCCAAGATGAAGGCGCCCGATGCGCTGAACAACGACCTGCGCCGGCTGATGACGCGCACCTACACCGCCTTCAAGACCGGGCTGTGAGCGCGACCGCACGGCCGCTCCGAAGGGCGCGCGTTCCTCCCTCGGGGAGGTGGTCACGCAGTGACCGGAGGGTCAATCCATGACCAGCATGGCGGGCCATGCTGCGGGCGGTGACGCCGCCTACCTCAGCATCCAGGACGTGGTGAAGGACTTCGGCGGCCACAAGGCCGTCAACCACGTCAGCCTGGACATCGCCAAGGGCGAGATCTTTGCACTGCTGGGTTCGTCGGGCTGCGGCAAGACCACGCTGCTGCGCATGCTGGCCGGCTTCGAGACCCCCACCAGCGGGCGCATCGTGCTCAACGGCCAGGACATGGCCGGCCTGCCGCCCTACGAGCGGCCGATCAACATGATGTTCCAGAGCTACGCGCTCTTCCCCCACCTCACGGTGTGGCAGAACATCGCCTTCGGCCTGCAGCGCGAAGGCCTGCCCAAGGACCAGGTGGCGCAGCGGGTGGAGGCCATGCTCAAGCTGGTGCAGCTGGGCAAGTTCGCGCAGCGCAAGCCGCACCAGCTGTCGGGCGGCCAGCAGCAGCGGGTGGCGCTGGCACGCAGCCTGGCCAAGCAGCCGCAGATGCTGCTGCTGGACGAACCGCTGGGCGCGCTCGACAAGAAGCTGCGCGAGGAAACCCAGATCGAGCTGGTCAACATCATCGAGCAGGTGGGCGTCACCTGCGTGATGGTGACGCACGACCAGGAAGAGGCCATGACCATGGCCAGCCGCATTGCCATCATGAGCGAGGGCCGCTTCCTGCAGGTGGGCGCACCGGCCGACATCTACGAAACCCCGGCCACCCGGTTCGTGGCCGACTTCATCGGCAACGTGAACCTGCTGCCGGGCACGGTGGAGGTGGACGAGGCCGACCACGTGATCATCGGCAGCGCCGATTGCCGGCACTACGTGGGCCATGGCATCACCGGCACCGCCGGCATGGCCGTCACCGTGGCGCTGCGACCCGAGAAGATCCATGTCTCGCGCCACAAGCCTGCTGACGACTTCAACACCGCCCACGGCACCATCCAGGAGCTGTCCTACTTCGGCAGCTTCACCGTCTACCACGTGCAGCTGGCCAGCGGCGCACGGCTCAAGATCAGCCAGGCCAATACCGCCCGCCACAAGGACGACGAGCTGACCTGGGGTGACGCGGTGTGGGCCCACTGGTCACGCTCGGCGCATGTGGTGCTGACGCAATGAGCTGGCGCATGCTCAGCGGCAGATCGGCCGTCATCGGCATCCCCTATGGCTGGCTGCTGCTGTTCTTTCTGCTGCCGTTCCTGATCCTGGCCAAGATCAGCGTCTCCGAGATGGAGAACGTGGTCTTCAAGGACCTGGTCTCGTACAAGGATGGCCTGCTGCAGCTGCAGCTCAAGCTGGGCAACTATGTCTTCATCACCGAAGACGCGCTCTACCTCAAGACCTACCTGGCCAGCCTGCAGTACGCCGCGGCCACCACCGTGCTGTGTCTGCTGATCGGCTACCCCTTCGCCTACTTCATGGCCCGGGCCCGGCCCGAGCGCCAGCCCCTGCTGCTGCTGCTGGTGATGCTGCCGTTCTGGACCAGCTTCCTGCTGCGCGTCTATGCCTGGAAGGGCCTGCTCAGCGAGCATGGCTGGGTGTATGACGCCATCGTCGGCCTGGGGCTGGACCAGCTGCTGCTGGCCACGGGTGTGATCAGCGCGCCGGGCAAGCTGATGAACACGCCGTTCTCGCTGGTGCTGGGCATGACCTACACCTACCTGCCCTTCATGATCCTGCCGCTGTTCGGCAACCTGGCCAAGCTGGATGTGCGCCTGCTGGAGGCTGCGGCCGACCTGGGCGCGTCGCCCTGGGTGGCGTTCTGGAAGATCACCGTGCCGCTGAGCAAGGCCGGCATCATCGCCGGCAGCATGCTGGTGTTCATCCCCTGCGTGGGCGAGTTCGTCATCCCCGAACTGCTGGGTGGCCCCGAGACCCTGATGATCGGCCGCGTGGTCTGGGACGAGTTCTTCAGCAACAACGACTGGCCCATGGCCAGCGCGCTGGCGGTGGTGATGGTGCTGTTGATCATCGTGCCGCTGGCGCTGTTCAACAAGTACCAGGCTGAAGCGCAGGAGGCCGGCAAGTGAACACTGCCGCCTTCAACAAACTGTTCGCCCGCGGCTGGCTGAGCCTGGGTTATGCCTTCCTCTACCTGCCCATCCTGGCGCTGATCGTCTTCTCGTTCAACGACTCGCCCTTGCCCAATGTGTGGCGTGGCTTCACGCTGAAGTGGTATGCCGCCCTGCCGGACGACCGCGAGATGCTGGCCGGCCTGTGGCTGAGCCTGCGCATCGCCTTCTTCACCGCCTGCGGCGCGGTGGTGCTGGGCACGCTGGCGGCGGTGGCGCTGGTGAAGCATCGGCGCTTCAGCGGCCGCACCGTGTTCTCGGGCATGGTCAGCGCGCCACTGGTGATGCCCGAGGTGGTGGTGGGCCTGTCGCTGCTGCTGATGCTGGTGTCCATCCAGCGTGCCATCGGCTTCCCCGACCGCGGCATGCTCACCATCTGGCTGGGCCACCTGCTGCTGGGCATGGCCTATGCCACGGTGGTGGTGCAGGCCCGGCTGCAGGATCTCAACCCGCAGCTGGAAGAAGCCGCCATGGACCTGGGCGCGCGGCCCTGGCAGGTGTTCACCCTGGTCACCCTGCCGATGATCACCCAGAGCCTGGCCTCGGCCTGGCTGCTGACCTTCACCATCTCGCTCGACGACGTGGTGCTGTCGGCCTTCCTGTCGGGCCCCGGTGCCACCACCATGCCGCTGGTGATCTTCTCGCGCGCCCGGTTGGGCCTGAACCCGAGCGTGAACGCCGTGGCCACGCTGATCGTGCTGGTGGTGGCCATCGGCGTCGTCATTGCCAGCTACATGATCGCCCGCGCCGAACGCCGACGCGCGCAGGAACTGGCCGCCGCCGGCCAGGCCTGACCACCCTGTCCAACACAACAACCGCCAGAGGAGCCCCCGATGAAGCTGTTTCCCGTGACTGCACTTGCCCTGGCCCTGGCCGCGGCCTTTCCGGCCCAGGCGCAGAGCAATGCTGACATCCTCAAGGAGCTGCAGGCCCTGAAGGACAAGGTGGCCGAGCTCGAGAGCAAGCTCAAGGCGCAGGAGGCCAAGCTGCCACCGGCTGCCGGCCAATGGGGCATGAGCACCGAACAGGCGCGAGAACTGAACCGCGCCACGCTCAAGGCCGAGGCCACCGAGGACGCGATGGAAGCCCAGGGCCTGCGCATGCTGAAGATCAGCGGCTTCATGGACCCGGTGTACCTCTACAACCAGCGCCAGAACCGTGCCGGTTTCCAGTTCCTGAACCCGGTGTCCCTGGGCGGCTACAACTACGACAACAGCTATTTCGGCGGCATCACCCTCGATTTCCAGAAGGAGATGGAAGGTGGCACCAAGTGGCGGCTGACCCTGGTGCCCAACCGTGGCACCGGCAGCGTGATCGGCGAAGGCTCCATCGTGCAGGAGGCGTCCGTGTCGGTGCCGCTGGGCAGCCTGCAGACCCGCATCATCGCCGGCCAGATCCCCGACTGGTCGGGCTACGAATACCAGCAGGCCACGCTGAACAAGCTGATCACCCACAACCTGCTCTATGACTTCACCCTGCCCACGCTGTACACCGGCGTGGGCATGGAATACGTGCGTGGCAAGTGGTGGAGCCGCTGGATGCTGGCCAACGTCAACACCAGCCACCGCAACGCCGGCGAGCGTGCGCCGGCCTTCGTCTACCGGGTGGATTATTCGCGGGGCGAGTTCCAGGGCTTCGGTTTTGCCGGCCTGCATGGCAAGGGTGCGAACTTCCGGTCCGACGATGTGAACCCCTTCACCCTGGACCCCTACAAGACCGCCGACACCCGGCTCGACCTGTTCGAGGTCGACGCCTATTTCATCCGTGGCGACTGGACGGTGCAGGGCCAGCTGAGCTACGGCCAGCAGAAACACGCCGCCATCACCGCCGACCCGGTGACCGGCGAGATGCGCGATGCACGCTGGTGGGGTGCCTCGGCCCTGGCGGCCTACAAGTTCGACCCGCGCATCGAGGCGGTGGGCCGGCTGGACTACCTGAACAACCGCAAGAACGGCGGCGGTCTGCTGGGCTACAGCTTCGCCGACGACCGCAACGGCATCGGCCCCGATGCCGCTGGCGACCCGGAGCGTGGCGCCAACCGCATGGCCTTGTCGCTGGGCCTGAACTACCGCTACAACCTGAGCACCACCTTCAAGGCCGAAGCGCGCTTCGACCGTGCCGATTTGCCGGTGTTCCTGGACGTGAAGAGCGGCAGCTACCGCAAGACCAACGCGGTGTTCGGCAGTTCGGTGGTCGTGGCGTTCTGACGGCCCGCGGCCGCTACAGTGCCGGTGTGGCCCGGGCCACGCCGGCACCGACCCAGGAGCGCCCCATGAAAGACCTCCGCGAACGCCTCGCCGCTCAGGGCGTGCACACGCTGATTGCGCAGTTCACCGATCTGCACGGCGTGGCGCGCGGCAAGTTCGTGCCGCTGGCCCACCTCGACAACCTGCTCACCGATGGGGTGGGCTTCAGCGGCCCGTCCATCACCGGCAGCGGCCTGCCGCGCTGCGGCCCACGCAGCGAATACTGGGGCCGCGGCGCGGCCAGCACCGCCACCGCCCTGCCCTGGCTGCCGGGTTATGCGCGCGTGGTGTGTGACGGCTTCGTCGACGGCGAGCCCTTCGATGCCTGCCCGCGCCAGGTGCTGCGCCGCCAGGTGGCGCGCCTGGCCACCCAGGGCTGGCACCTGCGCACCGGCATCGAGCCCGAGTTCTTCCTGCTGCGCCAGGAGGGTGGCCGCTGGCTGCCGGCCGACGCCGCCGACCGGCTGGACAAGCCCAGCTACGACCTCAAGAGCCTGCCGCGCCAGCGTGGCTTCCTGCAGGCGCTCCAGCAGGCGCTGGAAGGCTGCGGGCTGGACGTGCTGCAGATCGACCATGAAGACGCCCATGGCCAGTACGAGTTGAACGTGGGCCACGACGAGGTGCTGGCCAGCGCCGACCACCTGATGCTGTTCAAGCTGGCGGCGCATGCGCTGGCCGAGCGTGAGGGCATGGTGTTCTCGATGATGCCCAAGCCCTTTGCCGACCAGCCGGGCAGCGGCATGCACCTGCATGTGTCGCTGTGGTCGGGCCCGGTGCATGACCGCCATGGCAATGCACGCAACCTGTTCGTGCCGCACCGTGCCGACGGGGCGGTGGATGCCACCGGCCTGCTGTCGCCGCTGGGCCGGCAGTTTGCGGCCGGGGTGCTGGCCCACTCGGCCGGGCTCAGCGCGCTGGCCGCGCCCACGGTCAACAGCTACAAGCGGCTGACCGTGGGCACCTCGCTCACCGGCACCACCTGGGCCCCGGCCTACATCGCCCAGGGCCCCAACAACCGCACCGCCCTGCTGCGCACCCTGCACAGCCGTTTCGAGTGGCGCCTGCCCGATGCCAGCGCCAACCCCTACCTGGCCAGTGCAGCCCTGATCGCCGCCGGCCTGGACGGCATCGAGCGCCAGCTGCAGCTGCCCGATGCGGTGGATGACGACCTGTTCGCCCTGAGCCCGGCCCAGGTGCAGGCCCGGGGCATCGGCCTGCTGCCCCAGCACCTGGGCGAGGCGCTGGACGCACTGGCCGCCGATGCCGTGCTGTGCGCGGCCCTGGGAGAGACGCTGACGGCGCAGTTCATGGCCCTCAAGCGTGACGAGCATGTGCAGCATGCACGCCATGTGAGCGACTGGGAGCTGGCGCGTTATGCCGCGATGTTCTGAGCGCCGCGGCCGGCCGGCCGCATGACGGCCCGGCACGCACCGCTGCTGGCCTACACCTGCCTGGCTGCCAGCATGGCGCTGGTGGGCAGCTACGTGGGCGCCTCGCGCCTGCTGGTGGCCGTGCTGCCGGTGTTCCTGCTGGCCTGGCTGCGCTTCGGCATCGCCGCCGTGGCGATGGCGCACTGGGTGCGGCGGGCGCCGGGCGAGGCGCCGCTGGCGCCGCAGGACCGCCGGCTGCTGTTCTGGGAGAGCTTCCTCGGCAACTTCCTGTTCTCCATCTGCATGCTCTACGGCGTGCTGCTCACCTCGGCGGTGTCCGCCGGTGTGGTGATGGCGGCCATCCCCGCGGCCGTGGCCCTGCTCAGCCGCTGGTGGCTGGGGGCGCGCATCAGCCGGCGCACCCAGGCCGCCATCGCCTGCGCCGGCCTGGGCATCCTGGTGCTGGCGCTGAGCCGCGCGCCCGCGGGCAGCGCGGGCGGCACAAGCTCTGCCGGCCAGGCCCTGCTGGGCCATGCGCTGCTGCTGGGCGCGGTGTTCTGCGAGGCGGCCTATGTGGTGATCGGCAAACGGCTCACCGGCAGCCTGTCACCACGCCGCATCAGCGCGCTGATCAACCTCTGGGGCCTGGCCCTGGTCACGCCGCTGGGGCTGTGGCAGGCGCTGCAGTTCGATTTCGGCAGCGTGCGGCCCGACACCTGGGCCCTGCTGGTGTTCTATGCGCTGGCGGCCAGCATGGCCACGGTGTGGTTGTGGATGAAGGGCCTGGCCCAGGTGCCGGCGCCCCAGGCCGGCGTGTTCACCGTGCTGCTGCCCATCAGCGCCGCGGCGGTGGGCGTGCTGTTCCTGGGTGAACCCTTCGGCGCCGGCCATGCCGTGGCCCTGGTGATGGCCCTGGCTGGCCTGCTGCTGGCCACCTGGCCGGCGCGGGCCCGCCCCGGCCCTTAGCGTTCCACGCCCCAGGACGTGGAACGCACCGCCACGGCCGTGGCCAGGCCATAGGCGGCCATGCCCAGGGCCACCAGGGCGAAGATGGTCCAGGGCGGGGTCTGGGCCCAGGCCAGCGCCGCACCACCGACAGCCACCAGCACCAGGCGCACCGTGCCGGCCAGCACCGGGCCGAAGGCCTTGCCGGCGCCCAGCGACGAGAAATACAGGCTCAGGCCCAGACCGAACAGGCCGTAGCAGGGCCCCGCCCACTGGAAGTACAGCGCGGCCGACGCCAGCACCGCCGGATCGTTGGTGAAGTGCTGCGTCCACAGGCCAGGCGCCAGCGCCAGCACCAGGCCCAGCGTGCCCAACAGGGCACCGGCCAGGATGGAGGCCGTCCAGGCTGCTTGGCGCGCGCGCGCCACCTTGCCCGCGCCGATGGCCATGCCCACCAGCGGAACCGAGGCCACGCCCACTGCAAAGGCGATGGGCACCAGCAGGAATTCCAGCCGGGTGCCGATGCCGTAGCCGGCCAGCGCATCGGTGCCGAACTGCGACACCAGGCGGGTGAGGATGAGGATGACCAGCACCGTCTGCAGCGGTGACAGGCAGGCCAGCGCACCCACCTTCAGGATGTCGCGCGCCAGCGGCCACTGCAGCGGCGTGCTGCGCACCCGCAACTGCACCCGCGCCCGGCCCGTGCCCAGGTAATACAGCAGGAAGGCCGCGCCCAGGAAGTTGGCCACCACCTGGCCGGCCGCCACGCCGCCCATGCCCCAGCGCGGGAACGGGCCCCAGCCCAGGCCCAGCGCGCCGCCGATCAGCACCTGCGAGACGGCCACCAGCAGCAGCGTGGCCGAGGGCACCTTCATGTTGCCCGAGCCGCGGATCACCGACGAGAAGGTGTTGACCAGCCAGATGAAGACCGAGCCCAGGAAGGCCACGTTGGCATAGGCCACGGCCTGGGCCAGTGCCTCGCCGCTGCCGCCCAGCGCGGCAAACAGCGCCGGCCCGAAGACCAGCATCAGCACCATGTAGACACTGCCCGCGGCCACGCCGATCCACATGGCATGCACCGCCAGCGCATTGGCGCGCGCCGGATCACCCGCACCGAAAGCCCGGCTCACGGCCGACGACACACCACCGCCCATGGCCCCGGCCGACAGCATGCCCTGCAGCATCACCAACGGAAACACCAGGGCCATGCCGGCCAGCGAGCCCACGCCGAAGCTGCCCACATAGGCCGTCTCGGCGATGGCCGCCAAGGCCGTGGCCACCATGGCCAGCATGTTGGGAAGGGCAAAGCGCAACAGGGTGGGCACCAGGGGTGCGCTCAGCAGCGGGTCGGGCGGGCGGGCTGCCGGTGCGGCAGGGGCTGTGCTGGGGTTCAGTGAAGCGGCGGTCACGGTGCTATCCTGCGGTCTGGTTGCCTGCAATTGCAATCATTGCATATACAAGTTTGACATGAATTCATCCGACGCGCAGCCGCAGGGCTGCACCAACTTCAAGCTGCGGCAGCTGCTGCGCAGCGTGTCGCGCCTGTACGACGCCGAGATCGCCCAGGCCGGGCTGAAGGGCTCGCAGTTCTCGCTGCTGTCGCATGTGCTGACGCTGGGCCCGATCGCGCCGTCGGTGCTGGCCGAGCGCATGGGCATGGATGCGTCCACCCTCACCCGCAACTTGCGCCCGCTGATCGACAAGGGCTGGGTGCTGCAAGGCCCCGGCGCCGATGCCCGCGGCCGCTCGGTCAGCATCACCGCTGCGGGCAAGGCCAAGCATGCCGAAGCCAGGCAGCACTGGAAGCGCGCCCAGCAGATGCTCAACCAGCGCCTGGGCGCCGAGCGTGTGGCCCAGTTGCACCAGCTGATGGACGGCGCGCAGCAGTTGCTGCAAGAGGCGGCCTGAAACCAGGGCGCGGGCGCGCCAAGCTCAGGGCCCACCCGCCGCGCGGATGCGTTCAAACAGCTGCCAGTTCCATTCGGCGTGCACACGCGGATGCAGATGGTTCGGCGCCCGCGCCGGTATCTCGACACCGCAGGCCAGCGCGGCCGTGTGCAGGTTGTGCAGGCTGCCGGGCCAGGTGGATGGCCAGGGGTCGACCAGCGCCCGCAGCATCTGCAGGTCGACGTCCCAGCAGCGCTCGAACACCTCGGCGGCCTGGTCTGCCAGACCCGACCAGGCGGCGAAACTCTGCAGTGAAGGAACCCAGGCCCAGAATTCATGCACATCGCCGCAGAACTCCAGGACGGCCGCCTGCAGTTGCTGCCTGGACAGGCGCGGTTCGTCCGGCGTGATCAGCCGAAAAGCCCCGGCAACGAAGGCATTGGCGGACGGATCGATGTCCACCTCCGCTGAAATGCCGTACCAGGACCGGCCTTGCTCGTCGGCCAGGCCGATCCACATCAGCTGGGACTGGTCGGACCAGGGTGGCGCCGTCCATTCCGTGTCCAGGAAGATCCGGCGGGCCAAGGCTCAGCTCTCCGGATCGTGCTGGAACTCGCGCAGTTCCTGCGCACAGCGGCAGGCCTCGGCGATCTTCGCCGCCCACTGCACAGCGGCCTCCCGCGACGGCAGTTCGACGACACAGAAGCCGCCGTCGAACTCCCGGGTCTGCGGGTAGGTCTGGTGCGTGGTGCGGCCGTCGGCGGCCACCATCAGCGGTGCAACGTCCTCGTTGATGCCACCCGCGAACACATAGATCCCGGCCGCCTTGGCCGCGCGGATGACGGCATGGGCGGCTTCGCCCACGGCGGGCATGTCCTCGGCGGCCACCTGCATGGCCGGCCCGGGAAAGGAGATCAGGTATTTCGCCATCGGTGGGGGCCAGCGTTGCGGTTGTGGGGATGGGTACGGGCCCATGCGCTCACTGCCTGGTGATCACCAGGTGGGTGGCGGCGGGTGTTGCTTCGTGCCGGCTGCAGGCATAGCCCAGAGCCGGCAGATTGATGCCGTCGAACAACCGTTCACCGGCGCCGAGCAGGACCGGCGCAATCACGATGTGCAGTTCGTCGATCAGGCGCTGGCGCAGGTACTGCTGGATGACGCTGACCCCGCCCCCCAGGCGCACATCCTTGCCCGCCGCCGCCTCGCGGGCCCGCGCCAGCGCGGCGGCGATGCCGTCGGTCACGAAGTGGAAGGCGGTTCCCCCCTGCATCACCAGCGGTGGCCGGGCGTGGTGGGTCAGCACGAAGACGGGCACCTGGTACACGGGATTTTCACCCCACCAGCCGCGCCAGCTGTCATCGGGCCAGGGCCCACGCACCGGTCCGAACATGTTTCGTCCGAGGATCCAGGCGCCCATGTTCCGGAAACCCCGCGCGGCATAGTCGTCGTCCACCCCGGTGGCGCCGGCGTTGCTGCCGAAGAGTTTTTCCTGGAAGGTGCGTGTGGCAATCGCCCAGGCATGCAAGGACGTGCCGCCGACGCCGAGCGGGTTGTGGATGTCCTGGTCCGGGCCGGCGCCGAAGCCGTCCAGCGACACCGTGAAGCTCTCGACGCGAAGTTTGGACATCTGTGTTCTCGAGGTGGCGGCCAGCCATGAACACCGGCTGGTGGCCCTTGCAAACCACCTTAACCGAAGGCCCGCAGCGCGTCCACCGTGGCCGGCACCACCCCATGCTCGGTGATCAGGCCGCTCACCAGCCGCGCCGGTGTCACGTCGAAGGCCGGGTTCAGCGCCGCACTGCCGTCGGGCACCAGCTGCACCTCGGTCATGGCGCCTTGTGCATCGCGCCCGGTGACGTGGGTGAGTTCACGCGCCGGGCGGTGCTCGATGGGGATCTCGGCCAGACCGTCCTGCAGGCGCAAGTCCAGCGTGGACAGCGGCATGGCGACGTAGAACGGCACGCCGTTGTCGTGCGCGGCCAGCGCCTTCAGGTAGGTGCCGATCTTGTTGCACACGTCACCGCGCGCGGTCACCCGGTCGGCACCCACGATCACCAAGTCCACCTGGCCGTGCTGCATCAGGTGGCCGCCGGTGTTGTCGGCCACCACGGTGTGCGGCACGCCCTGCTGGCCCAGCTCCCAGGCGGTGAGGCTGGCGCCCTGGTTGCGCGGCCGGGTCTCGTCCACCCACACATGCACGGCCAGGCCGGCGGCCTGCGCCTGGTAGATGGGTGCCAGCGCCGTGCCCCAGTCCACCGTGGCCAGCCAGCCGGCATTGCAGTGCGTTAGCACCTGGATGGCGCGGCCCGGGTGGCGGGCGGCCTGGGCCTGCAGCAGGCCCAGGCCGTGGCGGCCGATGGCCGCGTTGGTGGCCACATCCTCCTCGGCGATGGCCGCCGCCTGCTGCCAGGCGGCGGCCGCACGTGCTGCCACCGGCAAGGGCAGCAGGGCCTGCACCATGCGGCGCGTGGCCCAGGCCAGGTTCACCGCCGTCGGCCGGGCGCTGTCGAGCAGGGCTTGGGTGGCCCGCAGCGCCGCATCGTCGGCCGCCAGCCGGCATTGCAGTGCCAGGCCGTAGGCGGCCGTGGCGCCGATCAGCGGCGCACCCCGCACCCACATGTCGGCGATGGCGCTGCGCACCGCGGCCACGCTGTCCAGCCGGGCGATCACCAGCTGGTGCGGCAGCTGGCGCTGGTCGATCACCAGCACCGCATCACCCTCAGGAGCCGGCCACAGGCTGCGCCGGTGTGTGCCCGCCACCTTCACAGCACACGCCCCGCGACGCTGCGCAGGCGTTCCACCAAGGCAGCGTCCCGCGCCGCCGGTCCGGTGATCAGCGCGTGGTCCAGCGCGCGGCGGCAGCTGCAGCCGGGGCCGTGGGCATCATGTGCCACGCTGCCCGCGGCACGCGCCACCAGGCTGCGCCCCGCCTCGGCATTGCGCAGCAGCACACCGACGATGGCCTCGACGGTCACGTCGTCATGCTGAGGATGCCAGCAGTCGAAATCGGTGACCATGGCCACGGTGGCATAACAGAGCTCGGCCTCGCGTGCCAGCTTGGCCTCGGGCATGTTGGTCATGCCGATCACGTCGCAGTTCCAGCTGCGGTACAGCTGCGATTCGGCCAGGGTGCTGAACTGCGGCCCCTCCATGGCCAGGTAGGTGCCGCCGCGCACATGGGGCACGCCCAGGCCGGCCAGCGCGGCCTGCACATGGCCGCCCAGGCGCGGGCACACCGGGTGGGCCATGGACACATGGGCCACGCAGCCGGCGCCGAAGAAGCTCTTCTCCCGCGCGAAGGTGCGGTCGATGAACTGGTCGGCGATGACGAAGCTGCCGGGCGGCAGGTCGGCGCGCAGGCCGCCCACGGCGCTCAGCGACAGCACGTCGGTGGCGCCCAGCTGCTTGAGCGCCGCGATGTTGGCGCGGTAGTTCAGGTCGCTGGGCGACAGCCGGTGGCCGCGGCCGTGGCGGGGCAGGAACGCCAGCCGGGCCGGCCCGGCGGGCGTGGCCAGCGTGCCGGTCAGGATCTGGTCGGACGGTGCACCCCAGGGGGTGTCCACCGAGACCCAGGCGGTGTCGGCCAGGCCGGGCAGTTCATACAGCCCGCTGCCGCCGATGATGGCCAGCAGGCCGTTGCCAGAGGGGTGATGCATGCCGTGCGCTCCAGAGAATGGCGGCCATTCTGCCGCCGTGCCTCAGAGCGCCGGCTCGGGCGTGGCCAGCCGCGCCGCATGGGCCTGGCGCGCCACCTCGCGCACGGGCAGCGGCTTCAGCCGGTGGTCGCTCCACACCTGGCGCCAGCGGCGCGCGCCGGGCTGGCCGTTCCACAGGCCCAGCATGTGGCGGGTGATGTGGGCCCAGGGTGTGCCGTGCGCCGCCTGCTGGGCCTCGATGTAGGCCAGCATCCGGTCTTCCAGCGCCAGGCGCCAGGGTGCGTCCACCACCGGGGCCGTGCCATCGCCCCAGAAGCGCGCATCCCAGTCGGCCATCACCACGGGCTGGTGGTAGGCCTCGCGGCCCAGCATCACGCCGTCCACCGCCGCCAGGTGCTCGGCGATCTGCGCCCCGCTGGTGATGCCGCCGTTGATCGCGATGGTGAACTGCGGGAACTCCTGCTTGAGCTGGTGCACCAGCGCATGGCGCAGCGGTGGCAGCTCGCGGTTCTCCTTGGGGCTGAGGCCCTGCAGCCAGGCGTTGCGCGCATGCACGATGAACACGCTGCAGCCGGCCTCGGCCACCGTGCCGATGAAGTCGCGCACGAACCCATAGCGCTCGATGCGGTCGATGCCGATGCGGTGCTTCACCGTCACCGGCAGATCGTTGCCCAGCACGTCGCGCATGGCGGCCACACCATCACGCACCAGCTGCGGCTCGGCCATCAGGCAGGCGCCGAACGCTCCGCGCTGCACCCGCTCGCTGGGGCAGCCGCAATTCAGGTTGATCTCGTCGTAGCCCCACTGCCGTGCCAGGCGGGCGGCCTGGGCCAGGTCGGCCGGCTCGCTGCCGCCCACCTGCAGCGCCAGCGGGTGTTCTTCGGGGTCGAAATCCAGGTGGCGCGGCAGATCGCCGTGCAGCAGCGCGCCGGTGGTCACCATCTCGGTGTAGAGCCGGGTGTGGCGGGTGATCAGGCGGTGGAAATAGCGGCAATGGCGATCGGTCCAGTCCATCATCGGTGCGACCGACAGGCGCCAGGGGCTGTGCGTGCTGGCGCCCATGTCAGGCCCCCGCCTCGAGGTTGCCGCGCACCCGCCGCAGCAGGGCCAGCAACTGGCTGCGCTCGGCCTGGCTCAGGCCGGCCACCGCGGTGGCAGCCACCACCCGGGCCTGGCGCTCTGCGGCCTGCTGCACCTGGGCTG
Source organism: Pseudomonadota bacterium (assembly GCA_040386375.1). Classification (GTDB taxonomy): domain Bacteria; phylum Pseudomonadota; class Gammaproteobacteria; order Burkholderiales; family Burkholderiaceae_C; genus Pseudaquabacterium. The sequence goes on from JAZKFQ010000027.1 coordinate 89,512, forward strand.
CGGCGGCGCTGGGCTGCAGGCGCAGATTGCGGCGGTCGGCTTCGTCGGTGCGGGCCTCCAGCAGGCCCCGTGCACGCAGGCCGGCGATCAGCCTGGCCAGCTGGCCCTTGTCGCGCCCGGCATGGGCGGCCAGGTCACTCTGGGTGGCACCGGGGTGGCGGCTGAAGTAGCCCAGCACCTTGTGCTCCATGTGCGTCAGCTCGGCCTGGGCCGTGGCCGCAGCCCGGTGGCGTGGCGAGCGGTAGAGATGCATCACCGCATGGATGGCCTCGAACACCTCGTCGCCATCGGCGTCGGCAGGCAGGGCATCGATATGGTTGACATGGTCAACTGATTTGGACATGATGGATGACATTATCAACCAATTCAGCACCTCCCCTTGAACACCCTCCATATCACCGAGCGCCGCGTGCAGCGTGTGCGCCACGAACTGCACCGCCGGGCGGTCACCGTGCAGCAGGTCGACCGGCCCAGCCCGCACTTCGCACGCATCACCTTTGCCGACGCCGCGCTGCGAGGCTTTGTGTCCGACGGCTTCGACGACCACCTGAAATTCATCTTCACCGGCGCCGACGGTGAACCGGTGCGGCGCGACTACACGCCCGCCGCCTTCGACCGCCAGGCTGGCACGGTGACGGTGGAATTTGCCCTGCACGGCGATGGTGCGGCGTCGAACTGGGCGCGCCAGGCCAGCCCGGGCCAGCGGGCCGTGCTGGCCGGCCCGCGTGGCTCGATGATGGTGGACAGCGATTTCGCCTGGCATCTGCTGGTGGGTGATGCCACCGCCCTGCCCGCCATCGCCCGCCGCCTGGCCGAGCTGCCCGCCGGCGTGCGCGCCATCAGCATCGTGCAGCTGGCCGATGTGCGCGACCAGCGGGCCTTGCCCAGTGCCGCCCAGCTGCAGCAGCACTGGGTGGCCGATGCGCCGGCCCTGGTGGCGGCGCTGCAGGATCTGGCCCTGCCGGCCAGTGATGGTTACGCCTGGTGCGCCGGCGAGGCCGGCACCATGGCCCGGCTGCGCAGCCTGCTGCTGGCCAAGGGCCAGCCCAAGGAGGCCATGCGGGTGGCCGCCTACTGGAAGCGTGGCGCCAGCGAGTTCCACCAAGACCTGGTGGACTGAAGCCTCAGCCGCCCTGCACGGCCGGCTTGTACCAGCGTGGGAAAAACTCGGCCACCTGGGGGCTGTCGGCCTTCAGCGCATGGCAGCCGTCGATGCTGAAGGGCTTTTGCGCAGGGTCCTGCGTCAGCACGTCCCACATCGCCTGCATGGCCGCGCTGCCCATGGCCGCGGCCAGCTCGTTCATGTGGGTGCAGCCCGCCGTGCGCCCGAACAGCTTGCGCAGCGCATCCTTGTAGCCGCGCGCCACGGGCACGCCGACCAGCTGCTTGTAGTCGGGCGTGATGGCGCCGCAGGCCGCGCCGTAGGGCCCGGCATCGGTGGCGGCTTCAACCGCCACGATGGTGGCCGTGCGGTCCAGCGTCAGGCGCAGCCACATGGCGTGCATGGGCTCGCCGGGGGGCAGCAGGCCGCCGGCCTTGGGTACCGGCGTGGGCCAGACATCGGTCAAATGGCCCTCGATGTCCCACAGGCCGTCGGGGCGGGCGTAGGCTTGGATGGTCATGGTGCGGCAATGGGCCGGCACGCGGGGGTGGTCGGGTGGGGGCAGGGGCATGGACGAAGCGTTGAAGAAAGACAGTCAGCCGGCCGAGGCTACACCGCCTGCCCGGCCGGCACGGTCGCGTGTGCGTCTGCCGGCCATCGACACCACCCGCTGCACCGGCTGCGGCCGCTGTGTGGCCGCCTGCGCACCGCAGCTGCTCAGCCTGGCGGTGCAGGACTGGAAGAAATCAGCCGTGCTGCAGGGCGCCGAACATTGCACCGGCTGCAGCCTGTGCGCGCTGCGCTGCCCGTTCGACGCCATCAGCATGCAGGCCCGGCCGCCGGGCTGAGGCTCAGGCGGCCGGCGCGTCGAAATCGCTGGCGGCGTGGCGCTCGGGCAGTTGCTCGGCCTGCTCGCCCCAGACCCGGTTCACGCGCCGGCCACGCTGCGCCGCCGGGCGGGCGGCGATCGCCGCAGCCCAGCGCTGCACATGGTGGTAGTCCTGCACCTGCAGGAACTCACCCGCCCCGTACAGCAGGCCCTGGGCCAGGGCGCCGTACCAGGGCCAGACGGCGATGTCGGCGATGCTGTAGTCGTCTCCGGCCAGGAAGGCGCTCTCGGCCAGGCGGCGGTCCAGCACGTCCAGCTGGCGCTTGACCTCCATCGCGAAGCGGTCGATGGCGTACTCGATCTTGCTGGGCGCATAGGCGAAGAAATGGCCGAAGCCACCGCCCAGGTAGGGCGCGCTGCCCATCTGCCAGAACAGCCACGACAGGCACTCGGCCCGTGCCGGCTGGGCCGTGGGCAGGAAGGCGCCGAACTTCTCGGCCAGGTGCAGCAGGATGGCGCCCGACTCGAACACCCGCAGCGGCTGGGGCCCGCTGCGGTCCACCAGCACCGGGATCTTGGAGTTCGGGTTGGCGGCCACGAAGCCGCTGCCGAACTGGTCGCCCTCGCTGATGCGGATCAGCCAGGCGTCGTACTCGGCGCCGCTGTGGCCCAGGGCCAGCAACTCCTCCAGCAGCACCGTCACCTTGACGCCGTTGGGCGTGGCCAGGGAGTACAGCTGCAGCGGGTGCCGGCCCACCGGCAGGTCCTTGTCGTGGGTGGGCCCGGCCACCGGGCGGTTGATGTTGGCGAACTGGCCGCCATTGGCCTTGTTCCAGGTCCAGACCTTGGGTGGGGTGTAGGCCGCGGTGTCGGTGGATGGATCGCTCATGCGCTGTGCTCCTTGTGCGGCGGCCACTGTAAGCCGGCGCGCCAGCCCGGGTGGGCCGGCGGGCTTCTGGCCGGCCCGCAGGCCGCGTTTGACGCAGCGCAACATCAGCGCAGATCCCGGCCTGCGGACCCCGGCCGGCTGGCCGACAACCCGTCTGGGGCAGACCGATCTGCCGACCGCTTCATCCGACCCTGGACCGTGCCACGAACCTCTTCTCCAACCTGCGCATCGGCGCCCGCCTGGGCGGCGGCTTCGGCCTGCTGCTGCTGTTGCTGCTGGCCCTGGTGGGCCTGGCCGTGCAGGCGCTGCACAGCGCCGGGCAGGCCAGCGACCGCCTGATCGACCTGGAATGGGCCAAGTCACAGGCCCTGGCCGACCTGGACGCGGCCACACGCGCCAACGCCCTGGCCACCACCGAGCTGTTCTTCGCCCGCACGCCGGCGCAAACGGCCCGAATCCACAGCCGCATGGCCAGCAACCGCCAGGCCGTCACCGACGCCATCGCCAGACTGGACCGCCTGGTCGAGCAGCCCGCACCCCGCGCCCTGCTGGCCACGCTGAAGACCGACCGTGCGGCCTATGTGGCGTCGTTCACCCAGGTCGGCCAGGCCCTGGCCGACGGCCAGCGCGAGGCCGCCAGCCAGCGCCTGCAGGACGAGACCCTGGTGCGCATCGCCGCCATGCAGCACACCATCGACCAGCTCAACCGCGCCGAACAGCAGCTGGTGGGCGGACTGCGCGCCGAGGCCAAGGCCGCCCAGGCCGGCCAGCTGCGCCTGCTGCTGGCCGGCGCGGCGCTGGCCCTGGCGCTGGGCGTGGCCCTGGCCTGGGCCATCACCCGCTCCATCGCCCGGCCCATCGGCCAGGCGGTGCGGCTGGCGCAGACCGTGGCCGAAGGGGATCTGCGCAGCCAGCTGCAGGTGCAGCGCCAGGACGAGGCCGGCACCCTGTTGCGCGCCCTGCTGGTGATGAACCACAACCTGGCCGCCATCGTGGGCGAGGTGCGCAGCGGCAGCGAGAGCATTGCCACCGGCTCGGCCCAGATCGCCACCGGCAATGCCGACCTGAGCCAGCGCACCGAGGCGCAGGCCGGCAACCTGCAGCAGACCGCCGCTGCCATGGAGCAGCTGACCGCCACCGTGCGCACCAATGCCGACAGCGCACACCAGGCCAGCCAGCTGGCCGGGGCCGCCAGCGCGGCCGCCGCCCGGGGTGGCGAGGTGGTGCAGCAGGTGGTGCGCACCATGCACGGCATCGCCGGCGCCAGCCGGCAGATCGCCGACATCACCACGGTGATCGACGGCATCGCCTTCCAGACCAACATCCTGGCGCTGAATGCGGCGGTGGAAGCCGCCCGCGCCGGCGAGCACGGCCGCGGCTTCGCGGTGGTGGCCGGCGAGGTGCGTTGCCTGGCCCAGCGCAGCGCCCAGGCGGCGCGCGAGATCAAGGCCTTGATCGCCGACAGCACGGCCCAGGTGGAGGCCGGCGGCGAGCTGGCCGACCACGCCGGCCAGGCCATGCAGGGCATCGTGGCCCAGGTGCAGCAGGTGAGCAGCCTGATCAGCAGCATCAGCAGCGCCAGCACCGAGCAGACCCAGGGCATCGCCCAGGTCGACCAGGCGGTGCAGCAGCTGGACCAGGCGACACAGCAGAACGCCGCCCTGGTGGAAGAAGGTGCGGCGGCCGCCGAGAGCCTGCGCCACCAGGCGGGCCGCCTGGCGGCGCTGGTGGGCCGCTTCAAGCTGGGTGCGCCGCTGGCCTGAACCGGCGCGCTGCGGCATGCCAACATGCGCCGGTCGCCATGCCGGCCTGCGCTGCCACCCACCATGATCCCGCCCACTGCCTGCCCGCCCTGCCATGGCAGGCGCTGAGCACACACCGGCCGCCACCGGCCTGAGCAGCGCCGAGGCGGCCAGGCGCCTGGCCGAGGATGGCCCCAACGCCCTGCCTGGCGCGCAGCGCCGCAGCCTGCTGCGCATCGCCGCCGAGACCCTGCGCGAGCCCATGTTCGGCCTGCTGCTGGCCGCAGGCGCGCTCTACCTGCTGTTCGGCGATCTGCAGGAAGGCCTGACCCTGTTCGGCATGGTGCTGGCCACGCTGGCGCTCACCCTCTACCAGGAGGGCCGCACCGAGCGTGCCGTCGAGGCCCTGCGTGATCTCACCAGCCCGCGTGCCCTGGTGCTGCGCGACGGCCAGCCGCAGCATGTGGCGGGTGTGGCCCTGGTGCGCGGTGATCTGCTGCAGCTGAACGAGGGCGACCGGGTGCCGGCCGATGCCCTGCTGCTGTCGGCCGACGGCCTGCAGGCCGATGAATCCCTGCTGACCGGCGAGGCCGTGCCGGTGGCCAAGCGCGCGGCGCGTGACGAGGAATGGGCACTGGCGGCTGTCGCCGCGCCGGGCGGTGACGACCTGCCCTGGGTCTGGGCCGGCACCCTGGTGGTGCAGGGCCAGGCCCAGGCCCTGGTGCAGGCCACCGGCGCGCGCAGCGCCATCGGCCGCATCGGCGCGGCCCTGGGCGCGCTGCAGGAGCCGCCCTCGCCGCTGCAGCAGCAGACTGCCCGCCTGGTGCGCAGCCTGGCCCTGCTGGCCGTCGGGCTGAGCCTGTCCCTGGTGCTGGTGCACGGCCTGCTGCGTGGTGACTGGCTGCAGGCCGTGCTGGCCGGCATCGCCCTGGCCATGGCCATCCTGCCCGAGGAGTACCCGGTGGTGCTCACCGTGTTCCCGGCCCTAGGCGCACGCCGCCTGTCCCGGCAAGGGGTGCTGACCCGGCGCATCAACGCCATCGAGACCCTGGGCGCCACCAGCGTGCTGTGCAGCGACAAGACCGGCACCCTGACCCAGAACCGCATGGCGGTGCAGCAGCTGGTGGCCGGTGGCGTGGCACTGACCGACAAGCTGGTGCTGGGCACCACCCCCACCGGGCCGCTGCCCGAGGCCTTCCACACCCTGGTCGAGTATTCCATCCTGGCCAGCGTGCAGGACCCGTTCGACCCGATGGAGCAAGCCTTCCACCAGCTGGGCGCCAGCGGCCTGGCCGGCACCGAGCACCTGCACCGCGATTGGCAGCTGGTGCAGGCCTATGGCCTGAGCCCGGCGCTGCGTGCCATGTCGCATGTGTGGCGGGCCAGTGTCGGCGGCACGCAGGTGGTGGCGGCCAAGGGCGCACCCGAGGCCGTGGTCGACCTCTGCCACCTGGATGCGGCCAGCCGGGCCCACATCGCCGCCGAGGTCGACCAGCTGGCGGCCCAGGGCCTGCGGGTGCTGGCCGTGGCGCAGGGCCGCTTCAGCGGCAGCGACTGGCCGGCCAGCGAGCATGGTTTCGACTTCAGCTTCGTCGGCCTGCTGGGGCTGAGCGACCCGCTGCGCCCCCAGGTGCCGGCCGCGGTGGCCGAGTGCCGGGCCGCCGGTATCCGCGTGCTGATGATCACCGGCGACTACCCGGCCACCGCCGCGGTGATCGCCCGCCAGGCCGGCCTGGTGGATGCGGCGATGCCGCCCGGGGCCGTGCTGTCGGGCGAAGAACTGGCCACGCTGGACGATGCCGCGCTGCGCCGGCGCATGGCCGGTGTGCAGGTCTGCGCGCGCATCGCGCCCGCGCAGAAGCTGCGCATCGTGCAGGCCCTGCAGGCGGATGGTGCCGTGGTGGCCATGACCGGTGACGGCGTCAACGACGCCCCGGCCCTGCGTGCCGCCCATGTGGGCGTGGCCATGGGCGCGCGTGGCACCGACGTGGCCCGCGAGGCCGCCGATCTGGTGCTGGTGCAGGACGATTTCGCCGCCATCGTGGCGGCGGTGCGGCTGGGGCGGCGCATCTTCGACAACCTGCAGAAGGCCATGTCCTACCTGCTGGCGGTGCACGTGCCCATCGCCGGCATGGCCCTGCTGCCGGTGCTGCTGGGCTGGCCGCCGCTGCTGTTCCCCATGCACATTGCGCTGCTGGAGCTGATCATCGATCCGGCCTGCTCGCTGGCCTTCGAGGCCGAGCCCGAGGAGCCCGGTCTGATGCAGCGCCCGCCGCGGGACACCGACGCGCCACTGTTCGGCGGCAGCACCCTGGTGCTGGCCCTGCTGCAGGGCCTGGGCGCGCTGGTGCTGGTGCTGCTGGCCTTTGTCTGGGCCCGGCCGCAGCTGCCCGAGGCCGGGGCCCGGGCCTTTGCCTTCACCACCCTGGTGGTGGCCAACCTGGCGCTGATCGTCAGCAACCGCTCGGCCACACGCGGGCTGTGGCAGACGCTGCGCAGCCCCAATGCCACGCTGTGGTGGGTGGTCGGCGGCGCCGCGGCCTTGCTGGGGCTGGCCTTGCACTGGCCCTGGGCCTTGCAGCTGCTGCGCTTTGCGCCGCTGCCGGCACCGTTGCTGGCAGCCGCCTGCGGCTTCGGCCTGCTGGGCCTGCTGTGGGCCGAGGCGCTGAAGTGGCTGCGCCGGCGCGGCCGGCGCTGAGGCCGCTTGCGCGAACCCATGCTGCCGCACTGCGGCGGCGGGAGGCTTGCTTGACATATTTCGATGATTCGATCATCATCGAAATATGGAAGAACAAACTGCTGTCGCTGCACTCGCCGCCCTGGCCCAGGCCATGCGGCTGCGCATCTTCCGCACCCTGGTGGGTGCCGGGCCTCAGGGCCTGACACCCGGCGCGCTGTCGGCCACGCTGGGCGTGCCCGGCTCCACGCTGTCCTTCCATCTGAAGGAGCTGGTGCACGCCGGCCTGGTGCAGCAGGTGCGGGACGGCCGCCACCTGATCTACCGGCCGGCGCTGGCGCAGATGGATGCGCTGCTGGCCTACCTCAGCGCGCACTGCTGCCAAGGCGCCGGCTGCAGTGCCCTGCCCGCGGCCCCCACCGGCTGCACCACCTGCTGACCTGGAGACCCCACCATGAAACGCTTCCACGTTCACCTGCATGTCGATGACCTGGCCCAGAGCATCGGCTTCTACGCCAAGCTGTTTGCCGCCGAGCCGGCTCGCCAGGAGGCCGATTACGCCAAGTGGATGCTGACTGACCCGCCGGTCAACTTCGCCATCTCCACCCGCGGCGGCCAGCCCGGCATAGCCCACCTGGGCATCCAGACCGACAACGCCGAGGAGCTGGCCCTGCTGAAGGCCCGCGCCGAGGCCGCCGACATGGCCTTGCTGGACGAAGGCAGCACCACCTGCTGCTATGCCCGCAGCGAGAAGCACTGGGTGACCGACCCGCAGGGCATCGCCTGGGAGCATTTCCACACCCTGGGCAACATCCCCGTGTTTCACGAGGCGGCCCCCGCCAGCGCAGCCGAGGCAGGCGCCTGCTGCACACCCACGGCGCCACGTGGCAAGCCGTTGTCCGTGCCGGTGAAGGCCGCCGGCAGCTGCTGCTGACCGGTTACGGCGTCTCGCTGGCGTCGAAGTCCAGCTCCACCCGCGCGCCATTGGGGCAGAAGCTGAACAGCTGCCACAGGCCCGATCCGGCCTGCTGGCGCAGGCTGTACTTCAGGCCGGCGGCGTCGAAACGCGCCTTCACCGCCGGCAGGTCACTCGCGGTGAAGGCCATGTGGTCGATCACCCCGGTGCGGGTGGCCGGCATGGGCCGGCCGAACACGATGTGCAGCACCGCCTGGCTGCCACCCGGTGGATAAAGCCAGGCCCCCGGGAAGCCCAGATCGGGCCGGTGGCCTTCCACCAGGCCCAGCAGGCCGCAATAGAAACCCAGCGTGGTGTCGCGGTCCTCGGCGGTGATGGTGAAGTGGTTCATGCCATGGATCATGGGCGGCTCCTGGTCGGGGTGGCCGATTGTGCCGGCCCGCTTGTGCTGGCCCGTTGTCGGCCAGGTGACGGCGGCCACCCGGCTGCGGCATAGCATGGCCGTTTTCCAGGAGACGCCCATGACACCCGACGACCGCAGCGCCATCGAGCAGACGATCCAGACCTACTTCGACGGCCTGTACGAAGGCAACGCCGACAAGCTGGCCAGCGTGTTCCACCCCGGCAGTGCGCTCACCTACGAGAACGCCGGCACGGTCACGGTGTGGCCGCTGGCCGACTGGCTGAAGTCGGTGCGCGAGCGGCCGTCGCCCCAGTCCAAGGGCCTGGCGCGCGACGACGCCATCCTGCTCATCGACCAGAGCGGCCCGAACACCGCCCTGGTGAAGGTGAAGTGCCAGATCCCGCCGCGCTACTTCACCGATTACCTGAACCTGCTGAAGAGCGGCGGGCAGTGGAAGGTGGCGCAGAAGGTGTTCGCCACCGAGACCCGGGCCGCCTGATGCAGGCTGCACCGAACCCGCTCTACCAGGGCTGCACCGTGGGTGACCTGGTGGTCAGCGCCATCGCCCGTGGCGGTGACCGCACCGCCTTCATCAGCGACGACCTGCAATGGACTTACCGCGAACTCGGCGCCAAGGTCAGCCAGGTGGTGCAGGCGCTGCAGGCCCGCGGCCTGCAGCGTGGTGATGCGGTGGCCACGCTGTCGGCCAACCGGCCCGAGGCCTTCCTGATCACCGCCGCGTCCTATGTGATGGGCCTGCGCCTGACCTGGATGAACCCCACTTCTTCGGAAGACGACCACGCCTACATCCTGCAGGACTCGGGCGTGACCACGCTGTTCTTCGACCCACGCAGCTTTGCCGACCGCACACGTGTGCTGCAGCAGCGGGTGCCGGGTGTGCAGCGGTTGATGGCCTTCGGCGACAGCCAGGGCCTGGGTGAAGACCTGCTGGCCGCCGCCGCCAGCCACACACCCGGCCCGCTGCAGCCCATGGCCGAACCGGACGATGTGTGTGTGCTGGTCTACACCGGCGGCACCACCGGCCAACCCAAGGGCGTGGCCCACACCCACCGGGTGCATGTCACCATGATCCTCACCGAGATGGCCGACTGGGACTGGCCGCGCGAGATCCGCTTCCTGGCGCTGACCCCCATCACCCATGCCTCGGGCGCGATGATCATGCCGGTGCTGCTCAAGAGCGGCACCTATGCCATGACCCAGGGCTTCACGCCGGAGAAGTTCATCCGCCTGGTCGAGCAGCACAAGATCACCGCCACCTTCCTGGTGCCCACCATGGTCTATGTGCTGCTGGACAGCCCGGCGCGCCAGGGCGCCGACCTGTCCAGCCTGCAGCTGATCATCTACGGCGCCTCGCCGATGTCGCCGGCCCGGCTCACCGAGGGCATGCAGGTCTTCGGCCCGGTGTTCATGCAGCTCTATGCCCAGAGCGAGGCCCCCAACACCGTGACCGTGCTGCACCAGCATGAGCATGATCCCGTCAACCACCCCGAGCGCCTGGCCAGCTGTGGCACACCCTGTGTGGGCACCCAGGTGCGCCTGCTGGACGACGAGGGCCACGAGGTGCCGGCCGGTGAGGTGGGCGAGATCTGCGTGCGTGGCCCGCTGGTGATGCAGGGCTACTGGAACAAGCCCGAGGAGACTGCCAAGGCCTTGCGCCACGGCTGGCTCTACACCGGCGACATGGCGCGGCGGGACGCCGACGGCTTTCTCTACATCGTCGACCGCAGCAAGGACATGATCATCAGCGGCGGCTTCAACGTCTACCCACGCGAGGTGGAGGATGCGCTCAGCCAGCACCCCGCCGTGGCGTCGGCCGCGGTGGTGGGTGTGCCCGATGCCAAGTGGGGCGAGGCAGTGCGCGCCCTGGTGGTGCTGCGCCCCGGCACCAGCGTGGTGGCCGAGGACCTGGCGGCCGAGTTGACGGCCTTCGTGCGCGACAAGAAGGGCGCGGTGTATGCGCCCAAGGCCATCGACTTCGTCGAGGCCCTGCCGGTCACCGGGCTTGGCAAGCTGGACAAGAAGGCCATTCGCGCCCGCTTCTGGCAAGGACAGGGCCGCGCCGTACATTGAGTGCATGCTGCGCCGCCGCCACCTTCTCACTGCCTCCCTGACCACCCTGCCGCTGGGCCTGCACGCCCAGCCCGACAGCCTGGCCCTGCTGCGCGAAGGTGGCCTGGTGCTGGCCTTGCGCCATGCCCTGGCGCCCGGCACCTTCGACCCACCCGGCTTCCAGCTGGGGGTCTGCAGCAGCCAGCGCAATCTCGACGATGTGGGTCGCCAGCAGGCGCGCCAGATCGGCGCCTGGTTCCAGGCCCAGGGCCTGAAGCCGGCGCGGGTGCGCTCCAGCCCCTGGTGCCGCTGCGTGGACACCGCCCAGCTGGCCTTCGGCGCGCACGAGACCTGGGCGGCGCTGGGCTCACCACGCGGTGGCACCGAGGCCACCAATGCCGCCGGCCTGCGCGCCTTGCGCGCCGGTGTGCAGGCGGCCAGCCGCCAGCGTGGGCAGTTCGAGGTCTGGGTGACCCACATGTTCGTGCTGTCCGACCTGGTCGGCCAGGGCACGCAGGTGGGCGAAGGCCTGCTGTTGCGCGCCGGCGCCGATGGCGCACCGCAGGTGCTGGGGCGCTGGTCGGTGGGCTGAGCCGCCTCAGGCCGCCGGCAGCACCTGGAAGTGGTGCGTGCCGTCACGCCCCAGCTGGTCCACCAGGCCGAACTCCCAGTCCAGGTAGCCCTGCATGGCCTCGCGCGGTGCGTCCGTGCCCTCGTAGGGCCGGCGGTAGCGGTCGATGCGCAGGCTCAGCAAATTGGCCTCGCCCGGCTCCAGCGCCAGGCCGGCGGCCACCCAGGCAGCCGTGCCACCGGTCAGCGCATGGGCGCTGCGGCCGGTGAAGCGCTGGAAGTCGTCGGCCGCCAGCCGGGCCAGCCGGCCGTCGCCACAGGTGAACACCACCCGGTCGACCGGCGGGAGCTCGGGCGCGATGGTGCGCAGATCGGTGCGCAGCAGCCAGTGCGCGCCTGGCACATGGCCCTTGACATGGGCAGCGCTGGTGCCCACGTCCAGCACCAGGGTGCGGCCGGCGTCGCGCCATGCCGCCAGCGTGGGTGCGTCCACCTGCGTCAGCTCGGGCAGCGGTGCGTGCGGCGGCGTCCAGGCGCCGGTGGCGGTGTGCTGGCCGGGCGTGTTGTCGGTGATCCAGCCCACCTCCCAGCCCATTTGCGCCAGCCAGTGCGCCGTCATCGCAGCGCGCACGCCGTCGCTGGCCGGGCCGCCGTCGGCCAGGGCGATGCGGGCGCCGCGCACCGCGGCGTTGACATCGGTCTCCTGCACCAGCTGTCCGCCCGGTGCACTGCCGAAACCCGGCAGATGGCCGGCGGCGTATTCCTCGGGCGTGCGCACATCCCAGCGGTACAGGGTGCGGTTGCTGTCGGCTTCCCAGGCCGCCAGCCTGGCGCCATCCAGCCGCACCGCACCGGCACGGTCGGCCAGGGCCTGGGCCGCCTGGCGCGCTGCCGCCTGGTTGGCCGGGCTGGCGTTGCCGAAGCGGCGCTTGGCGCCGTGGTCCAGGGTCTGGCCGGCCAGCAGCCAACCGATGGTGCCGTTGCGCAGGGCCGCCACCGGGTTGGGAATGCCGGCGTTCACCAGGCTCTGCGTGCCGATGATGCTGCGGGTGCGGCCGGCGCAGTTCACGATCACACGGGTGTTGGGGTTGGGCGCCAGGTCGCGCACCCGCAGCGCCAGCTCGGCGCCGGGCACGCTGGTGCCGCCGGGGATGCTCATGGTGGTGTATTCGTCGAAGCGGCGTGCGTCCAGCACCACCACGTCGGCCTTGGCGTCCAGCAGGGCCTTGACCTCCTCGGCCGCCAGGCTGGGCGTGTGGCGGTGGTGCTCCACCAGCTCGCCGAAGCTCTTGCTGGGCACGTTGACATCGCGGAACAGCTCGCCGCCAGCCGCACGCCAGCCGGCCAGGCCGCCCTGCAGCAGATGCACCCGGGTGTAGCCCAGGGCCTGCAGCTCGCGTGCAGCCGGCTCGGCCAGGCCTTCGCCGTTGTCGTAGACGGCGATGGTCACATCCAGCCGGGGCAGGCGCCAGGGCGCGTCCAGCGGGATGCGGCCGGCGCCCAGCTGCACGGCCCACAGCGGGTGGGCCTGGGCGAACGGGTCTTCCTCCCGCACGTCGATCAAAGCGATCTCCTCACGCGCCAACAGCATCTGGCGCACCTGGGCGGGGGTCAGCAGCGGCAGGTCGGCAGCCATCATGCGGCCTCCTTGGAGCGGTCCCACATATTGGGCAGCCAGTCGTTGCTGTAGCCCGAGACAAAGGGCTTGCGGGTGCCATCGGGTGCATACACCCAGCGCTGCACCGCGCCGATGTTGGCGCCGTAGACATGGATGCTGATGGACACCTGGTCGGCCAGCGCATTGCGCACCTGGTGGATATCACCCAGGGTGGGCGACACCGCCTCCACCTGGCCGGGCACCAGGGTGGTGGCCTCACCCTGGGGCACGAGGGCGCCGCGGCCGTCGACGCCGAAGGGCTGCGACACCTCCTGCCCGCGCAGCATGCCGATCAGGCCCCACACCGTGTGGTCGTGCACCGGCGTCTGCTGGCCCGGGCCCCAGACGAAGCTGACCACCGAGAAGCGCTCCAGCGCGTCGGCATGCAGCAGGTACTGGCGGTAGAACTGCGGATGCGGCTGGGCCAGCTCGGGCGGCAGCCAGTGGTCACGCGACACCAGGGCGGCCAGGTGGCCACGCAGGTCGGCCAGCACGGCGGCCTCGGGCCGGGGCAGGGCCACCGCGGCGGTGGCGGCGCGCACGAAGTCGCGCAGGGGGCGGAGATCGGTCATGCCACGATTGTGGTCTGGCCTGCTCGCTAGACTTGTCCCATGAACGACGCCATCCCCGACCCCGCCGAGCCCATCCACGAACCCCGCCTGTGGCGCGACAACGGCTGGACGGCCCGGGTGATCAAGAACGAGGACGACGAGGGCTGGGCCGTGGCCATGGTCAAGCAGGGCGAGCCCGAGCCCGCCCTGGTCGGCCCCTGGACCATGGGCCGCGACAAGAAGAACCCCAAGCCGCTGGACACCAATGCCTTCAACACCCTGGTGAAGACCGCCAGCGAGGTGGTGCGCCGGCATGATCAGCACCTGCAGGCCACCCTGCACAAGCAGATCACCGTCAGCGCCCAGGCCGGGCGCATCACCGTGGCGCTGGACATCGTGCCCGACGACGACGACCCGCACGCCCTGCTCAGCGCCACCGACGAAGGCGGCGCCGAACTGGCGCAGGTCAAGGTGTCGGCCGGCTTCCGGCTGGACCGCGCCAGCGCCACCGCCTGGGCCGACGGCGGCTTCGGCCGGCCCTGAGCAGCCGCATGCGCTGCCCAGCCTCCCTGCCGGCGCGGCAGACCGTCCGCGCCCTGCTGTGCAGCCTGGCGCTGCTGTGGTTGCTGGCGATCGCCGCAACCACGGCCTCGGCCAGCGAGCAAGCCACGGTGCAGACCGCCTCGGGCCAGCTGCAGGGCAGCCTGGCCGACGGCCTGGTGGTCTACCGTGGCATCCCCTATGCCCGCCCGCCCGTGGGCCCGCTGCGCTGGCAGGCACCGCAGCCGCTGCCGGCCTGGCCGGGCCTGCGCCAGGCGGTGGCCAACGGCGCGGCCTGCATGCAGAAGCCCGGCCCCTCGCTGGAAGGAGGAGGCGACCCCGGGCCGCTGAGTGAGGACTGCCTGTTCCTCAACGTCTGGGTGCCCGCCGGGCCGGGGCCGCACCCGGTGCTGGTGTGGCTGCACGGCGGTGCCCTGGTGCTGGGCGCCGGGAGCCTGGACATCTACGACGGCAGCGCACTGGCGCGCCAGGGCCTGGTGGTGGTGACGGTCAACTACCGCCTGGGTGCGCTGGGCTACTTCAACCATCCGGCGCTGGAGGCGCGGGCGCCGGGCGGTGCGATGAACTTCGGCCTGCTGGACCAGATCGCCGCACTGCGCTGGGTGCAGCGCCACATCGCGGCCTTTGGTGGCGACCCGCGGCAGGTGACGGTGGCCGGCCAGTCGGCCGGTGCACAAAGCGTGCTGGCGCTGGCCGCGTCGCCGCTGGCCAAAGGCCTGTTCCAGCGCGCCATCGCGCAAAGCCCCTATGGCATCCCCAGCCACAGCAGGACCCAGGCACGCGCGGTGGGTGTGAAGCTGGCAACGGCCGTGGGCCTGCCGGGTGCCAGCGCCAGCCTGGCCCAGCTCCGGCGTGTGCCGGCGCAGCGCCTGGTCGGGCTGGACGGCCCGGGCCTGAGCCTGGCGCCCAGCCTGATCGTCGGTGATGCGGCCATGCCCCAGGCCTTGCTGCCCGCCTTCCAGGCCGGGCGCCAGGCCGCCGTGCCGCTGCTGATCGGCAGCAACAGCGACGAGGCCAGCGTGGCCCTGGCCTTCGGCCTGCAGCCGGCCGCGCTGGTGAAACAGCTGGGGGCGGCACGCATCCTGGTGGGCCCGCTGTACCCGGGTGTGACCGACGACGCCGAACTGGGCCGCCAGGTGGTGCGCGACGTGGCCTTCACCGCGTTCGCCCGGCGCATCGCGGTGCTGCAATCCCGGCGCGCGCCGGTGTGGCGTTATCACTTCGATCGCCTGCCCGAGGCCGCCCGTGCCACCCAGCCCGGCGTGGCCCATGGGGGCGAGGTGCCGGCGGTGTTCGGCACCGGTGATCTCTGCCAGTGCCTGGCCGTGCCGCTGAACGATGCCGACCGCCAGGCCTGGCAGGGCCTGGCCCGGCGCTGGGTTGCCTTTGCCCGCGGCGGCCCGCCCGACACCCCTGCCGGCCCCGCCTGGCCGGCCGACAGCCGCTGGCAGCCGGTGGTGTTGCGCTTCGGCGAGACGGAGGTGGTGGAACCGGACTTCATGCGCCAGCGTCTGGACACCCTGGTGGCCGGCCTGGCCCTGGCCGGCTGGTTCGCCGGTGGCCGCTGACCGGCCACGCCTCCCCAGGGCGGCACGCACCGTGCGCCGCACTGCCTGAAACCCCGGGCTGGCGCGCCAGCCGGGCGCAGGGCAGACTCCGGCCGTCCCCATTGCTTGAAAAGGAAAGCAAACAATGCACTGGCTGAAGCACTCCATCATGCGGCAGCGTGGCCTGGCCCAGGGCCGCACGCCCACGCTGCACCACCTCAGCGAGGCCCTGCAGGGCAAGTTCCACTACACCATCGGGCCCTACTCCGACCCGGTGCTGACGGTGAAGCCGGGCGACCGCATCCTGGTCGACACCCGCGATGCCTTCGAGGGCAAGGTCAAGACCGAACAAGACCTGCCGTCCAAGGTGCTGACCATGCCCTTCGTCAACCCGCAGAACGGGCCGATCATGGTGGAGGGCGCCGAGAAGGGCGACGTGCTGGCGGTCTACATCGAGAGCATGGCGCCACGCGGCCCCAACCCCCGCGGCACCTGCGCCATGATTCCGCAGTTCGGCGCACTCAGCGGCACCAGCCTCACCGCCCTGCTGGCCGACGACCTGCCCGAGATCGTGCGCAAGATCGACGTCGACGAAGACGGCGTGTACTGGAGCAAGCGGGTCACCCTGCCCTACCGGCCGCACATCGGCACGCTGAGCTGCAGCCCCGAGATCGATTCCATCAACACCCTCACGCCCGACAGCCACGGCGGCAACATGGACCTGCCCGACATGGGCCCGGGCAGCATCACCTACCTGCCGGTGCGCACCGCCGGTGGCCGCTTGTTCATCGGCGACGCCCATGCCTGCCAGGGCGACGGCGAGGTGTGTGGCACGGCGGTGGAGTTCCAGAGCGCCACCACCATCGAGGTCGACCTGATCAAGGGCTGGCAGCTGGAATGGCCGCGCCTGGAGACCGAAGACAAGCTGATGTGCATCGGCAGCGCCCGCCCGCTGGAAGACGCCACCCGCATCGCCTACAAGGAGCTGGTGCTGTGGATGGAGGCCGAATTCGGCTACGACCGCTGGGATGCCTACATGATGCTCAGCCAGTGCGGCCAGGTGCGCCTGGGCAACTTCGTCGACCCCAAGTACACCGTGGGCGCCGCCATCGCCAAGAAATACCTGGCGCCTGCAGCGGCCTGATCCCTTTCCCCCAACACCCCAAGGAAACAACATGGATCTCGGATTGAAGGGCCTGCGGGCCGTGGTCACCGGCGGCACCAAGGGCATCGGCCGCGCCATCGCCGACACCCTGGCGGCCGAGGGCACGCATGTGGCCTTCTGCGCCCGCAACGCAGAGGAGGTGGCCGCCACCGAAGCCGCACTCAAGGCCAAGGGCGTGACGGCCCTGGGCCGGGTGGTCGATGTGGCCGATGGCGCGGCCCTGGCCGCCTTTGTCGACGCGGCCGCCGCGGCGCTGGGCGGGCTGGACATCGTGGTGGCCAATGTCAGCGCCCTGGCCATCCCCAACGACGAGGCCGGCTGGAAGGCCGGCTTCGACACCGACATGATGGGCACGGTGCGCCTGGTCAACGCCGCCCTGCCGCACCTGCAGAAGAGCAGCGCGGCCTCCATCGTCACCATCAGCAGCGTGTCGGGCCGCGAGATCGATTTCGCCGCCGGGCCCTATGGCGCCTTCAAGGCCGCCATCATCCATTACACCCAAGGCCTGGCCTACCACCTGGCGGGGCAGAAGATCCGCGCCAACAGCGTGTCGCCCGGCAACACCTACTTCCCCGGCGGCGTGTGGGAGAAGATCCAGCACGGCAACCCCGAGCTCTACAACATGGCGCTGGGGCTGAACCCCACCGGCCGCATGGGCACGCCGCAGGAGATGGCGAACGCCGCCGCCTTCCTGGCCAGCCCGGCGGCCAGCTTCATCACCGGCACCAACCTGGTGGTCGACGGCGCCTTGACCAAGGGCGTGCAGTTCTGAGCCGCCGCCAGGCCGCATGCAGCCGCTGACGCACCACCAGATCCTGGGCCTGGTGGCGCCGTTCACGCGGGCCGGCTGGCAGGTGGACCTGGCGGCCAGCCAGCGGCTGGAACGGCGCCTGGCCTTCCAGCCGGTGCAGCATTCTGCCGTGCCGGGCGCCCACCCGGCGCTGACCGAGACCCTGTGGCTGGACGCCAGCGACGCGCAGCGCTTCAGGCTCAGCCGCTGCCTGGTGGCAGCCGATGGCCTGGAGGCGCAGCTGGAGGCCGAGGGTCCCGATGCCGCGGCCCTGCTGGCCCGGCTGGCGGCCGTGCCGCTGCAGCGCCAGTGGCGCCAGGGCGCGGGCTGGACGATGGCGCTGAGCCACCGTGTCGTGGGGGCGGCCGATGCCCCTGCCGACGGCCTGCAGCCCAGCCGCGCCGCAGTGCAGCTGCCCGGCTTCCGCCTGCGCTGGACGCCCCCGCCGGTGCACAGCCGCCTGGGTGATCTGCGGCTGGCACCGGCCGCCGAGGTGGCCACGCTGCCCGAAGACCTGCTGGCCGTGCTGGGCTACCCCTGGACCCGCCTGCTGCGGCAGGACGGTGCCTGGGCCGCCCATCTGCGCCAGCCGGGCACCGACCTGGCCGCCTTCGCCCAGGCCGAGCAGCGCCTGGTGCGCACCGCCGAGCACCTGGCCCGCACCCTGGCTGCGCCACCTGCCCTGTTCCACAGCCGCCACCGCTGGGCGCGCTGGCGCGTGGCGCTGCGGCGCTCGGTGCCGGCCCTGCTCAGCCTGGGCCTGGTGGCGGGCGCGGCGGCCGTGCCCCAGCTCACGCTGGCGCCTGAATCGGTGCTGCGCATGCTGATCCTCAACGCGCCGCCGCTGCTGCTGATCGGCTTCTTCTGCCTGCGCGAGGTGCCACGCATCGAGATCCCGCCGCTGCCGCGCCCGCTGCGCCAGGCGGCCTGGCTGCAGGCGCCGGCTGCTGCGCCCGGCCAGCCCACCACCCCCTTGTCCACCTGAACCGCACCGCATGCACGCCAACCCGATGAACATCCCGCCGCTGTCCATCGCCGCGGCCAAGGCCGCGCTGCTGGCGCAGTTTGCCGACCCCGTGCTGCGCCAGCGCGCCACCATGCTGTGGGGCAGCCGCGGCGTGGGCAAGTCGTCCATCGTGCGCCAGGTGGCGGCGCAGTTCGGCGTGCCCCTGGTCGACCTGCGGCTCACCACCATCGAGCCGGTGGACATCCGCGGCGCCATCTATGCCGACGAGGTGCAGGGCAAGACGGTGTGGTTCCCGCCCGAGTTCCTGCCCGGGCCGGAGCAGCCGGCCGGCATCCTGTTCCTGGACGAGCTGACCGCCGCCGACCAGCGCCTGCAGATCTCGGCCTACTCGCTGATCCTGGACCGCAAGGTGGGCCACTACCGCCTGCCCGACGGCTGGCAGGTGGTGGCCGCCGGCAATGCCAGCTTCCACGGCGCGGTCAGCCACGACATGGGCACGGCTCTGGCCGACCGCATGTTCCATTTCCACGTCACCGCGGTGATCGACGCCTTTCTCGACTACGGCATCACCCAGGGCCTGGCGCCCGAGGTGCTGGCCTACCTGAAGGTGCGGCCCGACAAGCTGGACGACACGCAGGCCCAGCTGGCGCAGGACCACCTGGTGGGTGCCAGCCCGCGGGGCTGGGAAGACGTGTCGCGGGTGCTGCAATCCGGCCTGGGCGAGACGGCGCGCCAGCACTTCGTGCAGGGCCGCATCGGCGCGGCGAATGCGGCCGAGTTCTTCGGCGTGCTGCGCGAACTGCAGGCCGGCGTGGACGTGGTGAAGCTGCTGGCCGCCAAGCCCGGTGCCGACACCGCAGCCCTGCTGCCACGCACGCTGGACGGGCTCTACGGCATGCTCTACGGCCTGCTGGCGGCCTGCACCAGCGCGCCGGTGCTCACGCGCGCGCTGGAGGTGGTTGAGCAGTTGCCCGAGGCCCAGAGCAAGGCCCCGCTGCCGCTGCGCGAGGCCCAGACCCTGGCGATGGAACTGCTGATGCAGCGGGCCCTGGAGCGTGGCCTGGAAGCCGCCATCCTCGACAGCCCGGCCTATGCGCGCTACACGGCCCAGCGCCGGAAAGACGGCCTGGGTGGCTGAGCTGCGCCACCGCGGCACCCGCGCCATCCAGCACCTGGTGGAGTTCGCGCCGTCCACCGGCGGGCTGGCGCTGTGGGTGCACCACCACGATGTGGACGAGCCGGGCGCACCGCTGGTGGCCACCGACGGCCACACCCTGTTCTACGGTCCGGGCTTCGCCGCCCTGCCCCTGCCACGCCAGGCCGGCCTGGTGGCGCACCAGGTGCTGCACATCGCCCTGCGCCACCCGGCGCGCTACCTGGGCCTGCGCGCCCTGCTCGGCGAGGTCGACCTGCAGCTGTTCAATGTCTGCGCCGACGCCATCGTCAACAGCAGCATGGCCACGCTGGATTGGCTGCAGCTGCCGCCCGGCGCACTGACGCTGGAGCGCCTGCTGGCCACCACGCTGGACCAGGCCACCACCGCCGAGGCCGCGCTGCTGGTGTGGGACGTGGAAGCGCTGTACCGCGCGGTGGACGACCGGTTGCCACCCGACCCGAACGGCCAGCAAGCCGACAAGACCCAGGGCCGCAACGGCGGCAGCGCCCAGCCGCGCCAGGACGGCCAGCGTGCGGCCCAGGTCCGGGCGCTGGGCGCGGCCCAGGCGCATGACCTGCTGCCCGACGCCAGCAACGCCGGCCCGCCCGAGGCCGAGGCCGAATCCACCCGCGCCTGGCGCGAGCGCCTGGTGCGCGCCCATGCCGGCGACGGTGTGTTCTCGATGCTCCGCACCCTGGGTGCCGACCTGCCGCGCAGCCGCACCCCCTGGGAGCAGGTGCTGCGCGCCCAGGCCGCGCGTGCGCTGGCCCCGAAGCGGTCTCTGTCCTGGAGCCGCCCAGCGCGCTCCTACATCGCCCGCCAGGGCCGCAGCAGCCCCACCCGCCGCCTGCCCTGGGAGCCGGGCGAGAGCGGCAGCCGTCAAGTGCCGCGCCTGGTGCTGGTGGTGGATGTGTCGGGCTCGATCGCCGACGACCTGCTGGACCGCTTCGCGCGCGAGCTGGAAGCCCTCACCCGCCGCCTGGGCGCTGGCCTGGTGCTGGTGGTGGGGGATGAACGTGTGCAGTCGGTCAGCCGCTTCGAGCCCGGGCGCAGCACGCTGCGCGAGCTGCAGTTCCATGGCGGTGGCGGCACCGATTTCACCCCGCTGCTGGAGGAGGCCAGCCGCCACCGGCCCGACTTGGTGGTGGTGCTGACCGATCTGCAGGGCCCGGCCCACCACCGCCCCGCCTGCCCGGTGGTGTGGGCCGTGCCCGAGGCCTTCGAGCACAGTCCGGCCCCGTTCGGCCGGGTGCTGGGCCTGCGCTGATGGCGGGCCGGCGCCTGCCCTTCATCGACCGCTTGCGCACCGTGCTGACGGTGCTGGTGATCGCCCACCACACGGCCATCACCTACGGCGGCAGCGGCAGCTGGTTCTACCGCGAGGTGCACGACGGCGGAACGCCCTTCAGCCTGCTGCTGACGCTGTTCTGCAGCGTCAACCAGGCCTTCTTCATGGGCCTGTTCTTCCTGCTGGCGGGCTACTTCACACCACCGGCGCTGGCCGCCAAGGGGCTGGGGCGCTTTGTGCGGGACCGGCTGCTGCGCCTGGGCCTGCCGCTGCTGGCCTTCGGCTGGGTGCTGGGGCCGTTGGCGGTGGCCATCGCCGGCACCCAGCAGGGCCGGCCACTGCTGGGCGGGTGGTGGGCGCTGGTGTCGCAGGGGGTGTTCGTGCTCGGGCCGCTGTGGTTTGCCTGGGCACTGCTGCTGTTCAGCGCCGGCTGGCTGCTGTGGCGCGCCCTGCGGCCGCTGCCGCTGCTGCCGCAGGCCGACGCTGCAGCCGTGCCCTGCGACCGCGCCTGGCTGCTGTCGGCCCTGGGCGTGGGCGCGGCCGCGCTGGCCATCCGCCAGTGGGTGCCAGTGGGCGAGAACCGCCTCGGCCTGCAACTGGGCTACTTCGCGTCCTACCTGTTCCTCTTCGCCCTGGGCTGCGCTGCCTGGCGCCACCGCTGGCTGGAGCGCATCCCACCGGCCCAGGCGCGGCGCTGGGGCCGGGTGGCGCTGTACACCGTGCCGGTGCTGGTGGCCACCGCGGCCGCCACCGGCGCCCTGGCGGGCAGGCCGGTGAACTTTGCGGGCGGCCTGGGCGTGGCGGCGGTGGTCTATGCCTTCTGGGAGCCGTTCGTGGCCTGGGGTGTGGTGGCCCGCTTGCTGGTGGGCCTGCAGGGCCGCGTCCAGGCCGACCAGCCAGGCTGGCAGCGCTGGGATGCCAGCGCCTACGGCGCCTTCATCCTGCATGCGCCGGTGGTCACCGGCCTGGCCGTGGCGCTGGCGGGCTGGGGCCTGCCGCCGGCGCTGAAGTTCCTGCTGGTGCTGGGCCTGGGCACGCTGCTGTCCTTCAGCCTGGCGGGCTGGTTTCGGCGGCTGCCCGGCGCGGCCCGGGTGCTGTGAGCGGCGGGCCGGCGGCAGGTAAGCTGGCCGCCTGCCCATGCCCCGAACACCAATGACCACCACCCAATTCGAGCTGCTGCCGCGCGACCTGAGCGCCTACCGTGCCGGCAACACCGGCGTGCCCTATGTGCACCGCTTCGACAGCGGCCGCCCGGGCCCGCATGTGCTGGTGAACGCCCTGACCCATGGCAACGAGTTCTGCGGCATGGTGGCCGCCTGCCAGCTGCTGGATGCCGGCGTGCGGCCCCTGGTGGGCACGCTGACCGTCAGCTTCGCCAACGTGGCGGCCTACGAGAGCTTCGACACCGCCCGGCCCTTCGACAGCCGCCAGCTGGTGCACAACCTCAACCGCATCTGGTCGCCGGCCTGGCTGGACGGCGCCGAACGCAGCCCCGAGCTGGACCGCGCGCGCGAACTGCGCCCGGTGGTGGCAGCGGCCGACCACATCCTCGACATCCACAGCACCAGCCAGCCGGTGTCACCGTTCTGGGTCTACCCCGAGCAGCCGCGCAATGCCGCGGCGGCACTGGCCATCGGCGAGCCGGCGGTGCACCTGGTGATGCCGCAGGGCCTGGGCAGCGGCACGCCCCTGGTGCAGCACGGACAGCATGGCAGCGACGGCTTCCACGGCGTGGGCCTGGTGGCCGAATGTGGCCAGCACTTCCAGGCGGCCAGCGGCGAGCGGGCCATCCGCGTGGCGCACAAGTTCCTGGCGCATTTCGGCCTGGTCGCGCACCAGGCCTGGCCAGCCGCCGAACCCGCGCAGCGCTACGAGCTGCTGCAGACCTGGGTCATACAGACGCCGCAATTCCGCTTCAGCCGGCCGCTGATCGGCTTCGAGACCTTTGCGCCCGGCGAGCTGATCGCCACCGACGGCGCCCAGGCCCTGCATGCACCCGCCGAGGGCTGCACCGTGCTGATGCCGGCGCGGGTGGCCATCGTCGGCCGCGAAGGGGTTTACCTGGCCAGGCGGCTGGCGGCTTGAGCACGGCAGGCTGAACGCACCGCCGCGGCGGGTAGCCACGCGAGGATGGTGGTATTTCCGGTGGGGCCGGGTAGCGCGTTCCACCACCGTGGCGGCCAGGCAGAGGCCGTGGAGTCGTTCAGGGACTGGCGCGCGAACACGCGTCACAGACCACCGCCTGCATGAGGACACCACCGCGCCTCGCGCACCAGCCCCTGCCCGACCCCACGACCTCTGCCTTCCACCAGCAGATGTGGACTGCGGTGGGACAGCGACGGGGATGCGGACGAACCCGGCTACGTCGTGATCGAGCGCTCCGGTGCTGCAACCGACCCAGCCCCTGCACGGCTGCGCAGTTCCTTCGGCGTGGCGCCCCAGCAGGTCTTGACGGCGTGCCAGAACGAACTGGGCTCGGCATAGCCCAGGTGATCGGCGATGTCGGGCAGCGGCATGCTGCCCTGGGTCAGCAGGCGCAGCGCCTCCTCCATGCGCGCGGCTTCGAGCATGCGGCGGAACGGCATGCCGCTGTCACGCAGGCGGCGCTGCAGGGTGCGCGGCGACAGCCCCAGGCTGCGTGCCAGCCCACTGCAATCCAACCCGCGGAAACCCAGGCTGCCCAGCGCCGCCCGCACCGCGGCCTCCAGGGATTCCGAGCTGTTCAGGCTGCGCAGCAGGCCGTCGGCCTGCGCGCGGACCAGGCCGAGCAACGCCGGGTCGGCGCCCTGGAACGGCTGCGCCAGGGCCTGGTGGGTGTACACCACCCGCACACCGGGTGCGGCCAGGGTGACGGGCACACCGAGCAGGGCCGCGTAGCGCGGGGCCAGGCGGGCGTCGGGCGCGGTCAGCACCAGGTGCTGGGGTGCAATGTCCCGGGAGCAGCAGCGCCGCAGAAAGGCCAGCAGGCCGCCGAACACCGAGTCGATCTGCATCGGGTGCATGGCGACATGGCAGGGTGTCACGGCATAGCGCAGTTCCAGCCCGCCGGGCAGCGGGTGCACCGACAGGCGCCCGCTGTTGCTGACGAGCTGCTGGTAGCGCTCCATGTTGGCCAGGGCCTCGCGCAGGCTCGGGCTGTGCATCATCAGCAGGCCGGTGATGTTCATCGCCTGCAGCGGCAGGCCGATGCCCACCTTCAGCCCCAGCAGGGGGTCGGTGGACAAGCTGGCCGCGCGTTGCCACAGCCGGCGCGCCAGCACCAGGCCCACGTGGCGCGTGGGTGCCAGGCGCGCCTGGCCCGGCCCCCACAGGCCCTCGGTGAGCTGGCGCGCATCGAGGTTCTGGAGTTCCAGTTGATCGACCACGGCGTCCAGCCAGGTCGACAGGATGGTCATCTGCACCGCCATGCGCCGAGGCTAGGTGGGCGCTTTCGGCGCGTCAAGCCAGCCTGGTCAGTCAGCACAAGAGTCTGTCGTGCCGGCGCAATGACAGCCGCACCACCCGGCCAGACACTGGCTGCGTGCAGGCCCAGCAGGCCGGCGCTGACCAGGTTCCAACCACCATGGAGACAAGACGATGGACAACCGCTATGCACACATCCGCGTGCGCCCGCAACCGAACGCCTTCGGCGCCGAGATCACCGGGCTGGCGCTCAACCAGCCGCTGCCGCCCGCCGTGCTGGCCGAGGTGAAGCAGGCCTGGGCGGCGCACGCGGTGGTGTATTTTCCCGACCAGCCGCTGAGCCACGACGAACTCGAGGCGTTCACGCTGCAGTTCGGCGAATTCGGCGTCGACCCCTACATCGTGCCGATGGCGGACCATCCCCACATCCTGGAACTCCGCCGTGAGGCGGACGAGAAGGCGGTCAACTTCGGCGCCCAGTGGCATTCCGACTGGAGCTTCCAGGAGCAGCCCCCTGCCGGCACGGTGCTGCATGCCAAGGTCACCCCGCCGGTGGGTGGCGACACCCTGTATGCCGATGGCTATCGGGCCTACGACGACTTGTCGCCGACCATGCAGGCCCTGCTCGACGGCCTGGTGGCGGTGCATTCGGCGGGCATGCCCTATGGCAAGGACGGCCTGTTCGCCAAGGAGACGGCGGCGCGGACGATGAAGATCGTGGTGAGCGAGGACGCCGACAAGACCTGGCCGCACCCGCTGGTGCGGGTGCATCCCGTCACCGGCCGCAAGGCGCTCTATGTGAGCCCGGTCTACACCGTGGGCATCCAGGGCATGACCCTCGGTGAATCACAGGCCTTGCTGGGGTTCCTGTATGCCCACATGGTGCAAGACGAGTACGTCTACCGCCACCGCTGGGCGCCCAACATGCTCACGCTGTGGGACAACCGCTGCACGCTGCACAACGCGGTGGGCGGCTACGACGGGCACCTGCGTGTGATGCACCGCACCACCATCGCGGGTGAGCGCCCCATCGCCGCAGCCTGAGCCAGGGCCGGCGGCAAGACCGGGCCTGGCAGCGGCCGCCGGCCTCAGGCCCCGCGCAGCTTGAAGCGCTGCAGCTTGCCGGTCTCGGTGCGCGGCAGCGCGTCGCAGAACGTGATGGCGCGCGGGTACTTGTAGGGCGCGATGCCGGCCTTCACGAAGTCCTGCAGCGCCTGCACACAGGCCGCATCGCCCACCACGCCGGGCTTGAGCACCACGAAGGCCTTGACGATCTGGCCACGCTCGGCGTCGTCCACCCCCACCACGCCGCACTCGGCCACCTGGGGGTGGCGCAGCAGGCAGTCTTCCACCTCGGGCCCGGCGATGTTGTAGCCGGCCGAGATGATCATGTCGTCGGTGCGGCTCTGGTAGTGGAAGTAGCCGTCGCTGTCCTGCAGGTAGGCATCGCCGGTGAGGTTCCAGCCGCCCTGCACATACTGCGCCTGGCGGGCATCGTCCAGGTAGCGGCAGCCGGTGGGGCCCTTCACCGCCAGCCGGCCCACGGTGCCGGGGGGCACGGGCTGCAGCTGGTCGTCGAGCACGCAGGCGCGGTAGCCGGGCACGGCCAGGCCGGTGGCGCCGGGGCGGGCCCGGGCCTCGTCGACGGCGATGAAGATGTGCAGCAGCTCGGTGGCACCGATGCCGTCGATCAGGGTGATGCCGGTGGCCTGCTGCCACAGCGCGCGGGTGGCCACCGGCAGGGCCTCGCCGGCCGACACGCACTGGCGCAGCGTGCCGCCCTGCCCCACCGCCAGCCTGCGCTGGTGGGCGGCCTCGGCCATGGCGCGGTAGGAGGTGGGCGCGGTGAACAGCACGGTGGCGCCGTGGCGGGCGATGCCGTCCAGCAAGTCTTGGGGCCCAGCCTTGGCCAGCAACACCGTGGCCGCGCCCACGCTCAGCGGAAACAGCAGCAGCCCGCCCAGGCCGAAGGTGAAGGCCAGCGGCGGGCTGCCGATGAACACATCGTCGGCGCGCGGCCGCAGCACATGCGGCGGAAAGCAGGCGCAGGCCGCCAGCACGTCGCGGTGGAAGTGCATGGTGGCCTTGGGCTGGCCGGTGGTGCCGCTGGTGAAGGCCAGCAGGCACACATCGTCGGCGGCCGTGTCCACCGTGTGGAACACATCGCTCTGGCGGGCCGCGCGGGCCTCCAGGCCACATTCCGCCTGCACGCCGAAGTGCCGCACCTCGCGCAGCACCGGCTGGGCCGCCGCGGCCTGGGCCAGTTCATCGGCCAGGGCGGCATCACACAGCGCATGCGTGACCTGGGCCTTGGCGATGATCTGGCCCAGCTCCTTGGCGCGCAGCATGGGCATGGTGCCCACCGCGATGCCGCCCGCCTTGACCACCGCGAACCAGCAGGCCGCCAGCATGGGCGAGTTGGCGGCACGCAGCAGCACGCGGTTGCCGGGCACCAGGCCCATGTCGTGCACCAGCACGTTGGCGATGCGGTTGGCCTGCTGCTGCAGCTGGGCATAGGTCCATGCCGCGCCATCGGCGCCGATGACGCAGCGCCGGGCGCCCCAGCCCCGGG
Organism: Pseudomonadota bacterium; assembly: GCA_040386375.1. GTDB lineage: Bacteria > Pseudomonadota > Gammaproteobacteria > Burkholderiales > Burkholderiaceae_C > Pseudaquabacterium. The sequence goes on from JAZKFQ010000027.1 coordinate 116,366, forward strand.
CCACCGCGGCGTCCAGCAGGCTGGCCGCGCAGTTCAGCCGGGGCGGGAACTGCAGTTCCGGCAGCTCGAACAGGAACTCGGGCTGGTCGGCCGGCGCCGGCAGCCGGTCACGCGCAAAGCTGTCGACATGGGCGCTGGGCTGCAGCTGCATGGCGCACGCTCCTCAGTCGGGGATGACGTCCGGGATGACGGCGGTGGCCTCGATCTCCACCCGCGCCCGGTCTTCGATCAGCGCCACCACCTGCACCGCCGTCATGGCGATGTCGAAGTGGCCGATCAGCTGCTTGAAGGCCTGGCCCACGGCGCGGCCGGCGGCCAGGTATTCACGCTTGTCGACCACGTACCAGGTCATGCGCACGATGTGCCGGGGTTCGCCGCCGGCCTCGGCCAGCACCGCCACGATGTGGGCCAGCGCCTGGCGCGCCTGCTCGCCGAAGTCGTCGCTCTGGAACTGGCCCTGGGCGTCCCAGCCGATCATGCCGGCGATGAAGACCTGGCGGCCGCTGCCGACGGTGGCCGCCACGCCGTTGGCATAGCCCTTGGGGCGTGGCCAGCCGGCGGGCAGCAGGGCCTGGTGTGGTGTGTCCATGCGGTGGCTCCTTGGCTCAATCGCCCTGGAAGACGGGTTTCTGCTTGGCCACGAAGGCGTGGTAGGCGCGGTGGAAATCCTGCGTCAGCATGCACAGCGCCTGGGCCTGGGCCTCGGATTCGATGGCCTGCTCGATGGTCATGGCCCATTCCTGCTGCAGCATGGTCTTGGTGATGCCGTTGGCGAAGGTGGGCCCGGCCACCAGATCGGCCGCCAGGGCCTGGGCCTGGGCCAGCACCTCGTCGGGCGCGCACAGGCGGTTGAAGAAGCCCCAGCGCTCGCCCTCCTCTCCACCCAGGTTGCGCCCGGTGTACAGCAGCTCGCTGGCCCGGCCCTGGCCGACGATGCGCGGCAGCATGGCGCAGGCGCCCATGTCGCAGCCCGCCAGGCCCACCTTGTTGAACAGGAAGGCCACCTTGCTGCGTGGTGTGCCCAGGCGCATGTCGGAGGCCATGGCGAGGATGGCGCCGGCGCCGGCGCACACACCGTCGATGGCCGCCACGATGGGCTGCGGGCAGCCCCGCATGTGCTTGACCAGCTCCCCGGTCATGCGGGTGAAGGCCAGCAGCTCGGGCGCCGTCAGCCGGATCAGCGGGCCGATGATCTCGTGCACGTCGCCGCCCGAGCAGAAGTTGCCACCGGCGCCGGTGAGCACCACCGCATGCACATCGTCGGCCAGGCGCAGGGCATGGAACAGATCACGCAGCTCGGCATAGGCGCTGAAGGTGAGCGGGTTCTTGCGCTCGGGCCGATGCAGGGTGATGGTGCCCACGCCCTGGGCCACCTGCCACTGGAAATGCGTGGCCTGGTAGCCGGCCAGCGGGCGGCGGTTGCCGGCCAGCAGGGCCGGGTCGACGCGTGGGGTGTCTTGGGGTGTGTCAGGTGTGCTCATGGCTTGTGGTCCGTGGGTTGTTGTTGCAGCCGGGTGAGGTGCACACGCAGCACACCCAGGTGGGCATGCAGCTGCTGCACGGCCTTGGCGTCCAGCCCGGCAAAGAGTTCCAGCACCCATTGCTCATGCTCGGCGGCCATGGCCTGGAAGCCGCTGCGCCCCGGCTCGGTGAGGCGCACGATCCAGCTGCGCCGGTCACTGGGGCTGCCCACCCGCTCGACCAGGCCTTCACGCTCCAGCTCGTCGGTGAGGCCGGTGACGTTGCCGCCGGTCACCATCAGCTGGCGCGACAAGTCCTTCATCTTCAGACCGTCGGGCTGGCGGTAGAGCTGGGCCAGGTAGTCGAAGCGCGGCAGGCTGATGCCGAAGCGGGTGCGCAGGCGGCGGCGGATCTCGTCCTCCACCTGCGTGCTGGTGGCCAGCAGGCGCAGCCACAGCTTGAGCGCCGCATGGTCGCCACCCTCGGCACGGGCCTCGTGGCCCAGGCCGTCGGCCTGCAGCAGCTGGGCACGGCTGGCATCGGGCTGCATCAGGCGGGCTCCACCCGGGCGGGTGCCGACGTTGGGGCCTGGGCGGCACGTTCACGCGCAAAGCCGGCTTCCAGCTGCGACTTGGCCGACTGGTAAGGCTGCGGCCAGGCCACGGGTGTGTAGCCGATGCGGGCGGCTTCGGTCAGCGTCCAGGCCGGGTTGGCCAGGTGCGGGCGGGCGATGGCGCACAGGTCGGCCCGGCCGGCGGCGATGATGCTGTTGACATGGTCGGCCTCGCTGATGGCACCCACGGCGATGGTGGCAATGCCGGCCTCTTGCCGGATGCGGTCGGCAAACGGCACCTGGTACATGCGGCCGTAGCTGGGCTTTTGCGCGGCGCTGACCTGGCCCGAGGAGCAATCGACCATGTCGGCACCCGCGGCCTGGAAGGCGCGGGCCATGGCCACCGCATCGTCGGGCGTGGTGCCGCCGTCCACCCAGTCATGGGCCGAGATGCGCACCGACATCGGCCTGTCGGCCGGCCAGGCGGCGCGCACCGCGGCAAACACTTCCAGCGGGTAGCGCAGGCGGTTCTGCAGGCTGCCGCCGTAGTCGTCGGTGCGCCGGTTGGTCAGCGGCGACAAAAAGGCCGACAGCAGGTAGCCGTGGGCGCAGTGCAGCTCCAGCCAATCGAAGCCGGCCGCCGCCGCGCGGCGGGTGGCGGCCACGAAATCATCCCGCACCTGGTCCATGTCGGCGCGGGCCATGGCGCGCGGCACCTGGCCATCGGCCAGATAGGGCACGGCCGATGCCGACAGCAGCGGCCAGTTGCCCTGGTCCAGCGGCTGGTCGGCCCCGGCGCCTTGCCAGGGTGCATTGGTCGAGCCCTTGGGCCCGGCATGGCCCAGCTGCATGCCGATGGCCGCATCCCCCTTGCCATGCACGAAGCCCACGATGCGCTGCCAGGCCGCGCCCTGCGCATCGTTCCACAGGCCGGGGCAGCCGGGGGTGATGCGGGCGTCGGCCGAGGTGCAGGTCATCTCGGCCATCACCAGGGCGGCGCCGCCCAGGGCACGCGCGCCCAGGTGCATCAGGTGCCAGTCGCCCGGCACGCCGTCCACCGCCTGGTACTGGGCCATGGGCGACACCACCACGCGGTTCTTCAGCCTCAGCCCGCGCACTGTGTACGGCGTGAACATGGGCGGTGGCGCGCGCTGGCCATCGGGCACGGCCAGGCCGGCGCGCTGGGCAAACCAGCGCTCGAAGCCACCCAGCCAGGCGGCGTCGCGCAGGCGCAGGTTCTCGTGGCTGATGCGCTGGCTGCGGGTGAGCATGGAATACATGAACTGCGGGCCGTCCAGCTGGTCGCAATAACGTTCGCCGCACACCTCGAACCAGGCCATGGCATTCCAGGCGGCGTTCTGCAGCCGCAGCACATCCACATGGCGCAGGGCCTGGTACTGCTGCAGCACGCCGGGCAGCGCCTCTGCGCCATGGCCGGCGGCATGCAGCAGGCCGGCCAGTTCGATGGCGTCTTCGATCGCCAGCTTGGTGCCCGAGCCGATGGCGAAGTGCGCGGTGTGCACCGCATCGCCCATCAGCACCACATGGCTGCGGCCGTTGAACATCGACCATTGCGCGCAACTGATGCGCTGGAAGTTCAGCCAGGCCGAGCCGCGCAGATGGCGTGCATTGCTGAGCAGCGGCTGGCCCTGCAGGTTGCGGGCGAACAGCTGCTGGCAGAAGTTGATGGATTCATCGGTGCTGGCCGCATCCAGCCCATGGGCGTGCCACACATGCTCGGGGCATTCCACGATGAAGGTGGAGGTGGTGGCGTCGAACTTGTAGACATGGGCCTGGAACCAGCCGTGCTCGGTTTTTTCGAACAGGAAGTTGAAGGCGTCGTACTGGCGCTGCGTGCCCAGCCAGATGAAGCGGTTGGGCCGGGTGACGATGTCGGGGCGGAACACATCGGCATGGGCGCTGCGCACACGGGAGTTGATGCCGTCGCTGGCGATGATGAGGTCGGCATCGGGGTAGTCGGCATCCGGGGCCTGGCCGGAACTGCCGGCTTCGCACTCGAACACCAGTTCCACCCCCAGCGCCTCGCAGCGGGCCTGCAGGATGTTGAGCAGGCGCTTGCGGCCGATGCCCACGAAGCCGTGGCCGCCCGAGCGGATGACCTGGCCTTTGAAGTGCAGCTCGATGTCGTCCCAGTGGTTGAAGGCCTGCTCCACCTCGGCCGCCGTGACCGGATCACAGCGGCGCATGTTGTCCATGGTGGCGTCACTGAACACCACGCCCCAGCCGAAGGTGTCGTAGGGCTTGTTGCGCTCGACCACGGTGATGTGGTGGGCCGGGTGGCGCAGCTTCATCAGCAGCGCGAAGTACAGGCCGGCCGGGCCACCGCCGATGCAGACGATCTTCATGGGGAGAGGCGCTGGGGTGCGGGTGGATCAGGTGTGAATAGTTTAGAGATCAAGTAACTGGTGTCAATGGGGTGGGATGCGAGGGGTCTTGAGTGGATGGGCGCGGCGCTGGGTCATCAGGGTGTGGGAGGGCAGTGGGCGGGCTTGCCAGGTATTGGTGCTGGTGGCCGCTTTGGTCCGCAACAGTTGGCCTTGCGCGCTTATGCTTGCGATGCAGGGTTTCGACAGGCAGCGCTGACAGATGGCGGTTTGTAGCAAGACGGTCGCGGCTGGCAGTTGGCCGACGCGACCGACATGGATAAAGCCTTGACTGACTGGTCAGCGCATTGCAGTTTCCAGCGACAAGCACATCAGTGTCGCGGTGACCAGAATGAACCACCGACCTATGTTGAAGAAGAATGACTTTGCAGTGCCGTTCTTCCGTTCGTCAGGCACCTTTGTAGCGACCAATCGTATTGAAGATCGCATAGCCAGTTAGTTAGCCGATGCGCCCGCTGACAAAAGTTAGACCGCACAGGCACCAACCGCTTTCCTCAACGCCTCGGAACAGCCCAAATCAAGGGAAAACACCGATGCGAGATGGTCATTCGTCGGTAGCCCCCAAAACTGGGCAGAACTTACCATTGGTGGTAACAAATGCCCACCTGTCACGATCAATGATTTCCATAACAGGTTAGGTCGCGCAGAAAATCCGGCGCTAATGATCATGGAGACTCAGGAAGCATGATGACTCGAGAAGAAATCATTGAGCGATTCGCAAAGAATCGGCAGCGGGCAACCTATGGAGCACTCGCCGGACTGATCGGTCGGCAAGCGATAGGTGTGATGATCGGATTACCCAAGGATAAGAAGAACTCCTGGATTGTGGCTAAGAAGAACGGGCTGCCTACGGGATACAAGACCGAAGACATTGACTCGCGCCTAGCCGCCTCACGAAAGGTTATCGACTCATCAGATGAACTTGCCGCTTGGCTCAAGAATCATCAATAGTCCGATGCTGCAGGGACCAAATACCAACCGCAATGCTTCGTTTCTGCAACACCACGCCAATCAAAGAGCGCGGCCTAACCATTCTACAGGGACTCCCCTTTCGATCAACGGCTTGAATTGATTTTC
>JAZKFQ010000028.1:0-124064 GCA_040386375.1 Pseudomonadota bacterium
AGATCTGCAAGGTGATGGACCAGGCCATGAAGGTCGGCGCGCCGGTGATCGGCCTGAACGACTCGGGCGGCGCGCGCATCCAGGAGGGCGTGGCCTCGCTGGGCGGCTACGCCGACGTGTTCCAGCGCAACGTGCTCGCCAGCGGCGTGGTGCCGCAGATCAGCATGATCATGGGCCCGTGCGCGGGCGGTGCGGTGTACTCGCCGGCCATGACCGACTTCATCTTCATGGTGCGCGACAGCTCCTACATGTTCGTCACCGGTCCGGAAGTCGTGAAGACCGTCACGCACGAGGACGTGACGGCCGAGGAACTGGGCGGCGCGCTCACGCACACCACCAAGAGCGGCGTGGCCGACATGGCCTTCGACAACGACGTCGAGGCGCTGATGATGCTGCGCCGGCTCTACAACTACCTGCCGCTGAACAACCGCGAGAAGCCGCCGGTGCGCCCGAGCGGCGATCCCGCCGAGCGCGCCGACGCCTCGCTCGACACGCTGGTGCCGGACAACGCCAACAAGCCCTACGACATGCTCGAGCTGATCACCAAGGTGGTCGACGACGGCGACTTCTTCGAACTGCAGCCCGACTACGCGAAGAACATCGTCATCGGCTTCGCGCGCATGGAAGGCCAGAGCGTGGGCATCGTGGCCAACCAGCCGCTGGTGCTGGCCGGCTGCCTGGACATCAAGAGCAGCATCAAGGCGGCGCGCTTCGTGCGCTTCTGCGACGCCTTCAACATCCCGGTGGTCACCTTCGTCGACGTGCCCGGCTTCATGCCCGGCACCAGCCAGGAGTACGGCGGCATCATCAAGCACGGCGCCAAGCTGCTGTATGCGTACGCCGAGTGCACCGTGCCCAAGGTCACGGTGATCACCCGCAAGGCCTATGGCGGTGCGTATGACGTGATGAGCAGCAAGCACCTGCGTGGTGACGTCAACTTCGCCTGGCCGAACGCCGAGATCGCGGTGATGGGTGCCAAGGGCGCGGTGGAGATCATCTTCCGCGAGGACAAGGGCGACCCCGAGAAGCTGGCCGCACGCGAGGCCGAATACAAGGCCCGCTTCGCCAACCCCTTCGTGGCCGGCAGCCGCGGCTTCATCGACGACGTGATCCAGCCGCACGAGACACGCAAGCGCATCTGCCGCAGCCTGGTGATGCTGCGTGACAAGAAGCTGGAAAACCCGTGGCGCAAGCACGGCAACATCCCCCTCTGATCTGGCGTTAGGAGAAGAACATGTTTACCAAGATCCTGATCGCCAACCGTGGTGAGATCGCCTGCCGCGTCATCAAGGCCGCCAAGAAGATGGGCATTGCCACCGTGGCGGTGTATTCCGAGGCCGACCGCGACGCCCGCCATGTGGAGCTGGCCGACGAGGCGGTGTTCATCGGCCCGGCCGCCAGCCGCGAGAGTTATCTGGTGGCCGACAAGATCATCGCCGCCTGCAAGGCCACCGGCGCCCAGGCCGTGCACCCGGGCTACGGCTTCCTGTCGGAGAACGAGGACTTCGCCCGCAGGGTGGAAGAAGAAGGCATCACCTTCATCGGCCCCAAGCACTACAGCATCGCGGCCATGGGCGACAAGATCGCCTCCAAGAAGCTGGCCGACGAGGCCAAGGTCAACACCATCCCGGGCTGGAACGCGGCCATCGCATCCCCCGAACGTGCGGTGGAGATCGCCCAGGGCATCGGCTACCCGGTGATGATCAAGGCCAGTGCCGGTGGTGGTGGCAAGGGCCTGCGCGTGGCCTTCAACGACAAGGAGGCCTTCGAGGGCTTCACGGCCTGCACCAACGAGGCCCGCAACAGCTTCGGCGACGACCGGGTGTTCATCGAGAAGTTCGTCGAGAGCCCGCGCCACATCGAGATCCAGATCCTGGGTGACAGCCACGGCAACGTGGTCTACCTGCACGAGCGGGAGTGCTCGATCCAGCGCCGCCACCAGAAGGTGATCGAGGAGGCGCCGTCGCCCTTCATCAGCGAGGCCACACGCGCGGCCATGGGTGCCCAGGCGGTGCAGCTGGCCAAGGCGGTGAGGTACCAGAGCGCCGGCACGGTGGAGTTCGTGGTCGGCAAGGACCAGAGCTTCTACTTCCTGGAGATGAACACCCGGCTGCAGGTGGAGCACCCGGTCACCGAGAGCATCACCGGCGTGGACCTGGTGGAGATGATGATCCGCGTGGCCGCGGGTGAAGAACTGGGATTCAAGCAAGAGCAGATCCCGCGCCGCGGCTGGGCCATCGAGTGCCGCATCAACGCCGAAGACCCGTTCCGCAACTTCCTGCCCAGCACCGGCCGCCTGGTGCGCTACCAGCCGCCGGTCACCACCATGGAGGCCAGCCAGCCCGTGCCCGAGGGCGGTGGTGTGCGGGTGGACACCGGCGTAGAAGAGGGTGGCGAGATCCCGATGTTCTACGACTCGATGATCGCCAAGCTGATCGTGCACGGGGTGGACCGCAAGGACGCCATCACCAAGATGCGCGAGGCGCTCAACGGCTTCGTGATCCGCGGGGTGTCCAGCAACATCCCGTTCCAGAGCGCGCTGCTGGCCCACCCAAAATTCGTGGCGGGGGACTTCAACACCGGCTTCATCGCCGAGCACTACCCGCACGGCTTCCGCGCCGAGGACGTGCCGCACGACGACCCCGATTTCCTGGTGGCGCTGGCCGCAGCCACCTACCGGCTGTACCGCCAGCGTGCGGCCGGCATCTCCGGCCAGATGCCCGGCCACGAGATGCAGATCGGCAAGCAGTTCGTGGTGGTGGTCAAGGGCCCGGCGGGTGTGCACCGCCATGTGCCGGTGGTGGTGCAGATGAGCGGCCCCGGCACGCTGACGGTGAAGGTGGAGGGCCGTGCGCCCTATGCCATCAACACCGACTGGAGCTTCGGCGGCATCCGCGCCGCCGGCAGCTGCAATGGCCAGCCCTTCACCGCCCAGGTGGAGCGCCATGGCCTGTGGATGCGCGTGGCGCACAACGGCCTGGCCATCGACACCCAGGTGATGAACGCGCGTGCCGCCGAGCTGCTGCGGGTGATGCCCTTCAAGGCCCCGGCCGACATGAGCAAGTTCCTGCTCTCGCCCATGCCCGGCCTGCTGGTGGACGTGGCGGTGAAGCCGGGCCAGGCGGTGCAGGCCGGTGAGCGCCTGGCGGTGATCGAGGCGATGAAGATGGAGAACATCCTCACCGCCAGCCAGGACGGCGTGGTCAAGGACGTGCTGGCCGCCCGCGGCGAGAGCCTGTCGGTGGACCAGCCCATCATCGCCTTCGCCTGACGACGCATGCCGGACCGGGAGCTGCGGTGATCGGCCTGCCCAGCAACCTGCGCCGCCTGCGTGCCGCCCTGCAGCCCATGCGCCAGCGTGGGCACGGCTGGGCGGTGTCGGTGCTGTGGCAGCTGCCGGTGGCCACCGTCTTGCGCGCCTGGCGGCGCGTGGCACAGGTGCTGAACAGGCGCCTGCTCAACCAGCCCCTGAATGCCGCACGCTTTGCGGCCTTCCAGCAGGGCCTGCCACCCGGCCCGCAGCTGCGCGCTTACGTCATCGTGATGCCGCACACCCTGCACTTCCTGCTGCCCTGCCTGCGCCTGCTGCAAGGCCAGGCGCCGCTGGTGCTGGTGGCCAATGGCGCCAAGGCCTGGGAGCTGGACTGGCTACAACAGCGCCTGCCCGGCGTGCCGGTGTTCAGGCTGCGCACGCTGCCGGGGTCCAGCCTGGCGCATGGGGATGTGGTGAGCCTGCTGCTGGCGCAGCACCAGGGGGATTTCCTGCTGGTCGACCACGATGCCTATGTGTTCGATGCCACCCTGCTGCAGCGCATGCGGCCCCAGGGCCGGGAGTGCCTGGTCACTGCCTTTGCCCAGCGCAGCAGCACCACCGGCCGGCCCTATCCGCTGACGCACCTGCTGGCCTTCCAAGCCGAGACCCTGCGCCAGTTGATGCAGCGCCACGGCATCGATGCGCGCCTGGTGCGCCGCGCACCCCAGCGGCTGGACGAGCTGCTGACCAGCGTGGGCCTGGGCCCGGGCCGCTACCTGAAGGACCACCAGCGCTTCCACGACACCCTGCACCTGTTGCTGGCCGTGGCCCAGGCCGAAGGCTGGCAGTGGCGGCTAGAGGGTGCGGACGACGTGCCGCCGTCGGTCATGCATGTGGGCGGCACCAGCATCGGCAGCCACCACACCAAGCGCCTGTTCGACCTCTACATCCACCTGCGCTTCATCGACCTGCTCGACGACCCGCTGCTGCGCCGGCGCTACGCCTTCCTCACCCACCCGCTGCAGCATGCCGACCAGGCCTTGCAGCGCCGTGCGCTCACCGACCCGGCATGGCAGAACCTGCCGGTGGTGCATGCACTGCTGCAGCGCCTGCAAACCCACCCCACCCAGGGCCGCACTGTCGCGGCCGCACTTCCAGGAGCCAAGCCATGACTGACAAACCCTTCCGCATCCTCGGCATCCAGCAGATCGCCATCGGCGGGCCCGACAAGCAGAAGCTGCGCAGCCTGTGGGTGGACATGCTGGGCCTGACGGTCAAGAGCACGTTCGTCAGCGAGCGCGAGAACGTCGACGAGGACATCTGCGCCCTGGGCGACGGCCCGACCGCGATCGAGGTCGACCTGATGCAGCCGCTCGACCCCGAGAAGAAGCCCGCGGTGCACACCACGCCGCTGAACCACGTGGGTCTGTGGGTGGACGATCTGCCGAAGGCGGTGGACTGGATGACCGCCCACGGCGTGCGCTTTGCGCCGGGTGGCATCCGCAAGGGCGCGGCCGGCCACGACATCACCTTCATCCACCCCAAGGGCAACGAGCAGTTCCCGCTCAGCGGTGAAGGCGTGCTGATCGAGCTGGTGCAGGCGCCGGCCGAGGTGATCGCGGCGCTGGGCTAAGCATCGGCCCGGCGGGTCGGGCCGATGGCGCCTCAGCCTTTGAGCCCGCCCTGCGTCAGCCCGCCCACCACCCGCTCCTGGAAGGCTGCGATCAGCAGCGCCATCGGCACCAGGGCAACGATCAGCGCGGCCGAGATGATGGGCCAGGGGAAGCTGAACTCACCCTGGTAGAGCGCGATGCCCACCGGCACGGTGCGCATCTGCGCGCCGGCGTTCAGCGACAGCGCGAGCAGGAATTCGTCCCAGGCGTTGACGAAGGCCAGGATGCCGGCGGTGAACACGCCCGGCGCGGCCAGCGGCACCACCACATGCCACAGCGCGCCCAGCCGGGTGCAGCCGTCGATCATCGCGGCGTTCTCCAGGTCGCGCGGGATGCTCTGGAAGAAGCTCACCAGCACGAGGGTGCACACCGGCAGGTTCAGCACGGTGTAGGGCAGCACCAGGGCGGTGTAGGTGTTGAGCAGGCCCAGGGCCCGCATGGTCTCGAAGATGGGCACCAGCAGCGTCACCAGCGGGAACATGCTGGACGCGACGATGGCCGTCAGCACCACTTGCCGGTAACGCAGGTTCAGCCTGGCGATCGCATACGCGGCCAGCGCCGACACCAGCAGCGACAGCACCGTCGCCAGGGTGGCGACGATGGCGCTGTTGAGCAGGTAGCGCCCCAGCGGCTGGTCGCTGAAGGCCTGCACGTAGTTGGCCAGCGTGGGCGACTGCGGCCACCAGGTGATGGGCTTGCGCACCAGCTCGGCCTCGGGCTTGAGCGAGGTGAACAGGATCCACAGCGCCGGGAAGAAGCCGTTGACCACCACCAGGCCGGCGGCGATCAGCCGCAGCCCGGGGCCGGACCACAGTCCCTGTCCCGCCAGGCGCGACCCGACACCGCCGCTCATTGCGCCTGCCGCCCGATGTGCCGCAGGTACACCGCGGTGACCGCCAGCGACATCACGAACATGCACACCGCCAGCGTCGAGCCGTAGCCCAGGTCGAGGTAGTCGATGGTGGTGGCGTGGATCAGCATCGCCAGCGTCTGCGTGCTGTTGCCCGGCCCGCCCTTGGTCATGGTGTAGGGGATGTCGAAGGTCTGCAGCGCGGTGATGGTGCGGAAGATCAGCGCCACCGTGATCGACGGCATCAGCATCGGCACCGTCACCTGCCAGAACTGCTGCCAGGGCGAGGCACCGTCGACCTCGGCCGCCTCGTAGAGCGAGCGCGGGATCATCTGCAGCCCGGCCAGCAGGATCAGCGCCATGAACGAGCTGGTCTTCCAGATGATGGTCAGGCAGATCGCCGCCATCGCCCAGGCGGGCTTCAGCAGCCACATCGTCGCATCCTGCCGGTCGGCCAGGCCCAGGCGGGCCAGCACGTCGTTGACGATGCCGTATTCGGTGTGGAAGAACCAGGCGAAGATCAGCCCGGCAAACGACAGCGGCAGCGCCCAGGGCAGCAGCAGGGCCAGCCGCACCGGCCAGCGGCGCTTGAACGGCAGGTTGGCCAGCAGTGCCAGGCCCAGGCCGACGACCAGGGCCCCGGGCACCGTCACCAGCGTGATCAGCAGGGTGTTGGCGGTGGCGTTCCAGAAGTCCTTGTCGGTCAGCACCAGCGCGTAGTTCTCCAGCCCGATGAAGCGTGCACCACCGCCACCCGACAAGCGCAGGTCGAACAGGCTGTTCCACAGCAGCTTGCCGATGGGGTAGACCACGATCAGCGCCAGCAGCAGGGCCGCCGGCGCCAGCAGCAGCAGGCCCAGCGTGCGCTCGCTGGGGTCGCGCAGGCGGTCGATCAGTGGCAGGCGGTCGGGCATCGGAAACAGGATCTCATGGGTTCACAAGGTGTGAAAGAACCGTCGCGAGCGGGCCGAGCTTGTGTCGAGAAGCGCAGCCGTACACCCGTACGGCGAGCATCGCAGGCGCAAGATCGGCCCGCGCAGCAGGTTCTCCCACACCTTGTCAGCGCATCAGGCGCCGCAGCCGTCCCTCGATCTCGTCCACGCCCTCGGCCGGTGTCTTGGTGCGGGCCAGCACCGCGCTGGTGGTGGTGCGGATGATGTCGCTGACCTGGCCGTAGTCTTTCGACAGCGGCCGGCTGCGGCCGGCCACCACCACCGCCGCCGCGTCCTTGAACCACGGCGCCTGGCGCACCACGTCGGCGTCGGTGTAGACCTCGGCATAGGTGGGCAGCAGCGAGCCTTCCACCGCCAGGAACTTGCTCGACGCCGGGCTGGCCAGGTGCTTCACCAGCTTGGCCGCCTCGGCCTTGTTCTTGGAGAACGCGCTCAGCGCCCACTGCCAGCCGCCCACGCAGGTGGCGCTGCGCCCGCCCGCCATCGCCGGCAGCGGCATCACGCCCACCTTTCCCTTGACCTGGCTGTCGGCGTCGTCCTTGAAGCGGTCCCAGGCAAAGCCCCAGTTGATCGCGAACACCGCCTGGCCGGCCTTGAACTCGTTGACCGTGTCGGGTGTCTTCACCTCGGCCACGTTCTTCTTGACCACGCCGGCGTCCACCATGGCCAGCCAGGTGCCCAGGCCCTTGACGGCGGCTGGCTTGTCCAGCGTCAGCCGGCCGGCGGCGTCGTTGAAGTCCTTGCCCTGGCCCCAGTAGGGCAGCAGGAAGGTGCAAACCGCACCCTCGATCGGCGCGCCCTGGATGCTCAGGCCCTGCAGGTTGGCATTGCCCTCGGCCTGCTGGATCTTCTTCGCCGCCGCGCTCAGCTCGTCCCAGGTCTTGGGCTCGGCCACGCCGTGCTTGGCCAGCAGGTCCTTGCGGTAGTACATGAACATCGCGTCGGCAAAGGCCGGCATGGCCGCCACCTTGCCGTCGACCACGTTGGCGGTCGCGTACACCGGCAGGTAGGGCTTCAGTGCGGTGGTGGCCGGGCCGATGTAGGCGTCCAGCGGCTCCAGCCAGCCGGCGCCGAAGTACTGCGCCGGGTTGACGATGTCGATCATGTAGATGTCGATCGCCGAATCCTTGGCATTGAGCACCGTGCTCAGGTACTGGCGCTGCAACTCGCTGGTGGCGCCGCCGGTCTCGATCTCGATGGCCACGCCCGGGTTGGCCGCCTGGTACTGGTCGAACAGCTTGCGCATCAGGTCGGGGCGCTGGTTCTGGCCGCCGCTGAAGACACGCAGTTTCGTCTGCGCCTGGGCGCTGAAGCCGGCCAGGCTGAAGGCCAGCGCGGCAGCCAGCGTGCCGAGGGTGGTGCGTCGCAGAAAGGTCATGGTGCGCTCCGTGGTGTGTGGGGGCAGGATCAGTCGGCCGGCCGCAGGCTGCGGCCGGTGTCGGCGTCGAACAGGTGCAGGTGGTCGGCATGCACATGCAGCGTGAGGGCGCTGCCCGGCGGCTGGGCGAAGCTGGCGGCCACGCGGGCCATCAGCTCACGCGCGCCGGCGCGCAGCGTCACCAGGGTCTCGGCCCCCAGCGGCTCCACCAGCACCACGGTGCCGGCCAGCAGCTGGTCGTCGGCATGCTGGGGCTGCAGGGTCAGGTTCTCGGGCCGCACACCCAGGCGCACCCGCGCCGTGCCGCGGGCGGCGGCGGCCAGCGCAGCGGGCAGGGCCAGGGTGGGGCCGCCCAGTTCGAAGCGGCTGCCGTCCAGCCGGCCATCGACCAGGTTCATCGGCGGTGCGCCAGTGAAGCCGGCCACGAACTCGGCCGCCGGCCGGTTGTAGATGGCACGCGGCGTGTCGTACTGCATCACCTGGCCGGCCTGCAGCACGGCGATGCGGTCGGCCAGCGTCATCGCCTCCACCTGGTCGTGGGTGACGTAGACGATGGTGGCACCCAGGCGCTGGTGCAGGCGCTTGATCTCGCTGCGCATCTCGTTGCGCAGCTGGGCATCGAGGTTGGACAGCGGCTCGTCGAACAGGAAGACCTGCGGCTGGCGCACGATCGCGCGGCCGATCGCCACCCGCTGCCGCTGGCCGCCCGACAGGGCCGCCGGCCGGCGCTGCAGCAGATGGCTGATCTTCAGCAGCTCGGCCGCGTCGCCCACACGCCGCTGGATCTCGGCGTCGGGCGTGCCGCGCAGGCGCAGGCCGAAGGCCATGTTCTCGTACAGGGTCTTGTGCGGGTACAGCGCGTAGTCCTGGAACACCATGGCGATGTCGCGCAGCCGCGGCGGCAGGCCCTGCACAGCTTGGCCGCCGATGCAGATCTCGCCGGCATCCACCGTCTCCAGCCCGGCGATCATGCGCAGCAGCGTGCTCTTGCCGCAGCCCGACGGGCCGACGAACACCGCGAACTCGCCGTGCCGCACGTCCAGGTCGATGCCATGGATCACAGGCGTCTTGCCGTCGTAGGACTTGCGCACCTGGCGCAGCTGCACCTCAGCCATGGCGGGCGCGTGGCAGGTGGGCGGTGGGCGGGGCGGGCAGGGCAGGCATGGGCGGCGGGTGGCGCAGGGCGCGGCAGGATAGCCGCGCAGCGGGCCCGGCCGATACGCGGTTTACGCGCATGCACATGCGGCGCTGGCGCGGCTCAAGGCACCTCCCGGCCTTCGGCCAGGCTGTACAGCTCGAACCAGGTCTCGCGGTCCAGCGTCACCTGCAGGGCGTCGGTCAGCCGCTGGATGCGGTCGAGGCGGTTGGTGCCCACCACCGGCAGGATGCCGGCCGGGTGCATCAGCAGCCAGGCGATGGCCACCGCGTCGGCCGCCACGCCTTGCGCGTCGGCGATGCGCTGCAGCGCGGGCAGCACACGGGCGGCAGCGTCGCCACGGCCGGTCACCAGCGACCCTCCGCCCAGCGGCGACCAGGCCATCGGCCGGATGCGGTGCTGCTGCAGAAAGGCCAGCTGCCCGTCGGTCCAGGCGCTGCGGGCCAGCAGGCTCAGTTCCAGCTGGTTGGTCACCAGTGGGTGGCGCATGCAGGATTGCAGCAGCTGCCAGTCGTGCGGCAGGAAGTTCGACACGCCGATGGCCGCCACCTTGCCGCTGTCGACCAGCGCATCCAGGCAGGCGCCGGTGGCGTCGGCGTCCATCAGCGGGTCGGGCCGGTGCATCAGCAGCAGATCCAGCCGCTCGACGCCGATGCGCGCAAGCGACCGGTCGACGCTGGCGTGGATGTGCGCCGGCGCGGTGTCGTAGTGCTTCACCCGCCGCTGCGGGAACTGGGCCGACAGCAGCAGGATGTCGCACTTGGTGACGATCTGCAGGTGCTGGCGCAGGCTGGGCTGGGCGCGCAGCGCGTCGCCGAACAGCGTCTCGCAGCGGTGGTCGCCGTAGATGTCGGCATGGTCGAAGCTGGTGATGCCCTGGTCCAGGCAGGCCTGGATCTTGGCCGCCACGGTGGCGGGGCTGGCATCGCCGCCATCGGCCAGGCGCCAGACGCCGTAGACCAGGCGGCTGAACGGCCGCAGCGACGGGTGCAGGGTGACGGTGGGGCAGGGCATGGTGCGGTCTTGTCTCTGTGTGTTCGGTTCAAATTCAGGTCACCGTCTGGCCGCTGTGCCTCGGCACCGGGCGGTCGGCTGGCGGGGTGTTGGCGCCCCGCCGGTCAGCGCCGCACCCCCACGCCCAGCGGTGTGGCCGGTGTGCTGGCCGGCACCCGGCCGTAGACCTGGGACAGCTGGCAGGTCTTGAGCTTGGGCAGCACCTTGGTGCCGAAGGCATCGCACTCCGCCTGGTGTGGGTAGCCCGACAGCACGAAGGCACGGATGCCCATGCGCTGGTAGCGCTCCAGCTTGACCATCACCTGGTCGACGCTGCCCACCAGGGCCGCACCGCAGCCTGAGCGCGCGCGGCCGATGCCAGTCCACAGCCCCGGCTCCACATAGCCTTCCGCATCGGCCAGCTCACGCACCCGCGCCTGCAGCGACACGCCCAGGCTGTGCGCGTCCAGCGCACGCTCGCGGATGCGTCGGCCCACCTCGTCGTCCAGCTGTGACACCAGCTCTTGCGCGTAATCGCGTGCCTCGGCCTCGGTGTCGCGCACGATCACATGCACCCGCAGGCCGTAGTCCAGCAGCCGGCCATGGGCGGCGGCGCGGGCATGCACCGCACGCATCTGCTCGGCCAGCGTGGCCTCGGGTGCGGGCCACATCAGGTAGGTGTCGCAGTGTGCGCCGCACAGCTCCAGCGCGTCGGGTGAATAGCCCCCGAAGTACAGCAGCGGCCCGCCGTTCTGCTGGTAGGGCCGCACCGGGTCGGCCGACAGCCTGCCGAGCTGGTAGATCTCGCCCTGGAAGTGGATCTCATCCTGCGTCCAGGCCTGCTTCAGGATCTGCACCACCTCGTGGCTGCGCCGGTAGCGCAGCGCGCTGTCCTCGGCCTGGCCGGGAAAATCCGAGGAGATGATGTTGATCGTGAGCCGGCCTTGCAGCATGTGGTCCAGCGTGGCCACGGTGCGCGCCAGCATCGCCGGGTGCAGCTCGCCGCAGCGCACGGCGGTCAGCAGGTTGATGCGCTGGGTCATGGGCGCCAGCGCGGCGGCGAAGGTCAGCGTGTCCTGCCCCACCTGGTAGGACGAGGGGCAGAGGATGTTGCCGAAGCCCAGTGCATCGGCGCGCAGCACGATGTCGCGGGTGTGGGCGAAGCTGCTGCGCAGATCACCCTCGGGCACACCCAGGTGGCGGAAATCGTCGGAGCACAGCGGCGCAAACCACGCCACCTCGACGGCGTCGAGGCCGTCGGCACGGATGGGAACCACGGGGTCGGGCATGGCGCGCTCCGTTGTTGGGCTGGGGTGGTGGGCAGGTGTGGTGGGGCCGCCATCACCCGGCGCTGGCGGGGGCCGGACCACGGCGCTGGATCAAGGCAGGTTCAATGCATCAATGGTGAATGAATTCGCCGCTGCCGCACACCCCGGGCTTACACTCGGCGCCGCCGTCCATGGACCCTGCCGCCGCCCCTGCCGACCACGCCGCTGCGGGTGCGCTGCCGCAGCCGCAGCGCCTGCCGCTGTACCTGCAGATCAGCGAGCTGCTGGTGCGCGAGATCGCCGCCGGCCGCTGGCAGCCGGGTGACCGCCTGCCCACCGAGGCCGCGCTGGCCAGCCGCCTGGGTGTGGCCGTGGGCACGCTGCGCAAGGCGCTGGCCGAGCTGCAGGCGCGTGGCCTGCTGCAGCGCCGCCAGGGATCGGGCACCTACCTGCGCCAGGCCGAGGGCCAGCGCAGCATCTACGGCTTCTTCCGGCTGGAGCGGGCCGATGGCGGCGGTGGCCTGCCCACCGCCGACGTGCTGGCCTTCGACCGGATCATGCGCCCCGCCGGCCTGCCTGCGCTGGGCGGCGCGCCGGACGGCGACCCCCAGCCGGTGTGGCGGGTGCGCCGCCTGCGCCACCTCGACCACCAGCCGGTGGCGCTGGAAGACATCTGCTTCGACGCCCGCGGCCGCGAGGCGCTGACCGTGGCCGATCTGCATGAATCGCTGTACCACTTCTATGCGCAGCGCCTGGGCTTCTGGATCGCCCAGGTGGACGACCAGATCGGTCTGGGCACCGTGCCCGATTGGACCGACGCCGCGCCGCACGCCGGGCGCCTGGGCCGCGGCCTGCAGCCGGGCCAGCCGGCGGTGCAGGTGGTGCGCCGTGCCTGGTCGCAGCACGGTGTGCTGGCCGAGGTGTCCAGCACCTGGTTCGACAGCCGCGTGGCGCGCTACGGCGCCCGCTGGCGCTGACGCCACCCTCTCCATCGCCGCACCGACGAAAGCCCGCCATGCCCGACACCCTCCCGCGCAGCAGCGTCCGCCACGGCTTCATCGGCTGCGGCATGATGGGCCAGGAGCATTTGCGCAACCTGGCGCTGATCGATGGTGCACGCACCACCGCCATCTTCGAGCCCGATGACGGCATGGCCACCGCCGCGCTGGCGCTGGCCCCGGGTGCTGCGCGGGTGCCCAGCCTCGACGCGCTGCTGGCCCGCCCCGACATCGACGCGCTGGTGATCACCAGCCCCAACCACTGCCACGCCGACCAGCTGCAGCAGATCGCGCGGGCCCGGCCGTTGCCGGTGTTGTGCGAGAAGCCGGTGTGCACCAGCCTGGCCCAGGTGGCCCAGCTGCGTGCGCTGGCCGCCACCCACATGGCGCCGCTGTGGGTGGCGATGGAATACCGCTACATGCCGCCGATCGCCGCGCTGGTGGCCGCCGCCCATGCCGGCACCGACACCGGGGGCAACACCCTGCTGAGCATCCGCGAGCACCGCTACCCCTTCCTCAGCAAGGTGGGCGACTGGAACCGCTTTGCCGCCAACACCGGTGGCACGCTGGTGGAGAAGTGCTGCCACTTCTTCGACCTGATGCGCCTGCTGATGCAGGCCGACCCGATACGGCTGTATGCCAGCGGTGCGATGAACCACAACCATGTGGACGAGCGCTACGGCGGCCGCCAGCCCGACATCCTGGACAACGCGCTGGTGGTGCTGGATTTCCCCGGCCGGCGCCGCGCGCTGCTGGAGCTGTGCATGTTCGCTGAAGGATCGCGTTACCAGGAGGAGATCAGCGTGGTGGGCCCACGCGGCAAGATCGAGTGCAAGGTGCCCGGCCCCGGCCGCTTCTGGCCCACGGCCACGCTGGGCCCGGCGCCGGTGGCGCAGCTGATCGTCAGCCCGCGCCGGCCCCAGGGCCCGCGTGAACTGCAGATCCCGGTGCCCGCCGACCTGCTGGCCGCGGGCGACCACAACGGCTCCACCTACTTCCAGCACCGGCGCTTCTTCGACCTGGTGCGCGGCGTGGTGGACCAGCCGGTGGAAGTGACGCTGGAGGATGGCCTGAAGGCGGTGCTGATCGGCCTGGCGGCCGAAGAATCGGCCCGCAGCGGTGTGGCGGTCGATCTGGGCGCCGGCCCGTACCGGCTGTAGCGCTGCTGCGGTCCTGCGGGAAGCCCGGGGGCGCGGCCGGCGCGCTTGCCGGCAGACTGGCGGCCCATTCCAGCCCATCCCCAGGAGCCTGCATGTCCGCCAACAACCTGTCCACCACCAACCGCCAGATCCAGCTCGCCAGCCTGCCCACGGGCAAGCTGTCCCCCGGCCACTTCCAGCTGGCCGAGGCCCCCATGCCCCAGCCCGCCGACGGCGAGGTGCTGCTGAAGGTGCTGCTGATCAGCCTGGATGCCGCCAACCGCGCCTGGATGCAGGGCGCCACCTACCGCGCTGCGCTGGCCGCGGGGCAGGTGATGGCCGGTGGCAGCATCTCGGAGGTGGTCGAATCGAAAGCGCCCGGCTTCGCCCCTGGCGACCTGGTGTTTGCCGACACCGGCTGGCAGCAATACGCCGCGCTGCCGGCCAAGGCGCTGACGAAGCAGCAGCGGCGCGGGCCGCTGTCGCATCTGCTCAGCGTCTACGGCATTGCCGGCCTCACCGCCTACTTCGGCCTGCTGCAGGTGGGCCAGCCCAAGGCGGGTGACACCGTGGTGGTGTCGGCCGCCGCGGGATCGGTGGGCGCCTTCGTCGGCCAGATCGCCAAGATCCAGGGCTGCCGGGTGGTGGGCATCGCCGGTGGCGAGGCCAAGTGCGCCTGGCTGCAGCGCGAACTGGGCTTCGATGCGGTGGTGGACTACAAGGCCGGCAACCTGAATGCGGCCCTGAAGGCGGCCGCACCGGGGGGCATCGACGTGTACTTCGACAACGTGGGCGGCGACATCCTGGAGGCCTGCCTGTTCCGCATGAACCAGGGCGGGCGCGTGGCCTGCTGCGGCGCGGTGTCGCAGTACGACGGCGCCCCGCCGGCCCATGGCCCGCGGGGTGTGCCCGGCCTGATCGTGACCAAGCGGCTCACCCTGCAGGGTTTTGTGCTGTTCGACTTTGCCGCGCACTTCGACCGGGCGCTGGTGGCGCTGGAGGGCTGGGTGGCCAGCGGCCAGCTGAAGGTGCCCGAGGACATCATCGACGGCCTGGAGAACACGCCGGCCGCGCTGATCGGGCTGCTGGCCGGCGAGAACATCGGCAAGCGCATGGTGCGGGTCTGAACCTGCCGGGCCGCGGGCGATGGGCGCGGGTGTGCGCCGCGCCCTACACCACCGTCATCAAGGCCAGCCAGACCAGGCCAACCAGCTTGCTGATCCGGCTGGGCGGCGGTGCACGCCGGACAGCGATGAAGAGGAAGACGTTGTAGGGCAGCGGCGCAAAGTGCAGGGCCACCGCCACCCAGGATGCCGCACCCTGGCTGGCCGACAGCAGCGCCACGAAGGTGGCCAGCACATTCACCGCCGTGCCCACCCCCAGCATGTCACGCCACAGCACGGTGTGCACCGGCACCTGGCCCTGCCAGCGGCGGGCGAAGAAGGATGGCAGCCGGACGGGCATCAGGGCAGCACCTGGGTGACGAAGAAGATGGCCGCCTTGACCATGGCGAACACCACGCCGGACACCACGGCAGCGGCGGCCATGGTGGCCACCAGCCCGGCCAGGATCCACAGGCCGTCGCGTTCCAGGATGCCGAGCGCCAGCAGGCTGATGGCCAGCGCCGGCAGCATGTTGCCCAGCGGCACGGGCAGCACCAGCACCACGGCGAGCAGCAGGCACAGCACGCCGACCAGGTACTCCATCGGCGGCAGCGCCAGCCCCATGGCGCGCGGCCGCAGCAGGCGCTCGGCCCGCGCCAGCCAGGGGCCGATGCGCCGCACCAGGGCGGCGAAGTCGCTGCGGGTCATCGTGCGCCGTGCAATCACCGCCGGCAGCCAGGGCTTGCGGCCGAAGGCCAGCTGGGCCGCCAGGAACACCAGGGGCGCGCCCAGGATGGTCGACGTGCCGGGCGGCACCGGCAGCACATTGGGCACGGCAAACACGAACAGCAGGGCCGCCAGGGCGCGGTCACCCAGCGCCTCCAGCAGATCGCCGATGGAGATGCGGCTGCGGCTGTCGTCCTGGGCCAGGGCGTGCAGCATCGCCGACAGCGGGAGCTTGCCGGCCGCAGCCTCGGTCGGCTCAGCCATGGGCAGGGTCTGGCGGGGTTGCCGCAGCAGCGTCGGGCCGGCGGCTGGCCAGCACCTTGTCGATGGTCTTGCCATCCATGTCGACGATCTCCAGGTGCCAGCCTTCCCAGTCCACCGCATCGGCCACCTTGGGCAGGCGCCCGGTCAGCAGCATCATCATGCCGCTGAGGGTGTGGTAGCGGCCACGGTCCTCCTCGGGCACGCCGCCCAGCTGCAGGCGGTCCTTCAGCTCGGGCACGGGGATGTGGCCGTCCAGCAACCAGCTGCCGTCGTCCCGCTGCACGGCCCACGAGGTCTGCGGATCACGCGGGTGGAACTCCCCGGTGATCGCCTCGATCAGGTCCTGCAGCGTGACGATGCCCTGCACCTGGCCGTACTCGTCGATGATGAAGGCCATGTGCACGTCGGAACTGCGGAAGTTGTCCAGCAGTTCCATGCCGGTCAGGGTCTCGGGCACATACAGCGGCGGCTGCAGCGGCTGGCTGGCCAGCGTGCGGTCATCGCCCCGCCAGGCATGCGACAGCCACTGGCGCGCATTGATCACGCCGAGGATGTTGTCCAGGCCGCCCTGGACCACCGGGAAGCGCGCATGGTCGCTGGTCTCGATGCGCGCCAGATTGGCCTCGAAGCCGAGGTCGGCATCGAGCACCACCATGTCGCCGCGCGGCACCATCAGCGAGCCGATCTGCCGGTCGTCGAGCCGGAACACGTTGCGCACCATGGTGTGCTCGTGTGACTCGATCACGCCGGCCGTCGTGCCTTCGGCCAGCATGGCGTGGATCTCCTCCTCGGTGACGGCATTGCCGCCGTTGTCCTTCACGCCCAGCAGGCGCAGCAGCGCATGGGTGGACAGGGACAGCAGCTTCACGAAGGGCTGGGTGGCGATGGCCAGCCAGTTGATGGGCCGCGCCACCAGCCGGGCCAGGGTCTCGGGATGGGTCTGGCCGATGCGCTTGGGGACCAGCTCGCCGACGACGATGGAGAAATAGGTGATCGTGACCACCACCAGGCCGGTGGCGCCGTAGTTGGCAAAGGGCTGCTCTGCGCCCAGGGACACCAGCCAGGCCGCCAGCGGCGCCGCCAGCGCTGCCTCGCCGACGATGCCGTTCAGCACGCCGATCGAGGTGATGCCGATCTGGATGGTCGACAGGAACCGGGTCGGGTCTTCACCCAGCTTGACCGCCGCAGCGGCGGCGCCGTCGCCGTCGTCGACCAGCTTCTGCATGCGCGCCTTGCGCGCCGTGACGAGCGCGATCTCGGACATGGCGAACAGGCCGTTGAGGACGATGAGTGCAAAGAGGAGGGCGATTTCCATGGGGGTTCCGAACCAGTGGCGGCGCTGCGCCGGTGGTCTGCAGACGGGAGGGCGGGTGCGCGGGGCGGTTCATGTGCCGCGGCGGCCTGCGTGACGGCGGGGTGGCGATGCCGGCCGCCGACGATGGCGCGGCCAGGGCAGGTCAGCCTGCGATGGTGTTGGCGCGGGGTGGGCGCAAGGGCCCGGCGAGGAAGGGCGGCCGTGTTTCGGCCGCGGCCAGGGCCTGCGGCTGCACCATCACCGTCCATTGGACGCTGGGCGCCAGTGGCGCGGGCAGCAAGCCGGGTGTGTCGGGCGGCGGATCGCTCTGGGCCTGGGACGGCAGATCGTCCAGGTGGTGGTGCTCCACCGAGCCCGCATGGGCGTTGGCGGGGTCCGCCGCATCCAGGAGGCTGGTCGTCTGCTCGGAGGCAGGCGCGGCGGTGATGCGCGGCGCCTCGATGGTGCTGAGACCGGACCAGAGCAGGACGAAGGCGAGGAGGAAGGCGATGACCCGGGTGGGCATCGGCGCATTCTAGCCAGGGGGGCGAAGCGCCCGAGGTCGGTACACGGCCTGGGCACCATCTCGCGCAACTGCTTCAGAATCGGTAATAGATATTACTCGGAAGCTGGCGTATGCTGCCGCCATGTGGAGCGTGCTCTTCCTCACCCTGCCGACGCAGCCCAGCGCCGTGCGCCTGCGTGTCTGGCGGGCCCTGAAGACCCTGGGCTGCGGCTCCCTGCGCGACGGTGTGCATTTGCTGCCCGAGGCCCAGGCGGACTTGTTCGAGCCGCTGGTGGTCGAAGTGCGGGCGCATGGCGGCCAGGCCAGCGTGTTCCAGCTGTCCACGCGCGACGCCCACCAGCGCGCCGAGGTGCTGGCCCTGTTCGACCGCAGCGAGGCCTACGGCCAGTGGCGCCAGGACGCGCAGTCGCTGGCGGCCGCGCTGCCAGCGCTGGAGGAGACCGAGGCACGGCGGCGCTGGCGTGGCATCGGCGAGGCGCTGCAGGCGCTGCGGCGCATCGACTACCACCCGGGTGCGGCGGCCGAGCAGGCACAGGCCGAGTTCGATGCGCTGCACCAGGCGCTGGATGCGCGTTTTTCGCGCGGTGAGCCGGTGGCGCAGGCGCCGCACGGCATCCCGCGGCTGGATGCGCGCAAGTTCCGCGGCAGGCGCTGGGCCACACGCAGGCGGCCCTGGGTCGACCGCCTGGCCTGCGCCTGGCTGATCCGCCGCTTCATCGATCCGCAGGCGCGCTTTCTGTGGCTGGCCGACCCCGCCGGCAGCACGCCTGCGCCGCGTGGGGCACTGGGCTTCGATTACGACGGCGCGCGCTTCACCCATGTCGGCCTGCGGGTCAGCTTCGAGGTGCTGGCCACCAGCTTCGGCCTGGATGCCGACCCGCGGCTGCAGCGCATCGCGCGCGCCGTGCACTTCCTGGACATCGGCGGCATCCCGGTGCCCGAGGCGGCGGGGCTGGAAGCCGTGCTGTCCGGCCTGCACGAAGTGCATGCCGACGACGACCCCCTGAGCCTGGCGGCTGCGGCCGTGTTCGACGCGCTGTATGCCGCCCCTGGAGCATCCCCATGAGCATCCCAACCACCGCAGCCACCGGCGTGCCGGCAGACCCGGTGTCTGCACCCACGGCCGTGCGCTTCGCCGAGGCGTTCCGGTTCTGGCTCAAGCTGGGCTTCATCAGCTTCGGCGGGCCGGCCGGGCAGATCGCGATCATGCACACCGAACTGGTGGAGCGGCGGCGCTGGATCAGCGAGCAGCGCTTTCTGCATGCGCTGAACTACTGCATGCTGCTGCCGGGGCCCGAGGCCCAGCAGCTGGCCACCTACATCGGCTGGCTGATGCACCGCACCTGGGGCGGCATCGTGGCCGGCGCCTTGTTCGTGCTGCCCTCGCTGTTCATCCTGGTCGCACTGAGCTGGATCTACCTGCGCTTCGGTGACGTGCCCCTGGTGGCCGGCATCTTCTTCGGGCTCAAGCCTGCGGTGACGGCGCTGGTGCTGCACGCGGCCCACCGCATCGGCACGCGGGCCCTGAAGAACCGCTGGATGTGGGGCATCGCGGCGGCGTCGTTCACCGCCATCTTCGCCTTCGACACCCCGTTTCCGGCCATCGTGCTGGCGGCCGCGCTGATCGGCCACGTCGGCGCCCGCCGCTGGCCCCAGGTGTTTGCGCTGGGTGGTGGGCATGGCAGCGCCCAGGCGAGCTTCGGGCCTGCGCTGATCGACGACCACACACCGACCCCGCCCCATGCGCGCTTCTCGCGCAGCCATCTGGCCAAGGTGCTGGCCGCCGGCCTGGGCCTGTGGCTGCTGGCCATGGCGGCACTGGTCGCGGTGAACGGGCTGCAAGGCACGTTGACGCAGATGGGCTGGTTCTTCACCAAGGCCGCGCTGCTGACCTTCGGCGGTGCCTATGCGGTGCTGCCCTATGTCTACCAGGGGGCGGTCGACACCCACCAGTGGCTCAGCGGCCCGCAGATGATCGATGGCCTGGCCCTGGGCGAGACCACACCCGGGCCGCTGATCATGGTGGTGGCCTTCGTCGGCTTCGTCGGTGGCTGGCTGAAGCAGGTGCTGGGGCCTGATGCGCTGTTCCTCGGCGGTGCCCTGGCCGCCACCGTGGTCACCTTCTTCACCTTCCTGCCGTCGTTCGTCTTCATCCTGGCCGGTGGGCCGCTGGTCGAGGCCACCCACGGCAAGCTGGGTTTCACGGCCCCGCTGTCGGCCATCACGGCCGCGGTGGTCGGGGTGATCCTGAACCTGGCGATGTTCTTCGCCTACCACGTGCTCTGGCCCCAGGGCTTCGGCGGGCGCTTCGATCTGCTGTCGGCGCTGATCTGCCTGGCCGCCGCCCTGGCCTTGTTCCGCTTCAAGGTCGGTGTCCTGCCCCTGCTCGGCGCCTGCGCAGCCGTCGGGCTGGTGGCCGCCTGGCTGGTTCCCCTGCTGCGCTGAAGGCATCCCCATGCAGACACACGCCCAGGATCCGCCGGTCGGCGACACCACGCTGTTGCACCGGCTCTGCAGCAGCAGCCTCGGCGGCGACGGCGTGACCATGGCGCCGGCCATGCAGTTGGCGCTGGACGCCAGCTTCGGCAGCGTGGACCGCTGGCGCGCCGACTTCGCCGCATGCGCCAGGGCCCGGGGCGTCGGCCCCGGCTGGATGCTGCTGGTGTTCCGGCACGATGGCTCGCTGGTCCACCAATGGGCCGCCGACCACAGCCATGTGGCAGCCGGCGGCGTGCCGATCCTGGCGCTGGGCCTGCACGGGCAGGCCCACCCCGGCGACGACGGCGCAGCGGTTGGTGCCTGCATCGATGCGTGGCTGGGCCAGCTGCACTGGGCTGCGGTCCATGCGCGCTACCAGCAGGCCGTGGATGCCGCCAGCGCACAACTGGGTGTCGACCAGGATGGCCTCGGTGGTGCGCTCGGTGGTGCGCTGGTCCTCGACGTGCGCCGGGCCGGCGCCTATGCGCAGGCCAGCACCACCCTGCCCGGCGCACGCTGGTGCAACCCGGCCGTGGTGGCCGATTGGTCCACCGGCCTGCCCGCTGACCGGCCGGTGGTCGTGTACTGCGTGCACGGCCACGAGGTCAGCCGCGCCACCGCGCTGCGCCTGCACGCCGCCGGCCTGCAGGCCCGCTACCTGCGGGGTGGCATCGACGGCTGGCAGGTAGCCGGTCTGCCGCTGGTCGGCAAGCCAGCGGAGCCCGCCGCATGACGGCCGCCGCCGCGCCCAGGGTCGCCCTGCTGTACCCGGGCGACCGCGCCGCCCGGGACCGTGCCGACCCCGCCGCGGGCCGCTTCGCGGCCGTGTTCGATGCCCTGGCCGCGGCCGGCGTGGCCGCCGAGCCGGCCATCTGGCATGACGACTTCGCCGATGAGGTGATGGCCCAGCTGCGGCAGGTGCAGGCCGTCCTGGTCTGGTGCAACCCGATCGAGGACGGCCGCCGCCGTGACCGGCTCGATGCGCTGCTGCGCGCGCTGGCGCAGACCGGTGTGTTCGTCAGCGCGCACCCCGATGCCATCCTGCGCCTGGGCACCAAGGACGTGCTGGTCGAGACCCGCGAACTGCCGTTCGGCAGCGACGTGCACCACATCCACAGCCTGGCGCAGCTGGCGTCGGACCTGTCGCAGCGCCTGCAGCACGGTGCGCGAGTGCTCAAGCAGCAGCGTGGCCACAGCGGCATCGGCGTGTGGCGGGTCGAGCAGGCCGAGGGCGGCGCGCTCACTGTGCAACATGCCCAGCGTGGCTGCACCCCGCAACGCATGGGGTGGGACGCCTTGTTGGCGACGCTGGCGCCGTATTTCGAGCCGGCCTGTGGTGGCCGCCTGATCGACCAGGCCTGGCAGCCGCGCCTGGCCGAGGGCATGGTGCGCGCCTATCTGGTCGAGGACCGTGTGGCCGGCTTCGGCCTGCAGGCTGTCAACGCCCTGCATCCCGATGCGCCCCTGCCGGGGCCGCGCCTGTACCACGGGCCCGACCTGCCGCAGTGCCAGGCCCTGCGGCAACAGCTGGAATCGCGCTGGATCGGGCTGCTCTGCGCGCGTGTGGGTCTGGCGCGGGAACAACTGCCGCTGCTGTGGGACTGCGACTTCATGCATGGCGCGCAGACGGCAGGCGCCGAACAGCGGTTCGTGCTGTGCGAGATCAATGTCAGCAGCGTCTCGCCCTTCCCGCCCTCGGCGACCAGCCCTTTGGTCGGGGCGCTGCGACGCCGCCTCGGCCTGTAGGCGGCCGGGCCGCGGCTGGCGCAATCCTTCAAGACGGCCTGGCCGCGCAGCAGGACCATCCGGCCCAGGCTGAACCATGAAGGAGTTCCACGATGCGCTTGCATGTCAACGGGCGGCAGCACGAGTTTTCCGCCCTCTGGGAGGGCGAGCGCCTGCTCTGGGTGCTGCGCGAGGCGCTGGGCTTGGTGGGCTGCAAATACGGTTGTGGGCAGGGCCAGTGCGGCGCCTGCACCGTGCTGGTCGACGGCGAGCCGCAACGCGCCTGTCTGCTGCAGGCAGCCAGCGTCCAGGGGCGCCAGATCACCACGGTCGAGGGCCTGGCCGTTGCGGGTGTGCTGCACCCGGTGCAGCAGGCCTGGGTGGACGAAGCCGTGCCGCAATGCGGCTACTGCCAGGCCGGGCAGATCCTGGCCACGGTGGCCCTGCTGCGCCGGCAGCCACGGCCCGACCCGGCGGCGGTGGACGCGGCACTAGCCGGCCACCTGTGCCGCTGCGGCACCCAGCCGCGTGTGCGGCGGGCGGTGGAACGCGCCGCCGCGGCGATGCCAGCGCAGAGCCGCCCGTGAGGCGGCGCCTGTTCCTGGGGGCTGCCGCGGGGCTGACCGTCAGCTTCGGCAGCCTGGTGGCCGGCTGCACCGCCATCCCGGTGGTGCCCAGGCGCCCGCTGCCGCAGCCCGCCGATGCGCTGGCGTGGGTGCGCCACCACGAGGGCCGTTACGCGCTCTTCGTGCCCTGCGCCGAAATGGGCCAGCAGATCGGGCCGGCGCTGCGCCGCATCGCGGCGGTCGAACTGGGCGTGCCGGCCGAGCGCATCACGCTGCGCCTGCCGTCCAGCCGCGACATCGCGCGCACCAAGGCCACGGTGGGCAGCGATTCGCTGAAGGACTTTGCGCTGCCGCTGGCCCAGGCCTGCGCCACCCTGCGCGAGGCCCTGGCGGCCGGCCGCAGCCAGGGGCAGCTGCGCGCCGTGCCGCGGCCGCGTGGCCAGTTGCGCAGCCTGCGCACCGGGGCTGCCGCGGCGGTGCAGGGCGCGCGCGCCGACCTGCAGGCCATCGTCACCGGAGCGCCGCTGTTCGCGGCCGACATGCGCCTGCCCGGCATGGCCCACGGCCGTGTGCTGCGCGCCCCGGTGTCGCCCGAGCTGGTGTCGCGGCCAGCGGCCTGGGACGAGGCCGCCGCGCGCCGCCTGCCGGGCTTCGTGGCCGTGGTGGCCGACCCGCTGCTGCGCCACGCCGGCAGCCTGGGCCTGGGGCTGGTGGCCGAGACACCGGGGGCGCTGGACCGCATCGAACAGGCGCTGGCGGTGCGCTGGCAGATCGAGGGCGGCTTCGAGCCGCTGCAGCCCGAGGCCCTGCTCGACATCGACCACCACTTGGCCCGCGGCGACCTGCGCCACACCCTGCGGCGTGATGCGCTGCACACCGGGGCCGCCTGGACGGTGGACCTGCGCATCGACATCCCCCATGCCGCCCATGCGTCGATCGAGCCACGCGCCGCGCTGGCGCACATCGAGCCTGATGCGACTGGTGGGCCGCAGCTGCAGGTGTTCACCGGCACCCAGGATCTGTTCTACGTGCGCGACGTGCTGGCGCGCCGGCTCGACCTGCCGGCCGGGCAGGTGGTGGTGCAGGCCTGCCGCATCGGCGGTGGCTTCGGTGCGCGCACGCTGGTGCTGGCCGAACTGGAAGCGGCCCTGCTGGCGCGGGCCGTGCGCCGGCCGGTGAAACTGCAATGGACCCGGGCGCAGGAGTTCGCGCAAGGCTTCCACCGCCCGCCGTCGAGCCACCGCGTGCGGGCCCGCCTCGAGGGCGGGCGCATCACCGACTGGTGGCATGCCTTCACCAGCAGCCACATCCTCTTCACGCCCGCCGCCATGCCGGCCTGGATGCAGCGTGCCGCCGACTTCATCGGCGACCAGGGCGTGGCCCGTGGCGCGGCGCTGCCTTATGCCGTGCCGCGCCAGGTGGTCGAGTTCGGCGCGCTGCGCCTGCCGGTGCACAGCGGCCCCTGGCGCGGCCTGGGGGCCGGGCCCAACGGCCTGGTGGTGGAGACGGCGGTCGACGCCTGCGCGCGCGCGGCGGGCAGCGATGCGCTGGCGTTCCGGCTGGCGATGACCGAGGACACACGCCTGCAGCAGGCCCTGCGCGCCGTAGCGGCCGACGCGCGCTGGGGGGCGCCGCAGCCTGCTGGCACAGCGCCCGGCATGCGGCGTGGCCGCGGCCTGGCCTGCGGCGTGTACAAGGCCGGCAGCCGGGTGGCCGTGGTGGCCGATGTCGAGGTGTCGCCCCAGGGCGAGGCGCGGGTCACCTCGATGTGGTGCGCCCATGATTGCGGCCTGGTCGTCGATGCCGACGGTGTGCGCGCACAGGTCGAGGGCTGCCTGGTGTGGTGCCTCGGCATGGTGCTGGTGGAGTGCTTGCCGCTGCGGCATTCCGGCGTGGCGGCGGCGGGCTTTGCCGAATCGCCGATCCCGCGCTTCGGCCAGATGCCGCGCATCGCCGTGCAGTTGCTGGCCTCCGATGCCGACCCCACCGGCGCCGGCGAGAGCGCGATGACCGCAGGCGCGGCGGCGATCGCCAACGCCGTTTTCGACGCCACCGGCCGGCGGCCGACGCGGCTGCCGCTGCGCGCCGCGGCACTGGCGCTGGCCGCGGCCTGAGCGCCCGGGGTCAGTGAAGAGGCCACCGCACATGGACGACTTTGCCAGCGCCAGCATGCTGCGCCTGCTGCTGCGGGCGATGGCGGCCCACGGCCTGCCGCCGCCGCTGCCGCAGCCCGGGGCTGCGCGTGTGCCGCTGCAGCACAAGCAGCAGGTGGTGGCGTGCATCGTGCGCGCCGGCGGCCTGCCGCTGTTGCTGGCGCTGGCGCAGCAGGTGCAGCACATCGACGGCGAGCCCCTGCACCAGGCCCTGGTCGGGGCACATGACCCGCACGACTTCCTGGGCCGCTGGCAGCGGCTGGAGCGCTATGTGCACTCCAGCCACCGCCTGCTGTGCCACCAGCACGGCGCCGGCACGCTGCTGCTCCAGCACAGCGCGGGCGCCGGCGCTGCGCCGCCGCTGCCGGCCGAGAGCGTGGCCGTGCTCGGGGCCTGGATCGGCGCGCTGCAGGCCATCGGAACGCGTGGCCTGCGGGTGGAGATGGCGGGCCGGGTGGTGTTTGGTGAGGGGGCCACGGATGCCTGGGCCACCGATCCCTGGGCCACGCAGGCCTCGGCGACCGTGGCGGCCGCGCCCATGCCCAGCTGGCAGCTGCACTGGGAGCCGGCGGCCGCTGCAGCCTGGGCCGGTGCCCGCAGCACCGGGGTGCGCGGCCCCACCGCCATGCCGCTGCCCGACAGCCCGCTGCCCTGGCCCGAACCCGCGGCCGCGCTGGCCCGCTGGTTCCACCGCGACCCGGCCGCTGCGCCGCGCGTGGCCGATGCCGCCGCTGCGCTGGGCCTGCCCTTGCGCACATTGCAGCGCCGGCTGGCGGCGGCCGGGCTCAGCTTCAGCGCGCTGCTGGGCGAGTTGCGGGTGCGCCTGGCCGCGTCGCTGCTGGCCCGCAGCACGCCCACGCTGGCCGAGATCGGCTTTCTCTGCGGCTATGCCGACCAGGCGCACTTCACGCGTGAATTCACGCGCCGCGCCGGATTGCCACCGGCGCGCTACCGCGCGGCAGCCCAGCGCCCGTGAGCACCGCGCCCATGGCGGCTTGCCTGGAAGCGCGTCAGGCCACCGTCTTCAGCACCACAGCCCGCTCCACCCGGCTGCGCTCACGGGCTTCCAGCAGCGCATGCAGGGTGATCTTGCGCACCTCCAGCTTGCTCTGCTCGATGTGGCTCTTCAGCAGCAGCTTGGCCGCATCGGGCTTGCGCTGCAGCACGGCGCGCAGGATCTTGGCGTGTTCGTCGTAGGTGGCGGCGATGCGGTCGCCACGGGTGAAATCCAGCCGCCGCACGATGCGGATGCGCTCGGTCAGGTCCTGGTGCACCCGCGCCATCTCGCGGTTGCCGGTGGCCGCCACCAGCTGGGCGTGGAACTGCTCGTCCAGCGCGCCCACGGCATGGCCGTCCTGCAGGCGCTGGTCGGCGTCCACCAGCCAGGCCGCCTTCAGCGCCTGCAGCTCGGGTGGCTCGTCGGCGCGCTGGGCCAGGCGGTCCAGGCTGGCGGTCTCCAGCACGATGCGCAGGTCGTAGAGCTGGTCCAGCCGCTCGAAATCGATGGGCTTGACGAACCAGCCGGCCTTGCTCTCCACCTCCAGGAACCCTTCGTTGCGCAGGCGGAACAGGGCCTCGCGCACCGGTGTGCGGCTCACGCCCAGGCGGGCGCCGATGTCGGCCTCGCTGAAGCGGTCACCCGGCACCCACAGGAAGTCATGCAGCTCGGACTTGATCTGGGCATAGACCTGTTCGGCCAGGGCAGCGCGGGGTTTGGGTTCGGGCACGGTGGCGGGCGGGGTCGGTTGCGGCGTTGGGGCCGCCATCATGCGGCATGCGGGCGCAGCAGGCCTGTCAAGCCGCTGCGGGCAGGGCGGCCAGCACGGCCGCCAACGGTGCCGCCCAGCCCACGATGCCACCCTGGGCCACCAGCATCTCGATGGTGGCGGCCTTGAAGGCGGGGAAGTAGCTGGCCGTGGCCTCCTCCACCAGCAGGCAGTCGTAACCCCGGTCGTTGGCCTCGCGCATCGTGGTCTGCACACACACCTCGGTGGTGACACCGGCCACCACCAGCTGGGTCACCCCCCGCGCCTGCAGTTCGGCCGCCAGCGGCGTGGCGTAGAAGGCGCCCTTGCCGGGCTTGTCGATGACGATCTCGCCGGCCACCGGCGCCAGGGCCGCGATGATCTGGTTGCCGGGTTCACCGCGCACCAGCAGGCGGCCGCCCGGCCCCACATCGCCGATGCGCAGGCTGGGGTTGCCACGCAGGCGTTTGGCCGGCGGGCAGTCCGACAGGTCGGGCAGGTGCGATTCACGCGTGTGCACCACCGGCCAGCCGCGGGCACGCCAGGCCTGCAGCAGGGCCTGGGTGGGGCCCACAGCGGCTTCCAGCAAGGCCACGTCGTTGCCCAGGCTCTCACCGAAGCCGCCTGGCTCGATGAAGTCGCGCTGCATGTCGATGATCACCAGCGCGGCCTGGCCGGGCTGCAGGTCGAAGGCGAAGGGGCGGGCGGCGATGGGGCAGTTCGTCGTCATGCCGCCTCCCGGTGCTGGCCGGCATCACCCATGCTGGCCGGTGTGCCGGCCACCGGCACCACCGCGGGCCCGCCGTGGCCACCGCCCATGTGGCGGCCGATGTCGTGGCGGTCGGCACCCGCGGCCGGGCAGCTGTGCACCAGCTGGCCACCGCTCATCACCACGATGCGGTCGGCCACATGCAGCAGTTCGTCCAGGTCTTCGCTGACCATCAGCACCGCCGCGCCGCGGTTGCGTGCGGCCACCAGGCGCGCATGCACCTCGGCCACGGCGGTGAAGTCCAGGCCGAACACCGGGTTGCTGACCAGCAGCACGTCGGCATCGTCGCTGAGCTCACGCGCCAGCACGGCACGCTGCACATTGCCGCCGGACAGCGAGCCGATGGGCGCGCCCTCGCCCTGGGTCTTGACGCGGTACTCGGCGATCAGCGCCCGCGCCCGCCGCGCCAGCGCACCCGGCAGGCGCAGGCCGGCGCGGGCGTAAGGCGCTTCGTCGAAACAGCGCAGGCCGATGTTGTCGGCCACGCTCATGCTGGCCACGCAGGCATTGCGCAGCGGCTCCTCGGGCAGGCCGCGCACCTTCAGGTCGCGGTTCTGGCGCCGGGTGGCGGTGTAGGCATGGCCGTTCACCGTCACCGTGCCCCCGGCGCGCCGGCGCTGGCCGGCCAGGGCCTGCATCAGCTCCCGCTGGCCATTGCCCGAGACACCGGCCACACCCACGATCTCGCCGGCTGCCACGTCCAGGTCCAGCTGGTCCACCGCGGTCTCGCCGCGGTCGCCGTGCACGCTGAGCCCGCGCAGCGCCAGGCGCACCGGGCCGGGAGGGCGGGCGCTGCGCTGCAGCGTGGGCAGGCTGCCGGCCTCGGCCTCGGCGCCGGCTTCGGCGCGGGCACCGGCGTCCTCGCCCACCATGCTGGCGGCCATCTCGGCCGGCTGGGTGCCGGCCACCGCGCGGCTGTCCACCAGCCTGCCGCGCCGCAGCACGGTCACGTCGTCGGCAAAGGCCATCACCTCGCGGAACTTGTGGGTGATCATCACCACGCTGCAGTCTCCCGCATGGGCGCGGGTGCGCAGGGCGCCCAGCACCTCGTCGGCCTCCTGCGGCGTGAGCACGCTGGTGGGCTCGTCCAGGATCAGCAGGCGCGGTTGCAGGAACAGCTGCTTGAGGATCTCCAGCTTCTGCTTCTCGCCGGCCGACAGGTTCTGCGGCGTGGCGTCCAGGTCCAGCTGGAAGGGTGCCGTGGCCATGAAGGCCTGCAGCTCGGCGCGCACTGCTGTCCAGTCGATGACGGCCGGCAGGGCGCCGCGTGCGATCAGCAGGTTCTCGGCCACCGTCATGCCAGGCACCACGGTGAAGTGCTGGTAGACCATGCCGATGCCCAGGGCCCGCGCCACCGTGGGCGCGTGGATGTCGTGCTCGCGGCCATCGAGCAGCACCGCGCCCTCGTCGGGCCGCTGGTAGCCGACGATGCACTTCACCAGCGTGCTCTTGCCCGCGCCGTTTTCGCCCAGCAGGGCATGCACCGTGCCCGGCCGCACCTTTAGCGACACACCATCCAGCGCGGTGAAGGTGCCGAAGCGCTTGCCGAGGTTGACGGTTTCCAGCGTGAGGGCGTTCATGTCAGGCTTTCATCTCGCGGCGGAAGACTTCCAGCGTGTGGGCCTTGACCCGCACGAATTCGGGGTCGGCCATCACCTCGGGCAGGCGCGGGCGCGGCAGGTCGAAGGGCACGATCTCGGCGATGCGGGTGGGCCGGCGTGTCAGCAGCAGGATGCGGTCGGCCAGGAACACCGCGTCTTCCAGGTCGTGCGAGACGATCACCATGGTGGTGCCGGTGGCCAGGTGTGCCTCCTGCAGCTTGGCGCGGATGAACAGCGTCATCTCGAAATCCAGCGCCGAGAAGGGCTCGTCCAGGAACAGCACCTCGGGCTCGGTGGCCAGGCTGCGCATGATGCACACCGTCTGCATCTGCCCGCCCGACAGCTCATACGGGTAGCGCTTCAGGTCGAAGCGGATCTCGAACAGCGCCACCAGTGCGTCCACCCGGGCCTGCACCGCGGCCGGCTTCATGCCCGCACGCTTCAGCGGGTAGGCGATGTTGTCCCAGGCGCTGATCCAGGGGAACAGCGCGTCGCGGTAGTTCTGGAACACA
Source organism: Pseudomonadota bacterium (assembly GCA_040386375.1). Classification (GTDB taxonomy): domain Bacteria; phylum Pseudomonadota; class Gammaproteobacteria; order Burkholderiales; family Burkholderiaceae_C; genus Pseudaquabacterium. Next base: position 29,124 of record JAZKFQ010000028.1, read on the forward strand.
TAGCCGATCTTGGTGTCCTTCAGCGACTTGCCGTCGAACAGGATCTCGCCCGCGTCGGCGGGCATCAGCCCGGCGATCATGTTCATCAGCGTGGACTTGCCGCAGCCGTTGGGGCCGAAGATCGAGACGATCTTGCTGCGTGGCAGGTCGAGGTTGAAGTTGGCGTACAGCGGCGCGCCGGCAAAGGCCTTGCTCAAGCCCCGCACCGTCACGTGTGTGCCGGCTGCCGGTGGCAATGTCAGCACGGTGTCGGGCTGCACACCGCGCAGCTGCTCGGGCAGCACCTCGGGTGGAAAACGTCCGCTCATGCTTTTCCGCTCCAGTGGATCAGCTTCTTCTCGCACAGCAGGAAGGCCAGGTTCAGGCCGTAGCCCAGCGCTCCGGTGATCAGGATCGAGGTGTACATGTCCTTGACGTTGAAGATCTGCTGCGCGTCGATGATGCGGTGGCCCAGGCCGGTCTCGCTGCCGATGAACATCTCGGCCACGATCACGATCACCAGGGCCATGCTGACCGCGCTGCGCAGGCCCACGAAGGTCTGCGCCAGGCTCTCCATCAGCAGCACGTCCTTGAACACATGCCACTTGGACACACCCATGATCTGCGCCGCCATCACCCGGGTCTTCTTGGCGTTCATCACGCCGTAGGCGCTGTTGAACAGCACGATCAGCATGGCGCCGAAGCTGGCGATGGCGATCTTGTTGACATCGGTGATGCCGAAGATCAGCAGGAACAGCGGGATCAGGGCCGAGCTGGGCGTGGAGCGGAAGAAGTCGATCAGGAACTCCACGCTGCGGTAGGCGCCTTCGCTGCTGCCCAGCACCACGCCCAGCGGCACGCCGATGGCCACGGCGATGGCGAACGAGGCCAGGGTGCGGTAGAGCGTGGATCCCAGGTCGGGCCAGATCGAGCCGCTGGCGAACACGCTGGCCAGGTGCGCCAGGGTCTCGGCAGGGGGTGGCAGCAGCACCGGCTTGACCCACTGCGCCGAGATCATCAGCTGCCAGAAGGCCAGCAGCAGCAGCGGGCCCAGCAGGGGCAGGAAGCGCTTGTCGAGCAACCGGTTCATGCGGCTCAACCTGTGTAGAGCAGCGACTTCACGTCCAGCCGCTTGCTGAAGATCTTGCGGTCGGTGAACACGTCGAAGAACTTCTGGAAGTACTCCACGTCGCTGGGCTTGAACTCGTTGTAGAGGGTGAAGCCCGACAGCGGCACCTCCTTGACCAAAGAGGCGTCGATGGCGGTGAAGCCGTCCATGTGGGTGCGGCTCTCCTCGGGGTACTTGCGCACCCAGTCCACCGCCTTGGCATAGGCCGCCACGTATTTCTTGGCCAGCTCGGGCTTGTCTTTCAGGAAGCTGGTGGTCAGCGTGGCCGAGCCACCGAACCAGGGGGCGTCGGCATCACCCAGCACGTACTTGGCGATCACGCCGGTCTCCAGCGTGCGGCTGATGCCCTTCAGGCGCCCGGCGGTGCCGGTGGGCTCCAGGGTGTAGACGGCGTCGATCTGGCCACCCGCCAGGGCCGGCACATGCTGGCCCACCGGCAGCTCGGTCACCTGGGGGTTGGTGATGCCGTTCTTCTCCAGGATGATCTTGGCCAGGGTCACGTTCTGGATGCCGGGGCCGCTGGCCACCTTCTTGCCGGCGAGTTCACTGATGGCCTTGATCGGTGAATCCTTGGGCACCAGGAACTGGTCCAGCACCAGCTTGCGGTTGCTGGGGTTGCTGCAGATGATCTTCAGCAGGCCCGGGCTGGTGATCTCGGCCAGGCCCAGCGCAGCGCTGGCCGTGCCGTTGGCACTGCCCTGGATGCGCCCGGCGATCATGGCCTCGGCCACCTGCTGGGCGCTGGCGAACTTGGCGCCTTCCACCTGCAGGCCGGCCTCCTTGAAGATGCCACGCTCCAGGCCCACGTACAGCGGCAGACCCGAGGCGATGGGCCAGAAGCCGATCAGGATCTTGTCGTCGGCCGCCAGCGATTTGCGGCTCAGGCCGACCAGGGCGGCAGAGGCCGCGGCACCCTGCAGGACCAGACGGCGGGTGCTGTTGGGGACGGTCTTGCGGGGTGCGGTCATGGGGTGGGTCCGATCAGGTGGGGAGTGGAGGGCTCACAGCGCTGCCAGGGCCTCGACCAGCGCGGCCGAGCTGGCCACCGCGCCGAACACGCCACCCTGCATCGTCACCATCTTCAGCGCGGCCCGGTGGTTGCCCAGGTCGGTGGCGCCGGTGGCGTCGTCGACGATCACGCATTCGAAGCCACGGTCATTGGCCTCGCGCATGGTGGTGTGCACACACACGTCGGTGGTGATGCCGGTGAGCACCAGGTTGCGGATGCCGCGTGTGTGCAGGATCAGTTCCAGGTCGGTGGCGCAGAAGCTGCCCTTGCCGGGCTTGTCGATCACCACTTCACCCGGCAGCGGTGCCAGCTCGGGGATGATCTGCCAGCCCGGTTCACCGCGCACCAGGATGCGGCCGCAGGGGCCGGCGTCACCGATGCCGCGGCCCTCGGTGCCAATCTGCCGCGAGCGCCAGCGCTTGTTGGCCGGCAGGTCGCTCAGGTCCGGCCGGTGGCCCTCACGCGTGTGGATGACCAGCGCACCCTTGGCGCGGAAGGCCGCCAGCAACCGGCCGATGGGCACGATGGGCGCCCGGGTCAGCGACAGGTCGTAGCCCATCTTGTCGACATAGCCCCCCACGCCGCAGAAGTCGGTCTGCATGTCGATCACGATCAGCGCGGTGTTGCCCACACGCAGCGCGCCGTCATACGGCCAGGGGTAGGGGGTGGAGGTGATGTGGGGCATGGACGCTACTCCACCGGGTTGGGCTCGGGGCCGACATAGCGGCGGGTGGGAGCGTCGAAGCCGCAGGGCGTGCCGTCGCGCACCTGGATGCTGGCGTCCCAGGGCAGCTTGTAGCGGCCGGCCACCATGTCCTGCATGAAGCTGTAGGGGCAGTCCTGGGCGCCGCCCTGCACGGCCACGTAACCGCGGTGGTAGAGCTGGTAGGGGTTGTTCTCCACGCCCCAGCCCGCACGCGCTTCGCGCACCAGGTCGGGTCGCAGCTCGGCGCTGACGATCTCGTCCACCCGGCCACCACCCTGGGCCAGCACCGTGCCGTCCAGGTGACAGAACATGGCCTCGCCCATGCTGTCGAAGCTGCCGTCGCTGCCGCTGAGGCACACGCTGGCGGTCTGGGCCAGGTTCTGGAAGGCATTGGCCTGGTTGGTGATCTGCCAGGCGTGGCGGATGGGCGCGGTGTAGCCGGCTGTGCGCAGGATGATCTCGGCGCCCTTGTAGGCGGCTTCACGCGCCATCTCGGGGAACATGCCGTCGTGGCAGATGATCAGACCCAGCTTGCTGCCGTTGGGGCCGTCGCACACCGGCACGCCCATGTTGCCGGGCTCCCAGGGCTCCACCGGCACCCAGGGATGCAGCTTGCGGTAGTACAGCTTCACCTGGCCCTGGTCGTCAATGACCAGGCCGGTGTTGTAGGGGTTGCCATTGGGGTTGTGCTCCATGATGGAGAAGCAGCCCCAGATGCGGTGCTGCACGCAGGCGGCCTTGAACATCGCCACCTCGGGGCCGTCCATGCTCACCATCAGCGCGGGCGTGGTGTTCATCGACAGGCCGTGCAGCGCGTACTCGGGGAACACCACCAGGTCCATGGTGGCGAGGTTGCGGCGGGCCTTGCCCACCATCCACACGATGCGCTCGGCCTGGGCGCGCAGCTGCGCCGGTGTCTCCACCAGGGGCAGCTGCAGCTGCACCAGGCCCACCACCACGCCGTTCGGCGCCTTGTTCAATCCACCCAGTCCGGTCACATCGATTCCTTGTTGGTTCAGTGGGAGACACCCAGCTCGGCCGGCGCGCCCTGCAGGCTGCGCCGCGGCGAGCAGGCCCACACCAGGATGGCCAAGGTCAGCACATAGGGCACGGCATTGAACAGGTGGTAGTAGCCGGTGACGCCCACCGACTGCAGCGCCGGCCCCAGCGCCCCGGCGCCGCCGAAGAGCAGGGCCGCCCCCAGGCAGCGCACCGGGTGCCAGCGCGCGAAGATCACCAGCGCCACCGCGATCAGCCCCTGGCCGCTGGACAGCGCCTCGTTCCAGCTGCCCGGGAAGTACAGCGACAGCGAGGCCCCGCCCAGCCCGGCGATGAAGCCGCCCGCCGTGGTGGCCGCGATGCGCACGCCGTTGACCGAGGTGCCCTGGGCGCGCGCCGCGTCGGCCGAATCACCCACCATGCGCAGCGTCAGCCCCCAGCCGGTGTTCTTCAGCGCCCAGGCCAGGGCCAGGGCCAGGGCCACGCCGATGGGGAACAGCGCATTGATGGCCAGCGCCGAGCCCACCGCGCCCTGCGGCTCGGCGCCCAGCCAGGCGCCCAGCGGGATGGCCGGGATCTGCGCGGCCTGCGGCTGGATCAGCGGCTTGCCCAGGTAGAAGGCCAGGCCGCCACCCAGCAGCATGATGGCGATGCCCGCGGCGATGTCGTTGACCCGCGGCAGGCTGCTCACCAGGCCGTGCAGCAGGGCGATGAAGGCGCCGCTCAGGCCCGCGGCCAGCACACCCAGCCACCACTGGCCGGTGAGATAGCTGGCACCGAAGCCGGCCATGGCCGAGAACACCAGCACACCTTCCAGCCCCAGGTTGATGCGGCCGGCCTTCTCGGTGATGCATTCGCCCAGGCTGACGAACAGAAACGGCGTGCCCACCCGGATGGCGCCGCCCAGCACGGCCACCAGCACATCGAACCAGGCCATGCTGCTCATGCTGCGGCTCCGGCAGCGGCGGGCAGCGGCCGCCGGATGCTGAACAAGGTACCCAGCCGCCCGCGCAGCGCCTCGCTGGCCAGGATGAAGACGAAGCAGAAGCCCATCAGCACCTGCACGCTGGCATCGGGCAGGCCCATGCGCCGCTGCAGCAGGCTGCCCGCGGCCAGGAAGCCGCCGAACAGGATGGCCACCGGCACGATGGCCAGCGGCTGGTGCCGCGCCACGAAGCTGACCAGGATGCCGGTGTAGCCCAGGCCCACGATCAGCGAGGCGTTCGCCGCCGTGTGCACCGCCGCCACCTCGATGCCACCGGCCAGGCCGGCGCAGGCGCCGCCCAGGGCGCAGGCCGTGATGATCAACCGGGTTGCCGGCAGGCCGACGATCTGCGCCGCACGCGGGTTGCCACCCACCACCCGGGTGGCAAAGCCATGGGTGCTGGCCAGCAGCCACAGGCCGGCGGCGATGCACAGCAGCACGCCCCAGACCAGGCCCCAGTGCACGTCCCAGGCGCCGATGGTGCCGATGCGCAGGCTCTCCTCGAGCGGCAGGGTGGAGGGCTTGTTCAGGCTGGCCGGGTCGCGCAGCGGGCCTTCCACGATGTGCTTGAACAGCGCGATGGCGATGTAGCCCAGCAGCAGGCTGCTGATGGTCTCGTTGACACCGCGCCACTGGCGCAGCCAGCCGGCCAGGGCGATCCAGGCGGCGCCTGCGGCGGCGGCGGCCAGCAGCAGCAGCAGGCTGCCCGCTGCGCCGGCGGGCAGGGGCAGGGCTGCGGGCAGGGCGGCACTGGCCAGGCCGCCCAGCACCAGGGCCCCTTCACCGCCGATCACCGTGAGGCCGGCACGGGCCGGCAGGGCCACGCACAGGGCGGTCAGCATCAGCGGTGCGGCGCGCTGCAGCGTGTTCTGCAGCGAGAAGCTGTCGCCGAAGGCGCCCAGGAACAACAGGCCCCAGGCCTGCACCGGGTCATGCCCGTTGAACCAGATGAACAGGCCGAACAGGCCCAGACCGCCGGCCAGGGCCAGCACCGGCAGGGCCAGGGCTTCCAGGGTGGAGTGCTTCATCGGCAGCGTCCGGTGGGTGGTGCGTGGGTGTCGTCAGGCTTTGCCGATGACACCTTCCACGAGGTAGTTCATGCCTTCCAGCTCCATGTCGATCTGCTTGAAGGCCTTGCCCTTGGCGATCACCACCTTGCCGCTGTTGTCCTTCAGCTCGCCGGCAAAGATGTCGAACGTGCCGGCCAGCATCTTGGCGCGCACGGCCTCGGCGTTCTTGCGTGCGCCCTCGCTCACCATCGCGCCATAGGGCGAGGATTTGACGAAGCCGTCCTTCAGCCCGCCGCGCACGAAGTTGGGATGCGGCTTGCCGGTGCGCGCCGCATCCACGATGCGGGTGTAGGCCGTCAGCCAGTTCCATTCCGCCCCCGTCAGGTAGGCGTTGGGGGCCAGCTTGGCCTGGCTGGCGTGGTAGCCGCAGACCATCTTGCCGCGCTTGGCGGCGGTCTCCACGATCACCTTGGGGCTGTCCACATGCATGGTGAACACGTCCACGCCCTGGTCGGACAGGCTGTTGGTGGCCTCGGCCTCCTTCACGGGCATGCTCCAGTCGCCGGTGAAGATGGCGTTGGTGGTGATCTTGGGGTCCACCGAGCGTGCGCCCAGGGTGAAGGCATTGATGTTGCGCAGCACCTGGGGGATGGGCTTGGCGGCCACGAAGCCCAGCTTCTTGCTCTTGCTCATGTGGCCGGCGATCACGCCGTTGAGGTACTGCGCCTCGTCGATGTAGCCGAAGAAGCTGCCGGTGTTGGCCGGGTGCTTGCCCTGGGTCCACATGCCGCCGCAATGGGCGAAGCGCACCTTCTCGTTCTTGGCCGCCATGGCCAGCATGTGGGGGTCGAAGTAGCCGAAGCTGGTGGGGAACAGCAGGGCCGCGCCGTCCTGGCTGATCATGCCCTGCATGGTCTTCTGCACCGCCTGGGTCTCGGGCACGTTCTCTTCTTCGACCAGCTTGATGCCGGGCAGCTTCTTCAGCTGGGCCGCGGCCTCGGCGTGCGCCTGGTTGTAGCCGAAGTCGTCACGCGGGCCCACGTAGATGATGCCCAGGGTGATGGGTGCCTGGGCCCAGGCCTGGCGCAGTGCGCCGGGCAGGGCCAGCGAGGCGCCGGCCAGGCCGGCACCGGCCAGCAGGCGGCGGCGCAGCAGATCGGCTTGATGGGTCTTGGTGTGGTGGCTCATGGTTCTCGCTCCTGGTGAATCGAATGCGGGTGGTTCAGACGGGTGGGTCGATCAGCGACACATGGGCGGCCACCACCTGCCAGCCGGCGGGGCCACGCACCCAGGTCTGGCTCTGGCGCCCCAGCCTGGGGTTGCCGTCACGCCGGAACTGGGTCATGGCGGTGGCCAGGTCGCGGCCGAAGGTGGTGATCACGGTGTCGCTCAGCGTGCGTGCCAGACCGGTGGCCGGGCGTGCCGCGCGGAAGGCGCGGATGGCGGCGATGCCATGCAGGTTCTCGGCCACGCCGTAGCGCACCGTGTGTTCGCTGGGCCAGAACAGGGCGTCCAGCTCGTCGACCAGGTTGTTGACCAGGGCATGCTCGTAGCGGTTGAACACCGCCGTCACCTCGGCGTGCACATCGGGCAGGTTGATGTCCATGGTCATTGCAACCCCTCGCTCGACGGGTACGTCGAGCGATCCCCCAAGGGGATGACGGGCCGGCTTGGGAGCGGCCCGGCGCTCGGCCCGCCCCGCTTCGTTGAAGAGATGGCGTTCATCACAGTTGGGCGATGGGCGCACTGCACACGCCCTGCGCCTCCAGCGCCGCGGCCACGCGCAGGCAATGGTCTTCACGCCAGGGCGCGGCGATGAGCTGCACGCCGATGGGCAGGTGGGGTGCCGCCGGGTTGCAGCCCCACAGCGGCACGCTCACCACCGGCAGGCCGATGCAGCTGATGGGCTGGGTCAGCAGGCCCAGGCTCGGCCGGGCCGGCAGGCGCTGGCCGGCGATCTCCAGCCACTCGGTGCCGATGGTGGGCGCGGTGCAGGGCGTGGCCGGGGCGATCAGCACGTCCACCGTCTGGAAGGCCTTGGCCACCCGCCGCGCAAACCAGTGCCGCACCCGCTGCGCCTGCACCGCCCAGGCCGCAGGGACCAGGGCATTGGCCAGGAAGCGGTCGCGGGTGTGGGGGTCGAACTCATGCGCACGCTGGCGCAGGTCCGGCAGGTGCAGGGCCGCGCCCTCGGCGCAGCTGATCAGGAAGGCGGCGGCGCGGGCGCGCTGCACCTCGGGCAGCTCCACCAGGCGGGAGGTGCCCAGCGCCTCGGCCACGCGGTCCACCGCCTGCAGCGCCTCGGGCAAGGCCATCTCGCGGAACCAGCCGCCCAGCACACCCACCCGCAGGCCGCCGGCGCCACGTTCCAGCAGGTCGACCGTGGTGTCGATGCTGCGCTGGGCACAGGCCGGGTCGTCGTCGTCGGGGCCCTGCAGCAGGTCGTAGCCCAGTGCCAGGTCGGCCACGTTGCGGGTGAACGGGCCCAGGTGGTCCAGGCTGGCCACGAAGGGGTAGCTGCCGGTGCGGGGCAGGCGGCCGTAGGTGGGCTTGAGGCCGTAGGTGCCACACAGCGACGATGGCACGCGGATGCTGCCGTTGGTGTCGCTGCCCAGGGTCAGCGGCACCTGGCCGGCGGCGATGGCCGCGGCCGACCCACCCGACGAACCACCGCTGATGCGGCTGAGGTCGTGCGGGTTGTGGCAGGTGCCGGCATGGCTGTTCTCGGTGGTGAAGCCGTAGGCGTATTCGTCCATGTTCAGCGCGCCCACCAGCACCGCGCCTTCGGCCTCCAGCCGGCGGATCAGCACGGCGTCGCGCCGCGCCGGTGCGGCGCTGGCTTCGATCTTGGAGCCGGCCAGGGTGGCGATGCCGGCCACGTCGAACAGGTTCTTCACCGCAAACGGCACACCGGCCAGGCGCATGCGGCTGCGGCGCGGGCTGATGTCGACCAGGTCGGCGCGCTTGAGCGCACGTTCTTCCAGCACGGCGGTGAAGGCGTTGACGCGGCCGTCGGTGGCGGCGATGGTGGCCAGGCTGGCCTGCACCGCGCTGCGCGCGCTGAGGCTGCCGTCGCGCACCGCAGCCGCTGTCGCCGCCGCGTTCATGCGCCACCCTCGCCCAGATCGGGGCTGACCGGGCGGAACACCTGGCCCGATTCATCGGCCGGGGTCAGCGGCAGGCCGTTCACCAGCTCGGCCATCTCCGCGGCCAGGTTGAAGAAGCGGGTGACACCGGGGCGCTGCTCGGCCGTGATGCGCAGGCCCAGCGTGGCCGCTGCGGCGTTGATGTAGGGCGTGTGGTCCATGGGCAGATGTGCTCCGGGTTCAGCGGCTGGCCGTGCTGGTGCCGGCCGTGCTGGAGAGGTGGGCGCGCCAGCCGCCGCTGGCGGTGATGTCGCGGGCGCCGTCCAGCGCCACCGGCTCGCACAGGAAGCCGTGCACTGCGCTGCCATCGGCCAGCAGCACGCTGCCCAGGCCCAGCGGCGGCGGGATCAGGGCCAGGAAGCTGCCCACCTGGTCGACCGGCATGTCCCACACTTCCACCGCGATGGCCTGGCCGCCCTGGGCGCAGCGCAGCAGGCCGGGCTTGCGTGGCTGCGTGCCGGGCAGTTCATACAGGCGGTAGACGGGTGCGGTGCTGGTGGCCTGGCGCAGCGTGGCGCCACGCTCGGTGAGCTGCCAGTTCAGCGGCAGGCCGCTGAGGTGGGCCCCCACCACCACCAGCGGCAGGGTGCGCCGGGTGGCGGGCCAGCAGGCCGGCGCTGGTGGTGGTGCCCAGGCCCGGCCGGTGGCGCCCAGCGGCTGGGCGCACAGCGCCTGCCAGCGCTGGCCGAAGCGGGCCAGGGCGGCATCGTGCTGGGCCTGGGCGATGACGGTCACGCCGAAGGGCAGGCCGCCGGCGGTGGTGCCGGCAGGCAGCGCCAGCGCACACCAGCCCAGCAGGTTGACGAAGTTGGTGTAGGTGCCCAGCAGGGCGTTGGCGCCCACCGGGTCGGCCGCCACGTCGGCAAAGCTGGGGTGGCGCGGGGCGGTGGGCACCAGCAGCATGTCCACCTGGGCCCACAGGTGGGCGGTCTGGGCCTGGTGGTGGCGCAGGCTGTACTGGGCGCGGAAGGTGTCGACCGCGCTGAAACCGCGCGCTGCGCCGATCACCGTGGCCACGGTGGCATCCAGCTTGGCGGGCCGGCTGTCCAGCAGGCGCTGCACCACGGCATAACGTTCGGCCACCCAGGGGCCGCTGTAGAGCAGGCGGGCCACCTGGTGCAGCGGCTCGAAGTCCAGATCCACCAGCTCGGCACCCAGCGCGCGCAGCCGGCCCAGGGCCTGCTGCCAGGCGGCGGTGTAGCCCAGGTCGGCGTCCAGCACCGGGCAGCGTGGCACCCCCACCCGCAGGCGGCTGGGCAGCCGGGCCGGGCCGGGCTGGAAGGCGCTGTAGTCATCGGCCTCGTCGGGGCCTTCCATCAGGGCCAGCACGCTGGCGGCGTCTTCCACCGTCAGCGCAAACACCGACACGCAGTCCAGGCTGCGGCAGGCCGGCAGCACACCGGCGGTGCTGGCCCGGCCGGGCGTGGGCTTGAGGCCCACCAGGTGGTTGAAGCCGGCCGGCACCCGGCCCGAGCCGGCGGTGTCGGTGCCCAGGGCGAAGGCCACGTCGCCCCGCGCCACCACCACCGCCGATCCCGAGCTGGAGCCGCCGCTGACCCGGTCGGCGGCCCAGGTGGAGGCCGGTGCACCATAGGGCGAGCGGGTGCCCACCAGGCCGGTGGCGAACTGGTCGAGGTTGGTCTTGCCCAGCAGCACCGCACCGGCATCGACCAGCTTCTGCACCACGGTGGCGCTGGCCTCGGCCGGGTGGGCCCAGGCCGGGCAGGCAGCCGTGGTGTCCAGGCCCGCCACGTCGATGTTGTCCTTCACCGCGAAGGGCACGCCGTAGAGCGGAAAGGCCGCCAGCAGGGCCTGGCGGTCGGGCGTGGCCGCCGCCAGGGTGTCGAGTTCACGCAGCCGGGTTTCCAGCGCACCGGGGCTGCAGCGGTGGATCCAGGCATGGGGCGCGGCATCGGCGCCGAACACCCGTGCCAGCCGGGCCTGCAGCAGGGGCCGCAGCGCCGCACCCGCACGCAGGGCCTGCTGCCAATCGGCGATGGTGAGGAGCTGGGACTCGTCAGGCTGCATGTTGGTGCACGTTCTTGTATACCTGAACGTGTTCATGCATTTGGCGTGCCAGGGCGGGTGGCCACCGGGCGGTGCGGGGCCGGGCGGCGCGGCCCTTGCCGGGGCTGGCCGGCGCCCAGCCGGCAGGCCGGCCGGCGTCGGCGCCGGGGGCGTGGCAGGACGGTGCTTCAGCCGGCGCCGGCCGGCCCCACGCTCAGTCGCCGCGCAGCAGGGCCAGCATCTGCGCCGCGTCCATCACCGCGCCGCTGGTGTCCCCATCCTGGCCGGCCAGCACGCCGTCGGCCAGGGCCCGCTTGTGGTGGTGCAGCTGCACGATGCGGTCTTCGATCGAGCCCTGGGTCACCAGCCGGTAGACGGTGACCGGCCGCTGCTGGCCGATGCGGTGGGCGCGGCCGCTGGCCTGGTCTTCGGCGGCCGGGTTCCACCAGGGGTCGGCGATGATCACGTAGTCGGCCATGGTCAGGTTCAGGCCGAAGCCACCGGCCTTCAGGCTGATCAGGAAAAAATCCCCCTCGCCACCCTGGAAGGCCGCCACCCGCTGGCTGCGCTGGGCCGCCGGGGTGCTGCCGTCCAGGTACTGGTAACGCAGGCCGGCCGCGTCCAGCCGCTGGCGCAGCAGGCCCAGGAAATCGGTGAACTGGCTGAACACCAGGGCCTTGTGGCGGCCGGCCACCAGCTCCAGCGCCAGGCGCTCGAACTCCTGCACCTTGGCGCCCACGATGCCCAGCTCGGGCGCCACCAGGCGCGGGTCGCAGGCGGCGCGGCGCAGCCTGGTCAGCGCCGCCAGGATGTGCATCTGGGCCTGGCCGGGCGCGCCGCCGCCGGCGCCACCGGCCATGGCCTGGGCCACGCTCTCCTCGGCCTGCTGGCGCAGGGCTTCGAGCAGCGCACGCTCCTTGGGCCCGGGCACCACCTCGTGCACGATCTCCGTGCGTGGCGGCAGGTCGGCCAGCACCTCGGCCTTGGTGCGGCGCAGCAGGAAGGGCGCCACCAGGCGGCGCAGGCGGCGGCTGGCCTGGGCGTCGCCGTCCCGTTCGATGGGGCCGGCAAAGCGGCTGTTGAACTGCTCCGCGCTGCCCAGCAGCCCGGGGTTGGCGAAGGCCATGATGGCCCACAGCTCACCCAGGCGGTTCTCCACCGGCGTGCCGGTCAGCGCCAGCTTGAAATCGGCCGCCAGGGCTTGCGCGGCGCGGGCACGGCGGGTGCCGGCGTTCTTGATGGCCTGGGCCTCGTCCAGCACGGCGGTGTGCCAGGGGCGGCTGGTGAGGATGTCGCCATCCAGCTGCAGCAGGCCGTAGCTGCACACCAGCACCTGGCCGGGGCCCAGGGCCTGCACCTGCTTGCGGCGGGCGGCCTGGCGGGCGCTGTCTTGCGGTGCGCCCTCATCGGCCGGGCTGGCATCACCGTCGTCGTCGGGCTCGGCCACGAACTCGGCGGTGCTTGCGGTGTCGCCATACATCTCCACCTGCAGGCCGGGCGCGAAGCGCGCGGCCTCGGCCAACCAGTTGCCGCAGACGGAGGTGGGCGCCACCACCAGGGCCGGGCCGCCGCTGGCGCGCGCCAGCAGCAGGCCCAGGGTCTGCAGCGTCTTGCCCAGGCCCATGTCGTCGGCCAGCACCGCGCCGAAGCCGCTGGCCGCCAGGCGCATCAGCCACAGCCAGCCGCTGACCTGGTAGTCGCGCAGATCGGCCGCCAGACCGGTGGGCACGCTGAAGGTCTGCGCCTGCGCGGTGGTCCAGGCGTCGCAGCGCTGCTGCCAGGCGTCGTCGCCGGCCAGGGCCGGGGCCCCGGCCTGGGCGCTCCAGGCCATGGCCGCCAGCGTGGCCACCCGCTGCTGCTGGCCCTGGCTGGTGGTGATGGCGCGCAGGTCGGCCAGCTGCTGGCGCAAGGTGTCGGTCAGCGCCAGGAAGTCGCCATCGCCCAGGGCCACGTAGCGGCGCTTGCCCTGCTGCACCAGCTCCAGCAGCTGCTTCAGGCGCAGCACCTCGCCACCGTCCAGCAGCAGTTCACCGTCGATCTGCAGCCAGTCGCCCTGGCTCTTGACCTGCAGCGTGAGCTGGGGCGCGGCCACGGCGCGCACCCGCATCGGCTTGCCCTTGGGCCATTCGCTGACGATGGTCTCGCCCAGGCCGGCCAGGGCTTCCACCACGGCCAGGGCCTGCTCGGGTTCGTCCAGGCTCCAGGCATGGGCGCCGTCGTCCAGCCAGTCCACCGCCTGCACCAGGGCCTGCAGGTGGGCGCGCTCGGCGGCCAGGTCGCGCTTGGTCGACAGGGTCACGCCCTGGTGCACCGTGGTCACCCGCTCGCGCCCCAGGCCCGGCGCCTGGCGTGGGCCGAAGTCGCCGAAGGGCGCGGCCACCACACGCAAGTTGATGCCCTCGCCCTGCGGCGTCAGCTCGGCGCGCAGCACGGCGTTGGCCGGCACCTCGTGGCCGGCCTCGGCGTCGCTGGCCAGCTGGAAGTGCGTGCCCAGCACACGCAGGGCCGCGTCCAGCTCGGCCCGGGCGGCCACCGGCACCTGCCAGCCCTGGGTGACCAGCTCGGCCACCCGCAGCTGGGCGGCCGTCACCCGCACCAGGCGGGCCTGCCCGGGGCCGTCGCGCAGCAGCAGCACCGGCGGCTTGCCGGCTTCGCCGCTGCGGCGGCTGCGGGTCCAGGTGTCGTCGTCGTCCAGCTCGTCGTCGTCGTCGGCCGCCGCCTCGTCGTCGGGGCGGATCGGGTCCAGCACCTTGAACTGCAGGTGCTCGCCGCGTGTCAGCACCTCCAGCTGGGGCAGGCCCTCGCTGACCTCGATGCGCTGCAGCGGCGCATCGGCCCAGGCCACCTGCGGATGGCGCACCAGGGCCTGCACCGCCTGCGTCTTGTCCAGTGTGAGCCGCCCGCCATAGGGCAGCTTCTTGACGGCGCGCAGCACGGCGGCGTCGTGGGCCGGCAGGTCGGTGCGCTTGGCCAGCGCGGCCAGCGAGGCCGGCTTGGGCTTGCCCAGGCCACGCGCACCGGCCTTCTGCTCCAGCGGCTCGATGCGGCGCACCCGGCCGTTGGCATCGGCCAGCACCGTCCAGATCAGGCGGTCGGCCTGGGCATCCGGCCCCGGCGCGGCGGCCGTGCCACCCACCGGGCCCAGGGCGACGATGGCGTTCAGCGCCTCGCGCCAGCGGTCGGTGGGTGCGCCCACCGGGTAGGGCTGCACCGCATCGGCCGGGTCGGCATCGCGGCCCAGCAGCAGGGCCGCGCTGCGCCGCACCAGCATGGCCAGCCAGGGCAGGCCGGCGTCTTCATAGGCCAGGGCCAGGCTGCGGGCCTCGGCCTCGAAGGCCGGCAGATTCGGCGGCGCATGGCCCAGCCAGGCCGCCAGCAACCAGTGGCTGAGCTGCTGCAGGCCATGGATGCGGTAGCCCGGCACGCCGGTGAACAGCAGGCGCCGGGCACTGCGCGGGGCGTCGCCCAGGCGCTGGTCGATGGCCTCCTGCCACACGCCCCAGAAGCTGTAGGGGTCGGCCTCGCGCTTGCCGGCCTCGCCGGCGGCGAACTTGCGCGCCTTGGTCCAGGCCGCCGGGTCGGGCTGGCCGATCAGCGACAGGGCGTAAAACCAGCTGGTGGCCTCGCTGAACAGCAGCTTGCGCTTGCCCAGGGTGGCGGTGGCCTCCTTCCAGGCCAGCTCGAAGGCGCGGGCGCCGCTGGCATAGCGGCCGGCGGCGATGTCCACCCCGGCACGCAGGGCCTGCGCCTCGGGGTGGTCCAGGCCGCGCAGCACACGCAGGGCCTCGTCTCCCTGGCCGGCCAGCAGCAGGCGCTCGGCCAGTCGCAGGCGATGGGCGTCGTGCAGCACGGCGGCGTCGGGCGTGGCCTGGTCCTGCAACCAGCGCCACAGCGGGCCGGTCAGGGTTTCGGCATCACCCCCCAGGTGGCGCAGCAGGGTGCCCAGCAGGCGGTGGCGCAACTCGGGGTCCAGCGCCGCCCACAGCCCGGCGTCGAAGGGGTGCAGCAGGGCGGCCGCCAGCAGCTGCGGATGCTCGGGCGAGGCCTGGCGGCTGAGCTGGCACAGCCGCTCGAAGGCCTCGGGCGTGGCGCCGGCCAGCACCACCACGCGGATGGCGCCCACCATGGCCTCGGGCGCAAACAGCTCCAGGTGCCAGCTGTGGTCGAAGCGGTACAGCCGGCGCCAGCTGGCCCACCAGCGCGCGCGCACCTGCGGGTGCTGCAGCAGGGCCAGAAAACGGGGCCAGGCGCGCTCCGGCGGCGCGAACCAGGGGCCTTGGGGCAGGGTGGCGGCGTGGCCGCTGGCCTGCAGTTCACCCAGCAGCCGGCGCAGCTCGGGGCCGTGGAAATGCGTGCCACGCGCCGTGGGATGGTCACCCAGGAATTCGGCCAGCCGGGTGATGTTCAGCGGCGCCTGCAGGAAGCACAGCGCGTCGAACACGGTTTGTGCATCGGAGGACAGGGTGTGCGGGGAGGCGTCGAACAGATCGGGCATGGTTGGCCGGCAGTGTAGAAGCGCTGCCCGGTGCGCCGCCGGCGCGGCTGGCACACCGCAGTGACCCAGTCTAGACTTCGCGCCACACGAAGCCTGTATTCACATCTTCCGTGCAACCCGGCACCAGCCTTCGCGCATCATTTGGGGGTGGCATCCGCCGGCCCCAGGCTCCACCCGGGCCGAAACCGCTGCCCCCGCCCACGCTCACCGGTGTGAGGCGGCGGCAGCGCCGGCCGGTGCCACACCCCCGCCGCCAGGCCCCGCCATGCGTTTTGACCTGATCACCCTGAACCTCGTGCTGGCCATTGCCGACACCCGCAGCATCACCCGCGGCGCCGCGCACGAGCACCTGGCGCTGGCGGCGGCCAGCAAGCGCCTGTCCGACCTGGAAAGCCGCCTGGGCGTGGCCCTGTTCGAGCGCCGGGCCCGCGGGGTGGACCTGACCGAGGCCGGCCGCGCCCTGGTGCGCCACATCCGCTCGCTCAACGCCAGCCTGCATGCGCTGGAGAGCGAGGTGGTGGAGTTCTCGCGCGGCATCAAGGGCCATCTGCGCATCGCCGCCAACGCCAGCGCCATCACCGAATGCCTGCCCGCCGACCTGGCGGCCTTCAGCCAGGCCCACCCGGGCATCCGCATCAGCCTGGAAGACCTGACCAGTGCGGAAGTGCAGGCTGCCGTGGCCGAGGGACGGGCCGACGTGGGCATCTTCGTGCCACCGCAGCATGAGCAGCGCCTGAGCTGCCGCCACTACCGCGACGGTGAACTGGCGGTGCTGGTGCCGCGCCAGCATGTGCTGGCCAGGCGGGCTGCCGTGCCCTTCGACGCCCTGCTGGATTTCGACATCGTCGGCCTGCACCTGGGCGCGGCGGTGCACGAGCAGATGCGCGAGCGGGCCCAGGCCCTGGGCCGCACGCTGAACGTGCGCCTGCAGGTGCGTGGCTTCGACGCCATCGCCCAGCTGGTGGAAGCCGGCCTGGGCGTGGCCGTGCTGCCGGCCGTGGTGGCGCAGCGCTTTGCCCGCATCTTTGCGGTGCAGCCCCTGGTGCTGCAGGCCGACTGGGCGCACCGGCCCTACCTGCTGGCGGTGCGCACCCAGGAGGTGCTGCCCGCGGTGGTGCAGCGCTTCGTTGAATCCCTGTGCCCGCCGGCGCCGGCGGCCAGCCCCACGCCGCCCGCATCACCCGCCGTGGCGCGACAATCAACCCCCCGAAAGAGGACGCCATGACTGCACGCACCCTGTACGACAAGCTCTGGGACGACCATGTCGTCCACACCGAGGACGACGGCACAGCCACCCTCTACATCGACCGCCACCTGGTGCATGAAGTCACCAGCCCGCAGGCCTTCGAGGGCCTGCGCCTGGCGAACCGCAAGGTGTGGCGCGTCAGCTCCATCGTGGCCACGGCCGACCACAACACCCCCACCACCGGCTGGGAGCGTGGCTACGACGGCATCACCGACCCCACCAGCAAGCAGCAGGTGCTGACGCTGGACGCCAACATCGCCGCCTTCGGCGCCGCGGCCTACTTCCCCTTCCTGGACAAGCGCCAGGGCATCGTGCACGTGATCGGCCCGGAGCAGGGCGCCACCCTGCCGGGCATGACCGTGGTGTGCGGCGACAGCCACACCAGCACCCATGGTGCCTTCGGTGCGCTGGCGCACGGCATCGGCACCAGCGAGGTGGAGCATGTGCTGGCCACCCAGACCCTGCTGGCCAAGAAGGCCAAGAACATGCTGGTGAAGGTGGACGGCAGCCTGAGCAAGGGCCTGACCGCCAAGGACATCGTGCTGGCCATCATCGGCAAGATCGGCACCGCCGGCGGCACCGGCTACACCATCGAGTTCGGCGGCAGCGCCATCCGTGCGCTCAGCATGGAAGGCCGCATGACGGTGTGCAACATGGCCATCGAGGCCGGTGCCCGCGCCGGCCTGGTGGGCGTGGACGAGACCACCATCCAGTATGTGAAGGGCCGGCCGTTTGCGCCCAAGGGCGTGGAGTTCGAGCATGCCGCCGCGCTGTGGCGCAGCCTGCGCAGCGACGAGGGCGCGCACTTCGACACCGTGGTCGAGCTCGATGCCAGCACGCTCAAGCCCCAGGTGACCTGGGGCACCAGCCCCGAGATGGTGCTGTCCATCGACGACCGTGTGCCCGACCCCGACAAGGAGAAGGACGAGGTCAAGCGTGGCGCCATCGAGCGCGCCCTGGTCTACATGGGCCTGGAGCCCAACAAGCCCATCGCCGACATCCGCATCGACAAGGTGTTCATCGGCAGCTGCACCAACAGCCGGATTGAAGACATGCGCGAGGCCGCGGCCGTGGTGCGCCGCATCGGCGGCCGGGTGGCGGCCAACGTCAAGCTGGCGATGGTGGTGCCCGGCTCGGGCCTGGTGAAGGCCCAGGCCGAGGCCGAGGGCCTGCACGAGGTGTTCAAGGCCGCCGGCTTCGAATGGCGTGAGCCGGGCTGCAGCATGTGCCTGGCGATGAACGCCGACCGGCTGGAGCCGGGCGAGCGCTGTGCGTCCACCAGCAACCGCAACTTCGAAGGCCGCCAGGGCAATGGCGGCCGCACCCACCTGGTCAGCCCGGCCATGGCCGCCGCCGCCGCGCTGAACGGCCACTTCGTCGACATCCGTCGCATCGCCTGAAGGAGTTTGAGATGACCCGTGTGATCCTCGCTTTTGCCGCCATCGCCCTGAGCCTGGGCCTGTCCGCCTGCAACACCGTCAAGGGTGTGGGCCAGGACATCCAGAAGGCCGGCGAGACCATCGAAGGCGCTGCAAAAAAATAACCCAGGCGTGGCGCCGAGGCGCCCGCAGGAGAACTCCATGCAAGCATTCACCGTGCACCAGGGCCTGGTGGCCCCGATGGACCGGGCCAATGTCGACACCGACGCCATCATCCCCAAGCAGTTCCTGAAGTCGATCGCCCGCACCGGCTTCGGCCAGAACCTGTTCGACGAGTGGCGTTACCTGGACAAGGGCGAGCCCGGGCAGGACCCGGCGTCGCGCAAGCCCAACCCCGACTTCGTGCTCAACCAGCCGCGCTACCAGGGCGCCAGCGTGCTGCTGGCGCGCAGCAACTTCGGTTGCGGCTCCAGCCGCGAGCACGCACCCTGGGCGCTCGACCAGTACGGCTTTCGCGCCATCATCGCGCCCAGCTACGCCGACATCTTCTTCAACAACTGCTTCAAGAACGGCCTGCTGCCCATCGTGTTGCCCGAGGCCGCCGTGGCGCGGCTGTTCGACGCCGTGGCGGCCTTCCCCGGGTACCGGCTCACCATCGACCTGCCGCGCCAGGTGGTGGTGCAGCCCGACGGCACCGAGCTGCCGTTCGAGGTGCAGGCCTTCCGCAAGTACTGCCTGGTCAACGGCTTCGACGACATCGGCCTCACCCTGCGCCATGCCGACAAGATCAAGGCGTTTGAAGCCGAGCGCATCGCCAGGATGCCCTGGCTGGCCCACAAAGAACTCTGAACCAAGGAATCCACATGAAGATCGCCATCCTGCCGGGCGACGGCATCGGCACCGAGATCATGGCCGAGGCCGTCAAGGTCCTGAACGTGCTCGACCTGAAGTTCGAGACCGAAACCGCACTGGTGGGCGGCGCGGCCTACGAGGCCCATGGCCACCCCTTGCCCGAGAGCACGCTGAACCTGGCCAAGGCGGCCGACGCCGTGCTGTTCGGCGCGGTGGGCGACTGGAAGTACGACAAGCTGGAACGCCAGTTCCGGCCCGAGCAGGCCATCCTGGGCCTGCGCAAGCACCTGGGGCTGTTCGCCAACTTCCGCCCGGCGATCTGCTACGAGCAGCTGACCCACGCCTCGTCGCTCAAGCCCGAGCTGGTGGCCGGGCTGGACATCCTGATCATCCGCGAGCTGACCGGCGACATCTACTTCGGCCAGCCGCGTGGCCGCCGCGTGGCCATCGACGGCCATTTCCCCGGTGCCGAGGAAGCCTTCGACACCATGCGCTACAGCAAGCCCGAGATCGAGCGCATCGCCCACGTGGCCTTCCAGGCGGCACGCCGGCGCAGCAAGAAGGTCACCTCGGTGGACAAGGCCAATGTGCTGGAGACCTTCCAGTTCTGGAAGGACGTGGTGACCGAGGTGCACGCCCAGTACCCCGACGTGGCGCTGGACCACATGTACGTGGACAACGCCGCGATGCAGCTGGTCAAGGCGCCCAAGGCCTTCGACGTGGTGGTCACCGGCAACATGTTCGGCGACATCCTCAGCGACGAGGCGGCGATGTTGACCGGCTCCATCGGCATGCTGCCGTCCGCCTCGCTCGACAAGAGCAACAAGGGCCTGTACGAACCCAGCCATGGCAGCGCGCCCGACATCGCCGGCAAGGGTGTGGCCAACCCGCTGGCTACAATCCTGTCCGCTGCCATGATGCTCCGCTATTCCCTCAACCAGCCCCAAGCCGCCGACCGGATCGAGTCTGCGGTGAAGGCGGTGCTGTCCGCCGGTCTGCGCACCGGCGACATCTGGTCCGAGGGCACGCAGCGGGTGGGCACGCGCGAGATGGGTGATGCCGTTGTCGCCGCCCTGTCTGGCAAAACCACCACCACGATTACCAAGAGCTAACCAGCTCCGGATCGTCTCGCCCCCACACCTGGACCCCGGCGAAACGCGCCGGGGAACCTGGGGGTCCGGAAAGCAACTGGAAAGGCAATGGAAATGGCACTCGTAGGATTGGTCGGCTGGCGTGGCATGGTCGGCTCGGTGTTGATGGACCGCATGCAGGCCGAGGGCGACTTTGCCCTCATCGAGCCCCTGTTCTTCTCCACGTCGGACGCCGGTGGCAAGGCACCGGCGATGGCGAAGAACGAGACCACGCTGCAGGACGCGTTCAACATCGCTGCCCTCAAGCGCTGCGACATCATCATCACTGCCCAGGGCGGCGACTACACCAGCGAAGTGTTCCCCAAGCTGCGTGCCGCCGGCTGGAACGGCCACTGGATCGATGCCGCCTCCACCCTGCGCATGGACAAGGACGCGGTCATCATCCTCGACCCGGTGAACATGCCGGTGATCAAGCAGGCCCTGGCCAAGGGCGGCAGGAACTGGATCGGTGGCAACTGCACGGTGAGCTGCATGCTGATGGGCGTGGGCGCGCTCTACAAGGCCGGCCTGGTGGAATGGATGAGCACCCAGACCTACCAGGCCGCCAGCGGCGGCGGCGCCCAGCACATGCGCGAGCTGCTGACCCAGTACGGCACGCTCAACGCCTCGGTCAAGGCCCTGCTGGACGACCCCAAGAGCGCCATCCTCGAGATCGACCGCGTGGTGGCCGCCACCCAGCGTGGGCTGAGCGCCGAACAGACCGCCAACTTCGGCGTGCCGCTGGGCGGGTCGCTGATCCCCTGGATCGACAAGGATCTGGGCAACGGCATGTCCAAGGAAGAGTGGAAGGGCATGGCCGAGACCAACAAGATCCTCGGCCAGGGCGAGGGCTTCGGCTCGGCCGCCGTGCCGGTGGACGGCTTCTGCGTGCGGGTGGGCGCCATGCGCTGCCACAGCCAGGCGCTGACCTTCAAGCTGAAGAAGGACGTGCCCCTGGCCGACATCGAGGCCATGATCGCCGCCGACAACGACTGGGTGAAGGTGGTGCCCAACACCCGCGAGGCCACCATCCAGGGCCTGACGCCGGTGGCCGTGACCGGCACCATGACCATCCCCGTGGGCCGCATCCGCAAGCTGGCCATGGGCCCCGAGTACCTGGGCGCCTTCACCATCGGTGACCAGCTGCTGTGGGGTGCTGCCGAGCCGTTGCGGCGCATGCTGCGCATCCTGATCGCGCACTGATCGGCCAGCGTGGCCGGCGCACGTTGTCGCGTGGCAACATACGGCTTTGCTCGGCCGCTTGCGGCCGGCCATGGTGCTGTTGTGGAGACGCCTTGAAAAACCGCCCCTACCTTGCTGGCCGCACTGCGCTGGCCCTGGCCGCGCTTGCGGCCCTTGGCGCTGCACCCTTGAACGCCCAGGCCGTGGGGCTGGGCCGGCTGAACGTGCAATCCGCCCTGGGCGAGGGCATGCGGGCCGAGATCGACATCACCAGCCTGTCCGCCGAAGAGGCGGCCACCCTGCAGGTGCGCCTGGCCTCGCCCGAGGCCTACCGCGCGGCCGGTGTCGACTACAACGCCGTGCTGTCGGGCGCCCAGGCCACCGTGGTGCGCCGTGCCGATGGCCGCTCCTATCTGCGGGTGACCAGCGACCGTGCGGTGCAGGAGCCCTTCATCGAGGTCATCGTCGAGCTGAATTCGGCGTCGGGCCGCCTGGTGCGTGAATTCACACTGCTGTTCGATCCGCCGGGCAGCCGTGCCGCACCGCCGGTGCAGGCCACCGCGCCGGTGGCCCCGGTGATGGGCGCAGCACCCACCGGCCAGCCCGCGCCGGCCAGTGCCCTGCCACCGGCCACGCCACTGGCCCAGGCGCGGCCACCGGCTGCCCGCCCCACGCCGGCGCCGGCCGCGGCGCCCGCCCCCCTGCCAGCCAGCCAGGCGCCCGCGCCGGTGGCCGCGGCGCCGGTGGCCAGGCCCCGTCCCGCCCCGCGGCCGGCCGATGCCATGCCCCCGCCAGCCGCCCCGGCCGCCAGGGCGCCGATGGTGGCGTCGGCCAGCGACAAGCGCTACCAGGTGCGCCCGGGAGACACGCTGTACCGCGTGGCCGGCCGCAACCCGGCGCCAGGCGTCTCGCTCGACCAGATGCTGGTCGGCCTGTACCGCGCCAACCCCGATGCCTTCATCGACAGCAACGTCAACCGGCTGCGTGCGGGTGCGGTGCTGACGGTGCCTGCCGCCGACGAGGTGCGTGATCTCACCGCCGGTGATGCCAAGCGCCTGCTCACCGCACAGAGCCTGGACTTCGGCGCCTACCGGGCCCGCCTGGCCCAGGCCGCCCCGCAGGCCCAGGCGCCCGAGGCCGGCCGCGCCGCCCAGGGCAAGGTGCAGGCCGCCGTGGACGACCGCAAGCAATCGGCCGCCGCCACACCCGACAAGCTCAAGCTCAGCGATCCCACGATCAAGGCCTCGGCGCCCGATGCCGGCCCGGCGACTGCGCCCGGCAAGGACAACGCCGCCCGCGTGGCCGAGCTGACCCGCAACGTTGAAGAGCTGAAGAAGCTGCAGCAGGGCACGGCGGCGGCACAGGCGCCGGCCACTGCCGTGGCCCCGCCACCCGCGCCGGTGGCGCCACCACCAGCGCCCCTGGCGGCGGCCTCCGCCCCGGCGCCCATGCCCGCACCGGCGCCTGCACCCACCCTGCCTGCGGACGGCACCGGCACCGGCACGGCAACCGCCCCGGCGCTGCCTGCACCGCCCGCAACGGCTGCCGCCGAGGCCCCCGGCGCCAGCGCGATGGACAGCCTCACCAGCAGCCCCTGGCTGCTGCCCGGTGCCGCCGCCCTGGCCTTGCTGCTGGGTGGTTTTGCGGCCTGGCGGCTGCGGGGCCGCATCCGCAAGACGGCCAGCGAGACCTCGTTCCTCGAGAGCCGCATGCAGCCCGATTCGTTCTTCGGTGCCAGCGGCGGCCAGCGGGTGGACACCCGCGACGGCGGCAACAGCAATGCCAGCTCGATGGGCTATTCGCTGAGCCAGCTCGACGCCATCGGCGATGTCGACCCGGTGGCCGAGGCCGATGTCTACCTGGCCTATGGCCGCGATCTGCAGGCCGAGGAAATCCTCAAGGAAGCGATGCGCGCCACGCCCGAGCGGCTGGCGGTGCGCACCAAGCTGCTGGAGGTGTATGCCAAGCGCCGCGACACCAAGGGCTTCGAACTGCTGGCCACCCAGCTGTATGCGCTGACCAAGGGTGTGGGCGCCGACTGGGCGCAGACCCAGGCCCTGGGCCTGCAGATCGACCCCGACAACCAGCTCTACCAGCCGGGCGGCCACCCCGAGGAGATCATCCTCGACGGCGAGCGCGTGGTGATCGAACCGCTGGGCGCCACCACCCAGCCGCACTCCATCATGTCGCCGGCCACCCAGCCGATGGTCGACTCCGAACTGCCGCAGCTGACCGATCTGGATCTGGACCTGAACCTCGACCTGCCCGATGGTGGGGTCAGCGCCCGGGCGATGGAAGCCACCCGGCCGCTGACGCCCAGCGCCCAGCGTTCCAGTGACCTGAGCCTGGATTTCGACGACGAGCCCACCCGGCCCGCACCGCACAGCCGCCCGGCGCGGCCGCTGGTGGCGCCGGATCTGGACCTGGAATCCCTGCGCATGGACCTGGACGACGAGCCCACCACCACCATCACCCAGCCGGTGGGCAGCCTGGCCGGCCGTGGCGGCGACACCAGCATCGACTTCCGCGATTTCGACAGCACCGACCGCGGCCCGCTGACCGAGCCCAGCCCCACCGGGCCGGACGATCTGGGCGGCGACCCGCTGGCCCGCAAGCTGGAACTGGCCGAGGAATTCCGCCAGATCGGTGACATGGAAGGCGCACGCGACCTGCTCGAAGAAGTGGTGGCCAAGGCCGGTGGAGCCCTGCGCGCCAAGGCCCAGGCCATGCTCGATTCCCTGAGCTGATGCCGCGCCTGGCCCTCGGGGTCAGCTACCGCGGCAGCGCCTACCGCGGCTGGCAAAGCCAGCCGGGTGGGCAGACGGCGCAGGATGCGCTGGAAGCGGCACTCTCGGCCTTCGTCGACCAGCCGGTGACGACAGTCTGCGCCGGCCGCACCGATGCCGGTGTGCATGCCTTCAACCAGGTGGTGCACCTGGACAGCCCGGTGCAGCGGGATGCCTTTTCCTGGCTGCGTGGCACCAACCGCCACCTGCCGGCCGACATCGCGCTGCAGTGGGTGCAAGCGGTGCCAGAGGACTTCCACGCCCGCTTCCACGCCCGGGGCCGGCGCTACCGCTACCTGCTGCTGGAGCATCCCCTGCGCCCGGCCCTGGAGGCCGGTGCCGTGGGCTGGACCTTCCGCCCGCTGGACGCCGAGGCCATGCGCAAGGCCGCCGCGCTGCTGATCGGCGAGCACGACTTCAGTTCGTTCCGCTCGTCCGAATGCCAGGCCAAGAGCCCGGTGAAGACGCTGCGCAGCATCGGCATCAGCCGGCGTGGCGCCTATTGGCGGTTCGACGTCGACGGCTCGGCGTTCCTGCACCACATGGTGCGCAACATCATGGGCTGCCTGCTGGCCGTGGGCAGCGGCCGGCAACCGCCGGGCTGGATGGGCGAGGTGCTGGCCGCACGTTGCCGCGATGCGGCGGCGCCCACCTTTCCCGCCGATGGCCTGTATTTCGCCGGGCCGTACTACGATCCGGGCCTGGGCCTGCCGGAACACACACCCGCCATGGACTGGCTGCCTTGAACCCGCCATGAGCTTCCACCCCCGCACCCGCATCAAGATCTGCGGCCTCACCCGCGAGGCCGATGTCGACGCAGCTGTCGAGTCCGGCGCCGATGCCATCGGCTTCGTGCTGTACGCCAAGAGCCCACGTGCCGTCAGCGTGGACCGGGCGGCTGCACTGGCGCGCCGCCTGCCGCCCTTCGTCACCCCGGTGTGCCTGCTGGTCAATGCCGATGCCGCCCTGCTGCAGGCCACCCTGGCGGCCGTGCCGCAGGCGCTGCTGCAGTTCCACGGCGACGAGACGCCGGCCGACTGCGAGGCCGTGCACCAGACCACCGGCCGCCCCTATCTGCGTGCTGCCCGCATGGCACCGGGCCTGGCTTTGCTAGACTTCGCAGCTCTTCATCCCCATGCCGCCGGCATCCTGCTCGACGCCCATGTCGAGGGCTACGGTGGTGGTGGAAAGGCTTTCGATTGGTCGCTCATTCCCGCCCACGTGCCCCGTCCGGTCGTTTTGTCTGGTGGGTTGCACATTGCCAACGTGATCGATGGCATCACGCGGGTGCGGCCCTGGGCGGTTGACGTCTCTTCCGGCGTCGAAGTCGCCAAGGGTCTGAAGGATGCGGCGCTGATGCGCCAGTTCTGCGAAGCGGTGCGCGAGGCTGATGCCCGCATCGCCGACGCAGACAGCTGATTCACCCACTGTCCGGCCCTGGCGCCGGACCTGAAGGACCACCATGCTGGACTACCAACAACCCGATGCCCGTGGGCATTTCGGGCCCTATGGCGGCACGTTCGTCGCCGAAACCCTGACCCACGCGCTGGACGAACTGCGCGAAGCCTATGCCCACTACAGCCAGGATCCGGCCTTCATGGCCGAGTACCGGCATGAGCTGGCGCATTTCGTCGGCCGGCCCAGTCCGGTCTACCACGCCGACCGGCTGAGCCGGGAGATCGGCGGTGCGCAGATCCACCTGAAGCGCGAAGACTTGAACCACACCGGCGCGCACAAGGTCAACAACACCATCGGCCAGGCCCTGCTGGCCAAGCGCATGGGCAAGCCGCGTGTGATCGCCGAGACCGGCGCGGGCCAGCACGGCGTGGCCACGGCCACCATCTGCGCCCGCTACGGCATGGAATGCGTGGTCTACATGGGCAGCGAAGACGTGAAGCGGCAAAGCCCCAACGTCTACCGCATGCACCTGCTGGGCGCGCGTGTGGTGCCGGTGGAGAGTGGCAGCAAGACGCTGAAGGACGCGCTCAACGAGGCCCTGCGCGACTGGGTGACGAATGTGGAAAACACCTTCTACATCATCGGCACCGTGGCCGGCCCGCACCCCTACCCGATGATGGTGCGCGATTTCCAGCGCGTGATCGGCGATGAATGCCTGGTGCAGATGCCGCAGCAGATCGCGCACCTGGGCGGCCCTGCGGGCCGGCAACCGGATGCCGTGATCGCCTGCGTGGGTGGTGGCAGCAATGCCATGGGCATCTTCTACCCCTACATCCCCCATGAGAACGTGCGCCTGATCGGGGTGGAAGCCGCCGGCCTGGGCCTGGGCAGCGGCAAGCATGCGGCCAGCATCAGCGCCGGCTCGCCCGGCGTGCTGCACGGCAACCGCACCTACCTGCTGCAGGACGACAACGGCCAGATCACCGAGACGCACTCCATTTCGGCCGGGCTGGACTACCCCGGCGTCGGCCCCGAGCACGCCCACCTGCACGACATCGGCCGTGCCGAATACGTGGGCATCACCGACGACGAGGCGCTGAGCGCCTTCCACCGCCTGTGCCGCACCGAGGGCATCATCCCGGCGCTGGAGTCCAGCCATGCCGTGGCCTATGCCATGCAGCTGGCCGCCACCATGCGCCCCGACCAGCACCTGCTGGTGAACCTGAGCGGGCGCGGCGACAAGGACATCGGCACCGTGGCCGACCTGTCGGGGGCCGAGTTCTTCTGCCGGCCGTCGTGCAAGGGCCAGTCGGTCAAGGGTGGCGTGCAGACCATCGAGGTGACACGATGAGCCGCATCACCCCCACCCTGGCCGCGCTGAAGGCCGCCGGCCGCAAAGCCTTGATCCCCTACGTCACCGCCGGTGACCCGTTTGCCGACGCCACGCCCGAGATCATGCTGGCCCTGGCCGAGGGCGGCGCCGACATCATCGAGCTGGGCGTGCCGTTTTCCGACCCCATGGCCGACGGCCCGGTGATCCAGCAGGCCAGCGAGCGCGCCCTGGCGCGTGGCATCGGCCTGGCCCAGGTGCTGGGCTTTGTGCGGGATTTCCGCCGCAGCAACACCAGCACGCCGGTGGTGCTGATGGGCTATGCCAATCCTGTCGAGCGTTACGACCAGAAGCACGGCAGCGGCCAGTTCATCCGCGACGCAGCCGAGGCGGGCGTGGACGGCCTGCTGGTGGTCGACTATCCGCCGGAAGAGTGCGCCCAGTTCTCGGCCGACCTGGCCGCCGCGGGGCTGGACCTGATCTTCCTGCTGGCGCCCACCAGCACCGAGCAGCGCATCCAGGATGTGGCCAAGGTGGCCACGGGTTATGTGTACTACGTGTCGCTCAAGGGCGTCACCGGTGCCGGCCACCTGGACACCGATGCGGTGGCGCTGGCCGTACCGCGGATCCGCGCCCATGTCAAGGTGCCGGTTGGGGTAGGCTTCGGCATTCGTGACGCGGTGACGGCGCAGGCCGTGGCCCGGGTGTCGGATGCGGTGGTGATCGGCTCGCGCCTGGTGCAGTTGCTGAACGACGCCCCCAGGGCGCAGTCGGCGGCCGTGGCCCAGGGTTTCATGGCCGAGATCCGCACGGCACTGGACACGTTGTAACTTTGCTGGAGAGCACCTGATGAGCTGGCTGGAAAAACTGCTTCCCCCGAAGATCCAACAGACCGACCCGACCGAGCGCCGCTCGGTGCCCGAAGGCCTGTGGGTGAAGTGCCCTGCCTGCGAAACGGTGCTCTACAACACCGACCTGGCGCAGAACGTCAACGTCTGCCCCAAGTGTGGCCACCACCACCGCATCGGCGCGCGTGAACGGCTCAATGCCTTCCTGGATGCCGAGGGCCGCTGGGAGATCGGCCAGGAGGTGGTGCCGGTCGATCCGCTGAAGTTCAAGGACAGCCGCAAGTACCCCGAACGTCTGAAGGACGCGCTGGAGACCACCGGCGAGACCGACGCGCTGGTGGTCTTCGGCGGCGCGGTGATGAGCGTGCCCCTGGTGGCGGCCTGCTTCGAGTTCGACTTCATGGGCGGCTCCATGGGCTCGGTGGTGGGTGAGCGCTTCGTGCGCGGTGTGCATGCCGCGCTGGAGCAGAAGGTGCCCTTCGTGTGCTTCACCGCCACCGGCGGTGCGCGCATGCAGGAGGGCCTGTTCAGCCTGTTCCAGATGGCCAAGACCAATGCGGCGCTGGGCCGCCTGGCCAAGGCCAAACTGCCCTACATCAGCGTGCTGTGCGACCCCACCATGGGCGGCGTGTCGGCCAGCTTTGCCTTCGTGGGCGACGTGGTCATCGCCGAGCCCAAGGCCCTGGTGGGCTTTGCCGGCCCGCGGGTGATCGAGAACACGGTGCGCGAGAAGCTGCCCGAAGGCTTCCAGCGCGCCGAGTTCCTGATCACCAAGGGCGCCATCGACCAGATCGTCGACCGGCGGCAGCTGCGATCGACCATCGCCAGCATGCTGGCCATGCTGCAGCGGCAAAGTGCCGACGCTGTGTCCTGAGCCTCCACCACCCTGCACCCACCGGGCCCTGCGTGGGCCCGCTTTCATGTCAGAGGCCGTGATGACCCTGCCCACCACCCTGGACCAATGGCTCGCCCACTGCGAGCAGCTGCACCCCAAGACCATCGACATGACGCTGGAGCGGGTGCGGCTGCTGTGCGAGCGGCTGGGCCTGCGCTTCACGGTGCCGGTGGTGGCGGTGGCCGGCACCAATGGCAAGGGTTCTTCATGCGCCATGCTGGAGGCCATCGCGCTGCAGGCCGGCTACAAGGTGGGGCTGTACATCAAGCCGCACCTGGTGCGTTTCAACGAGCGCTGCCGCATCAATGGCGAGATGGCCAGCGATGCGCTGCTGCTGGAGCATTTCAATGCGGTGGAGGCGGCACGCGGCGGCGTCACGCTGACCTGGTTCGAATACACCACCCTGGTGATCATGCGCGCGCTGGCCCAGGCGCCGGTGGACCTGGTGATCCTGGAAGTGGGCATGGGCGGGCGGCTGGATGCGGTGAACGCGGTGGACGCCGATGTGGCCCTGATCACCAGCATCGCACTCGACCACACCGAATTCCTGGGCAACGACCGGGAGTCCATCGGCCGCGAGAAGGCCGGCATCATGCGGCCCGGCCAGGCGGTGGTGGTGAGTGATCCGCAGCCGCCGGCCAGCCTGCAGGCCCGCGCCACCGAACTGGGTGCCGACCTGCGCCAGCTGGGTGTGGACTTCAACTTCCAGGGCGACAAGCAGCAATGGGGCTGGCGTGGCCGCAGCCAGCGCCACAACGGCCTGGCCTACCCGGCGCTGCGCGGTGCCAACCAGCTGCTGAACGCCGCCGGTGTGCTGGCCGTGTTCGAGGCCCTGCGCGAGCGCCTGCCCATCAACGCCCAGGCGGTGCGCAACGGCCTGGCGATGGTGGAGCTGCCCGGGCGCTTCCAGATCGTGCCCGGCCAGCCCACCCTGGTGCTGGACGTGGCGCACAACCCGCAGTCGGTGGCGGCGCTGGCGCTCAACCTCGACCAGATGGGCTTCTACCCGGCCACGCATGCGGTGTTCGGCGCCATGCGCGACAAGGACCTGGCCACGCTGCTGCCGCACCTGGCGCCGCTGGTGGACCACTGGCACCTGACCGACCTGCCCACGCCCCGCGCCGCCCAGGCGGCGGAGCTGGTGGCGCTGGTGCAGGCCGCGTCGGCCGGGCGCCCGATCGGCATCCACACCCATGCCTCGCCCGAGGCGGCGCTGAAGGCGGCTGCGGCCGCGGCAGACCCGGCTGATAGAATCGTCGTCTTCGGATCGTTCTTCACCGTGGGCGGTGTGCTGAAAGACGGCTTGCCCCGTCTGGCGGCCCGGCATCTGGGCTGACCAGTCTGTTGACTGGTTCCCACGGCGCCGGCCCCGGCGGCCGCAACCCCCTTCACCACCACCGGCTGCGGCCCCTGCCCGCATGGGTCTGCTGTCCTTCTTTCAACGCCCAACCGATGCCGCGGCCGATGCGCCGGCGGCCGAGCCCGATGCCGTGGCCGCCGCCCGCACCCGCGCCCGGCGCCGCCTGATCGGCGCGGCCGTGCTGCTGGGCATCGGCGTGGTGGGCTTCCCGCTGCTGTTCGAGACCCAGCCGCGCCCGGTGCCGGTGAACATCCCCATCGAGATCCCGCGCAAGGAGGGTGCGCCGCCGCTGGCGCCGCCCGGGCCCAGCCCGGCGCTGTCGGCGGCATCGGCCGCCGTGGTGCTGCCCGATGCCGAGGCGCCCGCCGTGGCAACCCGGCCGGCCGAGATCACCGAGCGCGCGGACGACGCCGGCCGCGAGATCCCGCCGCCGGTGGTGTCGGCACAGGCCGCAGCGCCGGGCCGGGAGGCCGCCTCTGCGGCGGTGCCCGCCAAGCCGGTGGCCGCTGCCTCGCGGCCGCCGGCGGCCGCATCCCGCCCTGCGCCCACACCTGCGCCGACCACCACCGCCACCGACGGCGCCCGCGCCCAGGCCCTGCTCGACGGCCAGGCCGCCAGCGCCGCAGCGGCGGGTCGCATGGTGGTGCAGGTGGGCGCCTACACCGAGCCGGCCAAGCTGAAGGACGCGCGGCAGAAGGTCGAGAAGCTGGGCTTCAAGACCTACACCCAGGTGGTGGAGGTCGACGGCAGCAAGCGCACCCGCGTGCGGGTGGGGCCTTTCGCGACCAAGGCCGAGGCCGACAAGGCCGCCGCGCGCATCAAGGCCAGCGGCCTGCCCGTGGCCATCCTCACGCTGTGAACGCGGCCGACGCCATGCCTGCGCTGGGCTGGGTGGACTGGACCCTGCTGGCGGTGCTGGCCGTCTCCGTGCTGGTGGGGCTTTGGCGCGGCCTGGTGTTCGAGCTGATGTCGCTGGTGGGCTGGGTGGTGGCCTATGTCGCCGCGCAGCTGTTCTCGGCCGAGGTGGCCGTGCACCTGCCCATCGGCGAGCCCGGCTCGGCGCTGAACCTGAGCGCCGGCTTTGCGCTCACCTTCCTCGGCGTGCTGATCGCCTGGTCGCTGCTGGCCCGCCTGGTGCGGCTGCTGGTGCACGCCACGCCGCTGACCCTGGTCGACCGCAGCCTGGGCGCGGCCTTCGGCCTGGCGCGTGGCGGCGTGCTGCTGCTGGTGCTGGCCACCCTGGTGGCCTTCACGCCGGCTGCCCGGTCACAACCCTGGCAGGATAGCCAGGGCGCGGCCTGGTTGCGGGTGGCGCTGCAGGGCATCAAGCCGGTGCTGCCCGCCGACGTGGCGCGCTATCTATGACCCACCCCCGAAGCGCTGCGCGCGCCCCCTCCAGGGGGCAATACCAGCGGCCCGGCGAAGCCGGTTCCCCGGCGTTTGTTTGGCTTCGTTCTCTCAGCACCTAGGACAACCCACCATGTGCGGCATCGTTGGCGTGATCTCCAAAGCGCCGGTCAACCAGCTCATCTACGACGCCCTGCTGCTGCTGCAGCACCGCGGCCAGGACGCGGCGGGCATCGTCACCATGCAGGGCACGCAGTGCTTCATGCACAAGGCCCGCGGCATGGTCAAGGATGTGTTCCGCACCCGCAACATGCGTGCGCTGCCCGGCCCGGTGGGCCTGGGCCAGGTGCGCTACCCCACCGCCGGCAACGCCTTCAACGAGGAAGAGGCCCAGCCCTTCTACGTCAACGCGCCCTACGGCATCGTGCTGGTGCACAACGGCAACCTCACCAACGCCCATGCGCTGAAGACCGAGCTGTTCGACATCGACCGCCGCCACATCAACACCGGCAGCGACACCGAGGTGCTGATCAACGTGCTGGCGCACGAGATGGAGCGCTCCGGGCGCGACGTGCCGCTCACGCCCGAGCTGGTGTTCCGTGCGGTGCGTGCGGTGCACAAGCGCATCCGCGGCTCGTATGCGGTGATCGCGCTGATCGCCGGTTATGGGCTGCTGGCCTTCCGCGACCCGTATGGCATCCGCCCGCTGGTCTACGGCGTGGCCGACGGCGCCGAGGGCCCGGAAGTGATGGTGGCCAGCGAGACCGTGGCGCTGGAAGGCACGGGCCACACCACCGTGCGCGACGTGGCACCGGGCGAGGCGCTGTTCATCGACCTGGCCGGCAAGGTGCATGCCCAGCAGTGCGCCGACAACCCGACCCTGCACCCCTGCATGTTCGAGTATGTGTACCTGGCCCGGCCCGATTCGGTGATCGACGGCATCTCGGTCTACCAGGCGCGGCTGAACCTGGGCGAGACCCTGGCGCAGCGGGTGATCAACACCATGCCGCCCAGCGAGATCGACGTGGTGATCCCGATCCCGGAATCCAGCCGGCCGTCGGCCATGCAGCTGGCGCAGAAGATCGGCAAGCCCTACCGCGAGGGCTTCGTCAAGAACCGCTACGTGGGCCGCACCTTCATCATGCCGGGGCAGGGCGTGCGCAAGAAGAGCGTGCGCCAGAAGCTGAACGCCATCGGGGTCGAGTTCAAGGGCCGCAACGTGCTGCTGGTGGACGACAGCATCGTGCGTGGCACCACCAGCAAGGAGATCGTGCAGATGGCGCGCGAGGCAGGTGCCCGCAAGGTTTACATGGCGTCTGCCGCGCCGCCGGTGCGCTACCCCAATGTGTACGGCATCGACATGCCGACCTCGGAGGAGCTGATCGCCCACAACCGCACCCAGGAGGAGATCCGCCAGTTCATCGGCGCCGACGCCCTGATCTACCAGGACGTGGACGCGATGAAGCGGGTGGTGGGCGCGCTGAACCCGGCCATCGTCGGCTTCGAGGCCAGCTGCTTCGACGGCCAGTACATCACCGGCGACGTGAGCATCGCCGACTTTGCCGCCATCGAGGCCCAGCGCACCGAGGCGCGCAAGGACGACGAGGACAGCAACGACCGCACCCGCTTGACGCTGCAAAGCCGGGCCGAACCCGCCTGACCCTGACCCCGACCATGAGCGACCCAGACTCCGAAGCCGCGCGCATCGCCCGCGCCCAACTGCCCGCCGGCCTGCGCCCCGAGACCCTGGCGGTGCGCACCGGCCTGGCACCCAGCCAGCACGGCGAGAACTCCGAAGGCCTGTTCCTGACCAGCGCCTTCGTGCAGCCCGATGCCGAGACCTCGGCGCGGCGCTTCGCGCAGATGGAGGACTTCACCTACGCCCGCACCAGCAACCCGACGGTGCGCAGCTTCGAGGCGCGGCTGGCGGCGATGGAAGGGGCCGAGGCCGCGGTGGCCACCTCCACCGGCATGAGCGCCATCCTGCTGCTGATCATGGGCCTGCTGAAGGCCGGCGACCATGTGATCTGCTCCCGCTCGGTGTTCGGCTCCACCGTCAGCCTGTTCGCCAAGGAGTTCGGCAAGTACGGCGTGGAGACCACGTTTGTCTCGCAGACCGATCTGGCCGAGTGGCGGGCGGCCATGCGGCCGACGACCAAGCTGCTGTTCGCCGAAACCCCCACCAACCCGCTGACCGAGGTGTGCGACATCCGCGCGCTGGCCGATCTGGCGCATGGCGGCGGCGCGCTGCTGACGGTGGACAACACCTTCTGCTCGCCGGCCCTGCAGCGGCCGCTGGCGCTGGGCGCCGACGTGGTGATGCATGCCGGCACCAAGTACCTGGACGGCCAGGGCCGGGTGATGGCCGGTGCGCTGTGCGCGTCCGACAAACTGGTGCGCGAGGTCTTCAACCCGGTGGTGCGCACCGCCGGCATGACGCTGGCGCCCTTCAATGCCTGGGTGGTGCTGAAAGGCCTGGAGACGCTGGGCATCCGCATGCAGGCGCAGAGCGCGGCCACGCTGGCCGTGGCGCGCTGGCTGGAGCGCCATCCCGCCGTGGCACGTGTGCACTATCCCGGCCTGGAATCGCACCCGCAGCATGCGCTGGCGATGGCACAGCAGGGCGGCCTGGGCGGCGCGGTGGTGTCGTTCGACGTGCGGGGCCCGTCCGGTGACAGCACGCCGGAAGCGGCGCGTGCGGCAGCCTTCCGCGTCATCGACAGCACCCGCGTGCTGAGCATCGCCACCAACCTGGGCGACACCAAGTCCATCATCACCCACCCGGCCACCACCTCGCACGGCCGCCTGACCGAAGCCCAGCGCCAGGCGGCGGGCATCGGCCAGGGGCTGGTCCGCCTCGCGGTCGGCCTGGAGCATGTGGACGACATCACCGACGACCTGCAGCGTGGCCTGGCGCCCCGCTGATCCCTTGCCCATGACCGCCACTGCCCGAACTCCCGTCCGCACCCGGATCGCCCCGTCGCCCACCGGCTTTCTGCACCTGGGCACGGCCCGCACGGCGCTGTATTCCTGGGCCTATGCCCGCCACCACGGTGGCCAGTTCGTGCTGCGCATCGAAGACACCGACGTGGCGCGCAGCACGCAAGATTCGGTCGACCAGATCCTGGCGTCCATGCGTTGGCTGGGCCTCACCTATGACGAAGGCCCCGTCTACCAGATGCAGCGCCTGGCGCGCTACCACGCGGTGGTCGACCAGATGATCGCGGCCGGCACGGCCTACCGCTGCTGGTGCAGCCCGGAGGAACTGGACGCGATGCGCGAGGCCCAGAAGGCGCGTGGCGAGAAGACCGGCTACGACGGACGCTGGCGCCCGGCGCCGGGCAAGGTGTTGCCGCCGGTCCCGGACGGCGTGAAGCCGGTGGTGCGCTTCGCCAATCCGCCGGATGGCCTGGTGACCTGGAACGACCTGGTCAAGGGCCCGATCAGCATCAGCAACCAGGAGATCGACGACCTGATCATCCTCCGGCCCGACGGTGTGCCCACCTACAACTTCGCGGTGGTGGTCGACGACTGGGACATGGCCATCAGCCATGTCTTCCGTGGCGACGAGCACATCAACAACACACCCTGGCAGATCAACATCTTCAACGCCCTGGGTGCGCCGCTGCCGCAGTTCGGCCACTGCCCGGTGATCCTGGGCGAGGACGGGCAGAAGCTGAGCAAGCGGCGTGGCGCGGTCAGCGTCACTGCCTACGAGGAGAACGGCTACCTGCCCGAGGCCATGCTGAACTACCTGGCCCGCCTGGGCTGGAGCCATGGTGACGAGGAGCTGTTCAGCCTGGACCAGATGGTGGCCTGGTTCGACGGCAGCCACTTGAGCAAGAGCCCGGCGCAGTGGGATGCGGCCAAGCTGACCTGGGTGAACGCCCACTACATCAAGCAGGCCGACGATGCCCGCCTGGCCGGCCTGGTGGCCGCGCAGCTGGCCGGCCGCGGCCTGCAGGTGCCGGCCGATGCCCGCCTGGCCAGCATGTGTGCGCTGTTCAAGGACCGCTGCAACACCACGGTCGACCTGGCCGACTGGCTGCAGATGTACTTCGCGCCGGTCCGCCCCACGGCCGAGGATCTGGCCGCGCACCTGACGGATGCGGTGCGCCCGGCGCTGGTCAGCCTGCGTGACCGCCTCGCTGCCTGCCCCTGGGACAAGCCCGGCATCGCCCAGGCGCTGAAGGACACGCTGGCCGCGCACGGGCTGAAGATGCCGCTGCTGGCCATGCCCCTGCGTGCGCTGCTGTGCGGCCGCACGCAGACACCCGCGGTGGATGCGGTGGTGGCGCTGTTCGACCGCGAAACTGCACTGGCCCGCTTGCAGCACGTCTGAATGCTGTGCTATAGTCATGGACTCGCTTGAACAGCAACGGGGAAGTCTGGAGAAATCCAGAAAATACCTGGGGGTATAGCTCAGCTGGGAGAGCGCTTGCATGGCATGCAAGAGGTCAGCGGTTCGATCCCGCTTACCTCCACCATCTTTCCAGGTTGGTGGCGCTGTTCAAACGACTGTCGTGAATTCAGTCCCCTTCGTCTAGAGGCCTAGGACACCACCCTTTCACGGTGATTACAGGGGTTCGAATCCCCTAGGGGACGCCAAATGAAGCCCCGCCAGAACTGCTTGCGCAGCGTCTGGCGGGGTTTTTCTTTGGGCGGCCGTCGGGTGTGCCACGGCTGGGCAAGCCGCGCACCGTGTGGGATGCCTCCTACAGGTGTGGCGCCCGCCTACCGACAGCTTGGGCCGCCCGTTGCGCCTAGCATGCATGCTGGCATGGCCCGCTTCTGGCTTGCCCCTCCCAGCCCCTTGCGCCAGCGCCGCGCCGTGTCCTCGCAGGCCAGGTGACAGCACAGCCGCCGTATCCGATGCCCCACCGCCTCGACCCGACCCTGGACGCTCCGACCACCGTACCGATGCGCTCGCGCGCCCGCTGGCCGCATGGCGCCGCGCTGGGTTTCGTGATCGCCGCCGCCGCCGTGCTGCTGATCGCAGTGAGCTCGGTGCTGACCCTGGACGCGCGCCGTACCGCGGCCGAGCGCCTGGGTGCCACGGCCGCCATCCGCGCGCAGCTGATGGCCCTGCTGTCGGCGGTGAAGGACGCCGAGACCGGCCAGCGTGGCTTTCTGCTGACCGGGCAGGAGAGTTACCTGCGCCCGTTCGCCGCCGCCCGCGCCGTGGTGGATGCTCAGCTGCAGCAGCTGCGCCAGGGTCTGGCCGGCAACGCCGACCAGGCCGCCCGCCTGGCCGAGCTGGAACGCCTCACGGCGCTGAAGTTCGCCGAGCTGCAGCAGACCATCGACACCCAGCGCCAGGGCCAGACACCGGCGGCGCTGGCGCTGTTGCGCTCCGACCGCGGCCTGATGCTGATGGAGCAGCTGCGCCGCCATGTGGATGACATGGCGCTGACGCAATCGCTGCTGCGCGCCCAGCAGCAGGCCACCTGGCAGTCGGCGGTCGACGGCTCGCTCTGGGTGGCCCTGGGTGGCGCGGCGGTGCTGCTGCTGCTGCTGGGCGTGGCCGCCCTGCTGACGACACGCGCCCACCGCAGCAGCGAGGACGAAGCCTGGCTGCGCCTGGCCCAGGCCACGCTGGCACGCCAGATCCAGGGTGAGGCGCGGCTGGAGGTGCTGACCGAGCGGGTGCTGGGTTTTCTAGCGCGTGCGCTGCAGGCCCGGGTGGGCGCGATGTACGTGGTCGGCGCCGACGGCCGGCTGGCGCTGTCCGCAGGCTATGCGCTGGGCGAGGCCGCGGCCCCCGCCCACATCCGCCTGGGTGAAGGCCTGGTGGGCGAGGCCGCCCGTGCACCGGCGCCGCTGCACCTGCGCGCGGTGCCGGCCGGCCACCTGCCGGTGCTGTCGGCCACCGGCCAGACCGCCCCGCTGGACCTGGTGGTGGCGCCGGCCCGGCACGACGGCCAGCTGCAGGCGGTGGTGGAGCTGGGGTTCCTGCACCGGGTGGACAACACCGCGCTGGCGCTGCTCGACCGTGTGTCGCAGCTGCTGGCGGTGGCGGTGCGCGCCTCGCGTGACCGCAGCCACCTGGAGTCACTGCTGGAAGAAACCCAGCGCCAGGCCGAACAGCTGCAGGCGCAGCAGGAAGAGCTGCGGGTCAGCAACGAGGAGCTGGACGAGCAGGGACGGGTGCTGCGTGAATCCCAGGCGGTGCTGGAATCGCAGCAGACCGAGCTGGAGCGCAGCAATGCCCAGCTGGCCCAGCATGCCGCCACGCTGGAGCAGCAGCAGCACGCGCTGCTGCAGTCGCAGCACGCGCTGAAGGCGCAGACCGAGGCGCTGGCCACGGCCAGCCGCTACAAGTCGGAGTTCCTGGCCAACATGTCGCACGAACTGCGCACGCCGCTGAACAGCGCGCTGATCCTGTCGCAGCTGCTGATCGAGAACAAGGCCGGCACGCTGACCGACGAGCAGGTGCGCTTCGCCCAGGCCATCCACGACGCCAACAACGACCTGCTGCTGCTGATCAACGACGTGCTGGACCTGTCCAAAATCGAGGCCGGCCATGTGGACCTGCTGGCCGAGCAGCTGCCGCTGCAGGACCTGGCGCAGCGCCTGCGCACGGTGTTCGAGCCGATGGCGCGGCACAAGGGCCTGCGGCTGGCGGTGGTGGTCTCGCCCGACGCGCCGCCCAGCATCCACAGCGACGGCCAGCGGGTGCTGCAGGTGCTGAAGAACCTGCTGTCGAACGCACTGAAGTTCACCGCCCGGGGCGAGGTGGCGCTGCGCATGTCGGCCGACGACGGCGCCTCGCCCGGCGGCGTGCGCATCGACGTGCGCGACACCGGCATGGGCATCGCCCCCGACAAGCAGGAGATCATCTTCGAGGCCTTCCGCCAGGCCGACGGCAGCACCAGCCGGCAGTTCGGCGGCACCGGCCTGGGGCTGTCGATCTCGCGCGAGCTGGTGCAGCGCCTGGGCGGGCGCATGGCCCTGCGCAGCGCGCCGGGCGAGGGCAGCACCTTCAGCATCTGGTTGCCGGCCAGCCTGCCGGCCCAGCCACCTGCGCCCGCCGCTGCCGCGGCGCCCACCGCCACACCAGCAGCCACACCGGCGGCCACACCAGCGGCCACACCACCGGTGGCGCCGCCAGCCCGGCCGCAGCCCGGCCCGGCGCCCGCGGCCAGCATGCCGCCGGCCACCCCGCCCGACCCGCAGCGCCGCATGCTGCTGGCGGTGGAGGACGACAGCCGTTTTGCCGAGGTGCTGCAGCGCCTGGTGCAGGAGCAGGGCTTCGACTGCCTGGTGGCCAGCACCGGCGCCCAGGCGCTGGCGATGGCGGCCGAGCTGCTGCCCAGCGGCATCCTGCTCGACGTGGGCCTGCCCGACCAGAGCGGCCTGGCGGTGCTGGAGCGCCTCAAGCGCGACCCCCGCACCCGCCACATCCCGGTGCACCTGGTGTCCTCGCAGGAGCGCAGCCAGGAGGCGCTGGAGATGGGCGCCATCGGCCACCTGGTCAAGCCGGCCCAGCGTGAGCAGCTGGTGGCGGCGATCCAGCTGCTGGAGCAGAAGCTCGACCAGCCGCTGCGCCAGGTGCTGGTGGTGGAGGACGACCCGGCGCTGCGCCAGAGCCTGCAGCTGCTGCTGGCCGCACCGCAGGTGCAGATCACCACCGTGGGCTCGGTGGCCGCGGCGCTGCAGGCGCTGGCCGGCACCAGCTTCGACTGCATGGTCACCGACCTGGCCCTGCCCGACGGCAGCGGCTTCGACCTGCTCGAGCGCATGGCCGGCAGCCAGAGCATGGGCTTCCCGCCGGTGATCGTCTACACCGGGCGTGCGCTCAGCCGCGACGAGGAGATCCGGCTGCGCCGCCATTCACGCTCCATCATCGTCAAGGGCGCACGCTCGCCCGAGCGGCTGCTGGACGAGGTGACGCTGTTCCTGCACAGCGTGGAGGCCCAGCTGCCCGAACCGCAGCGCCGCCTGCTCGACGCGGCGCGCGCCCGCGACGGCGTGCTCGACGGCCGCTGCATCCTGCTGGCCGAGGACGACGTGCGCAACATCTTCGCGCTGGCCAGCGTGTTCGAGCCGCGTGGCGTGAAGCTGGAAATCGCCCGCAACGGCCGCGAGGCGGTGGACAAGCTGGCTGGCGGTGCACGCGTCGACCTGGTGCTGATGGACCTGATGATGCCGGAGATGGACGGCCTGGAGGCCACCCGCCGCATCCGCGCGCTGCCGGGCATGGCCGATCTGCCCATCATTGCGCTGACCGCCAAGGCCATGGCCGACGATCGCCAGCAATGCCTGGCCGCGGGCGCCAACGACTACATGGCCAAGCCCATCGACGTGGACCGGCTGTTGTCGCTGTGCCGGGTGTGGATGCCCAAGTGAGCCGCCCCACGCCAGCACCGCCCAAGCCGCCTGCCGGCCAGCCGGACGAGGAGGTGCTGTTCGCGCTGGAATCGCAGCTGCTGCTGGAGGCCCTGCACGCGCGCTACCAGCATGATTTCCGCCAGTACGCCCCGGCCTCGCTGAAGCGGCGGCTGCGCCAGGCCCTGGCCGCGCTGGGCCAGCCCAGCCTGGCGGCGCTGCAGCATGCGGTGCTGCGGGATGCCGCGCTGTTCAGCCGGCTGCTGCAGTTCCTGACGGTGCAGGTGAGCGACATGTTCCGCGACCCCGCCTTCTTCCGTGTGCTGCGCGAACAGGTGCTGCCCGAGCTGCGCACCTACCCCTCGCTCAAGCTGTGGGTGGCCGGCTGCAGCCACGGCGAGGAGCTGTGGTCGCTGCTGGTGCTGTTGCAGGAAGAGGGCCTGCTGCATTCCAGCGTGGTCTATGCCACCGACATCAACCCCGAGGCCCTGCGCCGGGCCGAGGCCGGCGTGTTTGCGCTGGACCGGGCTGCCGCGTTCAGCCGCAACTACCTGGCGGCCGGCGGCACGGGCTCGCTGTCCGACCACTTCAGCAGCGGCTACGACGGCATCGTGTTCCACCGCCAGCTGCGCCGCCAGGTGGTGTTTGCCGACCACAGCCTGGCCACCGACACGGTGTTCTCCGAGATGCACCTGGTGTGCTGCCGCAATGTGCTGATCTACTTCAACGATGCGCTGCAGGCGCGGGCCGTGGGCCTGTTCCGTGATTCACTGGTGCGCCGCGGCTTCCTGGGCCTGGGCAGCCGTGAATCGCTGCGCTTCAATCCGCATGCCGCCGCCTTCGAGGAGGTGCACCCGCAGCCGGATGTGCGCCTCTACCGCAGGCTCTGAGCGCGCCCCGCCATGCCCGAACCCGCCCGCCTTGCCTTGCTGATCGGTGCCTCTGCCGGTGGTGTGGAGGCCTTGCTGCGCCTGCTGCCGGCGCTGCCGGCCGACCTGCCGGCAGCGGTGCTGGTGGTGCTGCACCGCGGCCCGCAGCCGCAGGACGACGGCAGCCTGGCGCGGCTGCTGGCCGGCAGCTGCGCGCTGCCGGTGGCCGACGCCTGGGACCGCCAGCCCCTGCTGGCCGGCACGGTGACGCTGGCGCCGCCCGACTACCACCTGCTGGTGGAGCCCGGGCCGGTGGCGGCGCTGTCGATCGACTCGGCTGTGCTGTGGTCGCGCCCGGCCATCGACCCGCTGTTCGAAAGCGCGGCCGAGGTCTTCGGCCGGGGCACACTGGCCCTGGTGCTCACCGGCGCCAGCCACGACGGCGGCCAGGGCGCTCTGGCCGTGCGCCGTGCCGGCGGGCGGCTGTGGGTGCAGGCCCCGGCCGACGCCCAGGTGGCCACCATGCCCCAGCACGCCCTCGCCGTGGCCGGGGCGGATGCCGTGCTCGGGCTGGACCACATGGCACAACGTCTGACACATTCAAACACCTGGGAGATCGGCCCATGACACTCGCACCCATGAACATCCTGGTCGTCGACGACATGGCCAAGAACCTGCTGGCCATGCAGGCCCTGCTGCAGCGCGACGAGGTGCGTGTGCTCACCGCGGCCGACGGCCCCGCGGCGCTGGAGCTGCTGCTCACGCACGACATCGGCCTGGCCCTGCTGGACGTGCAGATGCCCGGCATGGACGGCTATGCGCTGGCCGAGCTGATGCGCGGCAGCGCCCGCACCCGGCCGGTGCCCATCATCTTTGTCACTGCCTTCGCGCCCGACGAGCAGCGCAGCTTCCGCGGCTACGAGTCCGGTGCGGTCGACTTCCTCTACAAGCCGGTCGATCCACGGGTGCTGCGCAGCAAGGTGCAGGTGTTCCTGGAACTGCACCAGCAGCGGGGCCAGCTGGCCCAGCGCATGGCCGAGCTGGAGCGCCTGGGGCGCCTGAACGCGCTGATGATCGGCGCGCTGAGCCACGACATCCGCACACCGCTGGCCGCGCTGACGCTGAATGCCGAACTGGTGCAGCGCAAGGCCGAGCTGCCGGCGCTGCAGCAGGCCGGTGCCCGCCTCAAGGCGGCCACCAGCATGCTCAGCCGTCAGGTCGACCACCTGGTGAACCTGGCCACGCTGCCCACGCTGCAGATGCAGCCCGAGCCCACGCCGGGCGACCTGGCGGCCCTGGTGGGCGAACGCATGGCCGCCTTGCTGCCCCCCGAGGGCGACGCCAGCGCGCCGCGGCTGCAGGTGTCCGGGGACGGCAAGGCCTCGTTCGACGCCGGCATGCTGGCGCGTGCGGTCGACCACCTGCTGCTGCTGGCCATCAACCATGGCGGCGGCCAGCCGCTGCAGGTGCAGGTGGACGGTGAGTCCCGGCGTGCCGTGGTGCTGCGCCTGCGCCTGTTGCAGCCACTGGGCGAGCAGTCGCAGCGCCACCTGTTCGGCGCGGCCATGCCCGGCCCGGGCATGCCCACCTCGTGCGTGGGCCCGGGGCTGGACGATGTGGAGCAGGTGGCACGGGCGCATGGCGGCTCGGTGATCGGCCGCTCCAACCCGCGTGAGGGCACCTTGCTGGAGCTGATGCTGCCGCGCGACCTGCCCTGACGCAGCCGCCGCGGCCGGTGTAGGACAGCGGCGCCCCCGCGGCTGCCGTGCCCGCCTACAAGCGCGCGCGGCGGGGGCTGAATCACCCAAGCGGGCCGGGCCGCGAGCATGGCTGGGTTGCCGACCTGCGGAGCCCGCCATGCCCCAGCCCTGTGAAGTTCCCGCCCGCCCCGCCGCGGCGCCCTGGCGCCTGCCCGCGGGCGGCGCGCTGCGCCTGACGCTGAACCTGGCCTGGCGGGTGGCGCTGCTGGCCGCCCTGGTCACGCTGGGCGTGTTGGCTGCGGCCCTGTGGTGGGCCTGGCAGACCACGCCGGGGGCGGACGCGGTGGCCGCACGCGCCATGGCGCGGCCGAGCCAGATCCTGTCGGCCGACGGCGTGCTGCTGGACCGCATCGGCGAGGCCGAGCCGGTGGCGCTGGACCAGATCCCGCCGCTGCTGGTGCAGGCCCTGCTGGCCACCGAGGACCGCCGCTTCCACCAGCACATCGGCATCGATCCGCAGCGCCTGCTGGCCGCCGCCTGGTCCACCCTGCAGGGCCGCACCCAGGGCGGCTCCACGATCACCCAGCAGCTGGCGCGCAACCTGTTTCCGCAGCGTGTGGGGCGTGATCGCACGCTGGTGCGCAAACTGCGCGAGGCCGTGGTGGCGCTGAAGATCGAGCTGGCCTACAGCAAGCCGGAGATCCTGGCGCTGTACCTCAACCAGGTGCCGTACCGCAACGGTGTCACCGGGGTGGCGGCCGCCGCACAGGCCTATTTCGGCAAGCCGGTGCAGCAGCTGGACGCCCCCGAGGCGGCGGTGCTGGTGGCCATGCTCAAGGGCCCCAGCCTGTACGACCCGCTGCGCCGGCCGCAGGTGGTGCGCGAGCGGCGCAACCTGGTGCTGGGCCTGCTGGCACAGCAGGCCGGCTGGAGCCCGGACCGCCTGCAGCAGGCGCGTGCCACGCCGCTGCAGGTGCTGGCGCCGGACGCCGGGGCGCCCGCCATTGCGCCGCACTACCTGCGCGAAGTGCGGCGCCAGCTGGCGGCCTGGGCCGCCAGCCAGCAGCTGGACCTGGCGCGCGACGGCCTGCGCATCGAGGTCACGCTGGACACCCGGCTGCAGGCCCTGGCCCAGGCCGCCGTGCAGCGCCAGGCCGGCCTGCTGCAGGCGGTGGCCGACGTGGAGTGGGCCAGCGCCCGGCTGCCGGTGGTCGGCGACCAGGGGCCGCGCCAGGTGGTGCACAACGGGCCACGCCCGGCGCAGGCCTTCAGCCACTTCTGGCGCACCCGGCCCGAGCTGCTGGCCGAGCTGCTGCGCCAGACGCCGGCCTATGCCGCCGCCCGCCGCGCCGGCCAGGACGAGGCCGCCGCACTGCAGGCTGCACGCGCCGATGGCAGCCTGCAGGCGCTGCAGCAGCAGAAATCACGCCTGGAAGCCGGCTTCGTGGCGCTGGACCCGCGTGACGGCGCGGTGCGCGCCTACGTGGGCAGCCGCGACTGGGCGCTGGACCAGTTCGACCATGTGGGCCAGGCCCGCCGCCAGCCGGGCTCCACCTTCAAGCCCTTCGTCTACGGCGCGGCGCTGGCCAGCGGCATGGCGCCCGAGGCCCAGCTGGTCGATGAAGAACTGCGCTACACCACGGAAGACGGCCAGACCTGGGTGCCCACCGACCAGGGTGGCGCCAGCGGTCAGGTGATGACCCTGCGCAGCGGCCTGGCGCTGTCGAAGAACACCATCACCGCCCAGCTGGTGCAGGCCGTGGGGGTGGACCGGGTGGCGCAGTTCGCGCGCCGCGCCGGTGTCGACCGCTCGCCGCTGCAGGCCGTGCCCTCGCTGGGCCTGGGCACCAGCCCGGTCACCCTGCTGGAGATGGCCGGCGCCTACGGCACGCTGGCGGCGCTGGGCACGCAGCGCCAGCCGCGCCTGCTGGCCCGGGTGCACGACCGGCACGGCCTGCTGCTGGCCGATTTCAGCCCGGTGCCGCAGCAGGTGTTCGATCCCGGCATGACGGCCCAGCTGGTGGACATGCTGCGCGAGGTGGTGGAGCGTGGCACCGGCCAGGGCCTGCGCAGCCGCTTCGGCCTGCGCCACGACCTGGCCGGCAAGACCGGCACCTCGCAGCGCAATGCCGATGCCTGGTTCATCGCGCTGCAGCCCGGCCTGGTGGCCGGCGCCTGGGTGGGCTTCAACGACCAGCGCCTGGTGATGCGCAGCAACCAGTGGGGCCAGGGCGGGCACAGCGCGCTGCGGCTGGTGGGGGATTTCCTGGCCGCCAGCCGCGACGCCGGCCTGCTGCCCACCGACCAGCGCTTCCCCGAGGTGCTGCGCCCACCGGTGCCCGACCCCAGGCTGCTGCTGGACGAGGACGGCGCGGCGGATGCCGATGCCGATACCGCCGACGACAGCGGCGAGGCTCTGCCGCCGGAGGTGGACGCCGGCGCCACCGGCCTGCCCTTGCTGCTGACCAGCGCCGGCCTGCCGGGCTGACGGCCGCTGCCGGCGCGGGCCGCGCTCAGCGCGCGGCGGCGATGCCGGCCCGCACCTGGTCCAGCAGGGCCGACAGCGTGTCCACGTCGAAGGGCTTGGGCAGCAGCAGGGCGTCG
Organism: Pseudomonadota bacterium; assembly: GCA_040386375.1. Taxonomy (GTDB): domain Bacteria; phylum Pseudomonadota; class Gammaproteobacteria; order Burkholderiales; family Burkholderiaceae_C; genus Pseudaquabacterium. The sequence goes on from JAZKFQ010000028.1 coordinate 73,843, forward strand.
GGCAGCGCCGGCAGCCGGGGCCGGCCGGCCGCCGCCTCCCGGCCGCTGGTGATGGTGCCCTGGCCGCTGGCAATCGCCACCTGCAGGCCCGGCAGGGCGTCCAGCGCCCAGGCGGCCAGCTGCCGGCCGTCGCCATCGGGCAGGCCCAGGTCGGTGATCAGCAGCTGCGGCTGGCACTGGTGCAGCAGGCTGCGGGCCTGGCCCATGTCGGCGGCGGCCCAGACCTGGCAGCCCAGCTCCTGCAGCACGTCGGCCAGGGTCTCGCGCACCAGGTCGTCGTCCTCGCACAGCAGCACCCGCAGCGGCGCCGGGCTGGCCGTGCCCTGCGGCTGGGGTGCTGCGGCCGGTGGTGGGGTGCTGTCGTCGCTGGCCTGCATGCTGCGTGGCAGGTACAGGCGCACCGTTGTGCCCACGCCCACCTCGCTGTGCACCCGCACATGGCCCTGCGACTGCTTGATGAAGCCGTACACCATCGACAGGCCCAGCCCGCTGGACTGGCCCGCCGGCTTGGTGGTGAAGAAGGGCTCGAAGGCCCGCTGCAGCACCTCGGGCGCCATGCCGCAGCCGGTGTCGCTGACGGCCAGCATCACATAGGCGCCCTGGCCGTCGCCTTCGTCCAGCCAGGCGTTGCCGGCCTCCAGCGTCAGCCGGCCCTGGCCGCCCATGGCGTCGCGTGCATTCAGCGCCAGGTTCAGCAGCGCGCTCTCCACCTGCACCGGGTCGGCCAGGGTGTGCCACAGGCCGGTGTCGATGCGGGTGTCGAAGGCGATGCGCTTGCCCAGCGACTGGCGCAGCAGCTCGTCCATGCCGCGCACCAGGCTGCCCAGGTGGATCACCTGCGGCGCCAGCGGCTGGCGCCGGCTGAAGGCCAGCAGCTGGGCCACCAGGCGGGTGCCGCGCTGCACGCCGTCCATGGCCCGCGCGATCAGCACGCCGGTCTCGGTGGCATCGTCCAGCCGCCGCAAGGCCAGCTGCAGGCTGCCGCTGATCACCTGCAGCAGGTTGTTGAAGTCGTGGGCGATGCCGTCGGCCAGCAGGCCGATGGATTCCAGCTTCTGGCTCTGGCGCAGGGCGGCCTGGGTGTGGGCCAGCTCGGCGCTGCGTTCGTCGACCCGCCGCGCGAGTTCGTCGTTGAGGTTGTGCAGCAGCTCGGCGCTGCGCTTCTGGTCGTCGATGTCGGTGTTGGTGCCCACCCACTGGCTGAGCCGCCCGGCTTCGTCGCGCAGCGGCAGTGCCCGGGCGATGTGCCAGCGGTAGACGCCGTCGTGCCGGCGCAGCCGGAAGCCGACGTTGTAGGGCTGTGCGCTGTCCAGGGCCGCACGCCAGGCGCTGCCGGCCGGCGCCCGGTCGTCGGGGTGCACGATGTCGACCCAGCCGGCGCCCACCAGGGCGCGCTGCGGCAGGCCGCTGTACTCCTCGGTCTGGGCATTGCACCAGTCCAGCTGGCCGTCGGCCTGTGCCGTCCACACCTGGTTGGGCATGGCGTGGGCCAGGGTCTGGAAGCGCGCCGCGCTGGCCACCGCCTGGCGCTGGGCCCGCACCTGGGCGGTGATGTCCTGGCCCTGCATCATCACACCCTGCACCCGCCCGTCGGCGTCGCGCAGCGGCTGGTACAGGAAGTCGGCACGGCGGGCCTCCAGCGGGCCGCCCGGGCGGCGGCGCAGCAGCGCCTGCACATCGCGTCCGCTGAAGGGTTCACCGCTGCGGTAGACCTGGTCCAGCCAGTCGAAATAGCCCTGGCCCTCCAGCTCGGGCAGGGCCTGGCGCACCGGCAGCCCCAGCAGCGGCCGCTCGCCCAACAGCTGGTGCAGCGCGGTGTTGACGATCTCCAGCACATGGTCGGGCCCGCGCATCACGGCCAGCAGGCCCGGTGTCTGCTCGAACATCTGGCGCAGCACGTCGCGCTCGGCACCCAGCGCCAGGTTGGCCGCGGCCACGGCGCTGGCGCGCTGCCCCAGGTGGGCGGCGGTGGTGCTCAGCGGCGCCACCTGTGCGCGCAGCTGCACCAGCTCGGTCACGTCCTCGGTGTGCTGCAGGATGAAGCGCACGCTGCCGTCGGGGTGCAGCAGGGGCGTGTGGGTGGCGCTCCAGTAGCGGTCGTCGAAACCGCCGTCGGCGCGTGGGATGGGGTAGTGGATGCTGGCCAGCTGGTCGGCACTGCGCTGGGCCAGCACCCGCGCAAAGGATTGGCGCAGCTGCCGCCCGTGCGGTGAATCGGGCGCGCTGGGGAAGGCATCGAACAGCACGCGGCCCAGCAGGCTGGTGGCGTCACGCATGGTCACCCGCAGATAGGCCTGGTTGGCCGCCACGATGCGCAGCTCGGTGTCCAGCAGCACATAGGGATTGGGCGAGGCGTCGAAGAGTGTGCGGGGGTCCAGCGTTGCCAGGATGGGCACGGGCTACTCCAGGTGGGGCCGGCCTGGGGCCGGCCGGCGGGCGTCAGTCTGCACCAGGGTGCAATCGGGGCGGACCTCGGGTGGATCTCCGGCGGGCCTCAGCCCGGCTGCGGCGCCGGTGCTCCAGCCGCACCGCGCAGCAGGGTCTGCACCACCTCCAGTTTGTGCAGCACCGCCGGTGGCAGCAGGAAGGGGTAGCTGTCGCGCTGGCCCAGGCTGCGGTTCATCGCCGTCAGGAACTGCGCCACCGGCAGCCAGTGCTGTAGCACTAGGTCGCGCGCCTGCGGGGCGTCGTCCAGCGCAATGGGTTCGACCGCCACGCCCAGGTGGCCGTTGAGCTGCAGGCCCCAGGCCCCGGCCGTCTGCACCGCGTCCAGCATCAGCAGGTAGTGGGCGCAGGTCTCGGCCCAGTCTTCCCAGGGGTGGGCGCTGGCATAGGCGCTCACGTACTGCTGCGGCCAGTCGGCGGGCGGGCCTTCGGCGTAGTGCCGCGCCAGCGCCTGGGCATAGTCGGCGGTCTCGTCGCCGAAGGCGTCGCGGCAGGTCTGGTCGGCGGCGGTGCCGGCGATCCAGCGCCACTGCAGGTAATGCGCGGTCTCGTGGCGCAGATGGCCCAGCAGGGTGCGGGTGGGCTCGTTCAGGCGCACCCGCTCGGCCTCGCGGTGGTCGTCGTCGGCTTCGGCCACGTCCAGGGTGATGGTGCCGTTTTCGTGCCCGGTCTTCACCGGCGGTCCGCCGCTCTGGCTGGCCAGCAGGTGGAAGGCCAGGCCCTGGGTGTCGTCGGGGCCGGTCTTGGGCTCGAGCCCCAGGCCCAGGCCCAGCAGCGTGAACACCAGGCGGCGCTTGGCCTGCTCGATGGTGCGCCAGCGTGCGCCGTTGCCGGGCACGTCCAGCGGCGGCAGCACCTGGGTCAGGCGGCAGCTGCGGCACAGCGCCTGGCCGTCCCCGCTGTCGCACATCCAGTTGCAGCGGGCCTCGGTGTCGCGGTTGGCGCAGGCCGGTTGTGGCGGTGGGCTGCCGGCCGCCCAGCCCAGCATGCTGGCGCTGGCGGGCGCCACGCCCAGCAGGCTGCCGCAGCGGGTGCACTGGTCGTTCTCGAAAAACACGGTGCCGCTGCACTGCGGGCATTGGAAGGGGTGCATGGTGCGCGCCGATCAAACGAACAAACCGCCATCACACCGCAGCCGGCGGCGCTGCACCAGCGGCGGCCACCGGGTGCTGGCGTCGGCGGTGTCCGACAGCGCCGGCCCTACAGCACGACCCGGCTGGGCTCGGCCGGGGCGTCCTGCGCCGGGCCGGCATCGGCTGGGCGCACCACCGTGCCATCCGTGGTGCCATCGCCGCCTGCACCGCCTGCACCGCCGGCGGCAGGCGGCGGCTGGCGCACCACCAGCAGCGCACCATCGGCCAGCGTGGCCCAGGCCTGCGGCATGCCGGGCGCCACCGGCCGGGACTGGGGCCAGCGGCGCAGCGCCATGGCGCGCAGGGCCTCGTCGTGGCAGACCAGCACCCGCACCGTCTTGCCACCGTGCTGCAGCTGCACCTCGGCCTGGGGCCAGTGCGACGGGATGGCCGGGCGCACCACCAGCTGGCCGTTGGCCAGCACCACGCCGCACACCGATTCCACGCCCGCACGGGCCAGCCAGCCGGCCGAGCCGGTGTACCAGCTCCAGCCACCACGCCCCACCCAGGGCGGCTGCGTGTAGACATCGCCCGCCATCACATAGGGCTCCAGCGCATAGCGCTCGCCCTGCCCGGGCAGGTCGGCCGTCCACCGGTGTGCCGGGCTCAGCAGGGTGTAGACCCGCCAGGCGGCATCGGCCTGGCCCAGCCGCGCCAGCGCCATCAGCGCCCACACGCCGGCATGGTTGTACTGCCCGCCGTTCTCGCGCACCCCGGGTGGGTAGCTCTGGATGTAGCCGGCGCTGGGCCGGGCATGCTGCAGCGGCGGGTCGAGCAGGCGCACCACGCCCTGGCCGTGGTCGACCAGGTGCCGGCTGGCGCTGGCCATGGCCTGGCGGGCACGCTGCGGCTGGCCGGCGCCCGACAGCACCGCCCAGGCCTGGGCGATCAGGTCGATGCGGCATTCGGCATTGGCCGCGCTGCCCAGCGGCGAGCCGTCGTCGAAGAAGCCGCGGCGGTACCACTGGCCGTCCCAGCCGGCATCGTCCAGCGCTGTCTGCCAGCCCTGGCGTGCGGCCGACCAGGCCAGCACGCGGGCCTGGTCGCCACGCTGGCGCGCCAGCGGCAGCATGGCCTCGACCACGCTGCACAGGAACCAGGCCAGCCACACCGATTCCCCCTGGCCGCCATGGCCCACGCGGTTCATGCCGTCGTTCCAGTCGCCGGTGCCGAACAGCGGCAGCTGGTGCTGGCCCACCCGCAGGCTGTGGTCGATGGCGCGCGCCGCATGCTCGTACAGCGTGGCCTCGCCGGCGTCGGGCTGCGGGGTTTCGTAGATGTCTTCCTGGCCGGGCGGCACGGCCTGGCCGCGCAGGAAGGGGATTTGCTCATCCAGCAGCGCCTGGTCGCCGGTGCGTTCCAGGTACAGCGCCAGCGCATAGGGCAGCCACAGCAGGTCGTCGGAAAAATGCGTGCGCACGCCGGCGCCGCCGGGCATGTGCCACCAATGCTGCACATCGCCCTCGGGGAACTGGCGGCTGGCATTCAGGCGCAGTTGCTGGGCCAGCAGCGCCGGGGCGCGGCTGACCATGGCCATGGCGTCCTGCAGCTGGTCGCGGAAGCCGAAGGCGCCACCGGCCTGGTAGAAGCCGGCGCGTGCCCACAGCCGGCAGACCACGGTCTGGTAGGGCAGCCAGTGGTTGGTCAGCGCGTCGAAGGCCGCATCGGGCGTGGCCACCTGCACCGGGGCCAGCAGCTGCTGCCACTGCTGGCGCTGGCTGGCCAGGCGCTGCGCCGGGTCCAGCGCCCAGCTGCGCGCCAGCAGCTGGGTGGCGGCCTCGGGGCTGTCGGCATGGCCCAGCAGCAGGGTCAGGCGCAGTGGCTGGGCTGGGCTGCAGCTGTGGCTGCGGCCCAGCACGGCGCAGGGGTCCAGGCCGCTGCCCTGGGCCCGGCCCAGCGTGGCCGACAGCACCATGCTGCCGCTGGCATCGTGCAGCTCGCGGCGGTCGCAGGTCCAGTCGTCGTCGTCGAGCTGCGGGGCCGTGGTCGCACCGCCCAGGTCACCCGGCTGGGGCGTGCGCCAGGCCAGGAAGGCGGTGGCGCCGCCGAAGCCGCCCTGGTGGTCCAGCTGCGTGGCCTGCAGCGCCCAGGTGCCTGCCTGGGACGGCAGGCCGGCGCCGGGCGCCTCGGGCTGGAAGCGGCTGGCGCGGGTGGTCACGCTCAGGCGCTCGCTGCGCTGGCCGCCCAGCTGCCATTCGGCCACGGCCACCAGGCGCAGCCGGCGCGGGCGGCCGGCGGCCTGCCGGATCTCCACCTGCAGCTGCTTCACCGCGGCCTCGGGGTCCACGGCCCAGGTGAGGACCACGTCCAGCCCGTCCAGGCGCTGCTGCATGCGGGTGTAGCCCAGGCCATGCGTCACCTCGCGTGGGCTGCCGCCCAGCAGGGCCTGGCCCAGCGGCCACACCCGCCGGGTGTCCAGGTCGTGCAGCAGCAGCCACTCGGCCGGCGTGTCGCGCAGCGGGTCGTTGGACCAGCCAGTGACCTGGTGCATGCGGCTGTTGCCGGCCCAGGTGAAGCCGCTGGCCACCTCGGACACCTGGGTGCCGAACTGCGGATTGGCCAGCACGTTGATCCAGGGCCGTGCCGGCAGGCTCTGCGGCTGCAGCGTGAACACCACGTCGCTGAGCGGGCCGCGGAAGCTGTGCGCGGGGGCCTGCACCGCCGGGCGGCCCCGCCCCTCGGGCCAGCGCGGCAGCAGCGGCAGCGTGGGCTGGCTGCGGCGGCGCTGGGCGTCGCGCTGGTGGTCCTCGACCAGGCGGTCGATCTGCTGCGCCAGCGAGCGGCCGTCGGCGCTGAACCGGGCGCGGGCCAGCAGCTGCAGCGTCAGGCGCTCGTCCTCGGGCAGGCCGGCATCGGCCAGCAGGTGCAGCACGCCGCGCGTCGCGGCGGGCAGGGCCTCGGTCTGCTGGCGCAGCCGCTCCTGCAGCTGTTGCAGCTGGCGCTGCACCGGCGACAGGTAGGACACCGGCTCGGCATTCAGCACCACCAGGTCCACGCCCACGCCGCAGCCGGTCCAGTGGCGCACCGCCTTCTTCAGCGTCTGCACCAGGCCCAGGCCGTCCTCGCCGGTGATCGACACCAGCAGGATGGGCCGGTCGCCCGACACGCCGTGGCGCCACAGCAGGCGCCGGTCGCAGCGCGGCGCGGGGGCACCGGGCCGGCCGCGCACCAGGGTGCCGGCATCGCGGTGCACCAGCGCGGTGAGCAAGGTGTTGAGCCGCAGCAGCGCGGTCCAGGTGTCGGTGTCGAAGCCCAGCTCACGCAGGCGGATGCCGGCCATGGTGTGCGACATGCTGGAGCTGCGCAGCGTCTGGCTGGGCTGGCGGTAGCGGTCGACCAGGGCGTCCAGCGCCTCGGCCGAGCGGCTGGCCGCGGTGCAGAACACCAGGCGCACCGCGCCGCCGGCCGGCACCGTCACCTGCAGGCGCAGCACGGCCACCGGGTCCAGGCCGGTGTCCAGCTGGCCGCTGGCCATGCCGCCGGTGCTGCCCGGCCCGGCCAGCGCCGGGTGCGGCAGGCTGGCATCGGCCACCGGGCCCAGCGGCCGCGCCGGGCTGCCGTGGCGCCCGATCCAGGCCGCGCGGTCGGCGCAGGGCAGCACCTCGACCCCGGCCTCGCCGCTGGCGAGGAAATGCACCGCATGCACCGCCTGCTCGTCGGGCAGGCGGGGCTGGCGGCAGAAGTACAGCGCCTGTGCGTCGGCCTGCCAGCGCGCCTGCACGAACAGGTTGGAGAAGGCCGGATGGGCCTCGTCGGCACGCGGCGGCGCCAGCGTGATCTCGGCGTAGGTGGCCAGCTGCAGCGTCAGCGGCTGGTGGCCGGCGTTGCTGAGCTGCAGCTCGCGCAGTTCGCAGTCTTCCTCGGGGCTGACCCAGACGGTGCAGCGGCTGTGCAGGCCTGGCCACTGCGCGTCGAACACCACGCGGTCGGCCTGCAGGCGGGTGCTGTAGCGCGCCACCGGGTCGGGCGCCGGGTGGGCGGTGATGCTGTGCCAGGGCTGGCCGGGCGCGCGCTGCAGGTAGAACCAGTGGCCCTGGTCGCTGCGCAGCAGATCGTCCTGGGCGCGGCTGAGGCCCACGCCGTCCCACAGGCTGTGGCCACCGCCATGGCTGCGCAGCAGCACCGCATGGCGGCCGTTGCCCAGCAGATGGGTGGTGGTGAGGGCCTCGTCCAGCGGGTCCAGCTCGGCCACCAGGCGGTCGGCGCGGGTGCGGCGGGGTGGTGGCAGGCGTGGCGGGTCCTGCAGCTGGGGCACCTCGCGCGGGGCGCGCTCGTGCAGCAGCACGGCCGTGGCGCGCAGCACCGGGTCGGCCATGGCCCAGCGGCGGGCACTGCCCTCGGTCAGCACGTCGGCGGCGGCCACCAGCGACAGGCCCTGGTGGTGGGCCATGAAGGTGTGCACCAGCACCTGGCTGCTGCCGTCCACCTGGCGCTGCGGCGTGTGGTCGATGGCCTCGATGAAGCCCAGGCCGCGGCGTGCACCCTGGGCCTGCAGGGTGCGCAGGTTCTCCAGCGCAGCCAGGGGAGCCACCACCAGGGCCAGCATGCTGGCATAGGGCGCCAGCACCCGTTCGTCCACCGGCGTGCGGCGCAGCGCCAGCCGCGGCACGCCCTGCGGCCCGTACTGGTAGGCCAGGGTGTGGTCCTGCCCGGCGATGGCCGATTCGCTGATGCCCCAGGGCGTGCCATGCGGCAGGGCTTCGTCCTGCTGGGCGCGCACCGCGCTGCGGGTGGCCTGGTGCAGCACGCTGCCGATGGGCTCGTCCAGCACCAGCGAGGGCATCAGGTACTCGAACATCGAGCCCGACCAGGACTTGAGCCCCAGCGCACTGCCGCAGGCGAAGAAGGGCCGGCCCAGCGCCGCCCAGTGTTCCACCGGCACGTCGCCCTTGCCGATGGCCACCAGGCTGGTCAGGCGCGATTCGCTGGCCAGCAGGTCGTAGTGGCTGTCGTCCAGCTGCTGGCTCTCGACCCGGTAGCCGATGTGCAGCAGCTTGCGCTGGGGGTCGTAGAGCATGCCGTAGTCGGGCGCCAGGGCCAGGGCGCGCAGGCTGTCGGCGATGGACAGCAGGGTCAGGTTCTGGTGCGCCACGTCGGCGTCGGCGTCCTGCAGCGCCGCGTCCACCAGGGCCAGGTGGTCGTGCAGCAGCCACAGCGCGGTGTCGTCGGCGGCCGCGGGGGTGTCGCCGGCATCGGGCCGCCACAGTGCATCCAGTTCGCTGCGGGCCGCGGCCAGCGTGGCCTGCAGTGCCAGCCGCTCGCTGCGCTGGTCCGGCAGCGTGGCCAGGCTGACCAGGCTGGCCAGGGCGCGCATGCCGCCGGCGCTGTCCAGCAGCGGCTGCAGCGCCTGCAGCCGCCCGCGGGAGGCCACCAGCGCCCGCGGCCAGTGCTGGGCCGACGGGCTGGTGGCCGCCAGCTCGCGGCAGGCCTGGGCCACCGCCAGCAGGTGGCCCGAGCAGTTGCCGCTGTCCACGGTGGAGACGTAGGCCGGGGCCAGGACCTCCAGCGTGCGGGTGTCGATCCAGTTGTAGAAGTGCCCGCGGTGGCGCGGCAGGCGCTCCAGCGTCTCCAGCGTGGCGGTCAGGCGCTGGATCAGGCCGCTGCGGCCGATGAAGCCCAGCGCATGGGCCGAGGTGGCCACCAGCAGGTAGAGGCCGATGTTGGTGGGCGAGGTGCGGTGCGCCACCATCTGGTGCGGGCTCATCTGCACGTTGTCGGGCGGCAGGTGGTTGTCCTCGGCGGTGACATGGCGCTCGTAGAAGCGCCAGGTGTCGCGCGCCACGCCCAGCAGCCACTGGCGCTGGCTGCTGTCCAGCCGGTCGCGGCGCGGCAGCGGCCGGGCCTGGCTGGCCAGCCAGATCCACAGCGGCGCGGCAGCCCACAGCGCCAGCAATGGCACGGCGATGGCCGGCACCGGTGCGCCGGCCCAGGCGGCTGCAGCCAGCAGCGCGGCCAGCGCGGCAGCGGCCAGGGGCACACGCCGGTGCTGGCGCAACAGCGGGCGCAGCTGCTGCTGGGCGGCGGCCTGGGCGGCCGCGGCCGTGGTCCAGGCCAGCAGATGGCGGTGGCTGACGGCCTGGCGCCACAGCGCACGCACGATGGCGTCACCGAACAGCAGCGCCTGCTGCAGCAGCAGGGCCAGCTGCCACAGCGCCAGCCCCAGGGTACGCACCAGGTCCCCCCCGGCCAGGCGGAAGAAGCGCAGCAGCGCGATGTCGTCACGCCCCGGCGCCAGGCCGGCCACGGCACCCAGCAGCGGCCCGGCGCTGAAGGCGGCGGCCACCACCAGCAGGGCCACGCCCAGCGGCAGCACGCCGCTGGCCAGCACCAGCAGCAGCAGGGCCAGCGACAGCGGTGCCACCAGCGAGCGGCGCAGGTTGTCCAGCATCTTCCAGCGGTTGATGGCCGCCAGCGGCCACTGCCGCGGCCGCGCCAGGAAGGGCAGCAGCTGCCAGTCGCCACGGGTCCAGCGGTGCAGGCGGGAGTTGGCCACGTCGGCATGCACCGGCGCGTCTTCCACCACGCTGATGTCGGACACGCCGGCACAGCGCAGCAGGCTGCCCTCGAGCAGGTCGTGGCTCAGCACCTGGCCCTCGGGCAGGCGCTGGTGCAGCACGGCCTGCATGGCCTGCACATGCAGCAGGCCCTTGCCGGTGTAGGTGCCTTCGCCGAACACGTCCTGGTAGATCTCGGAGCTGGCGGCGCTGTACGGGTCCAGCCCGCACTGGCCGGAGAACAGCCGTTGGTACCAGGTGAAGGTGTTGGCCGTGGGCAGCGGCGTGACCACGCGTGGCTGCAGGATGCCGTAGCCCGACACCACCCGGCGCTGCACCGGGTCGATGCGCGGCTGGTTCAGCGGGTGGGCGGCCACGCCCACCAGGGCGCGCAGCTGGCCCGGTGGCAGGTCGGTGTCGCCGTCCAGCGTGACGATGTAGCGGATGCCGCTGCGGCAGCGGCTGAGCGGGCCCAGGTCGACGAAGGGCGAGGCGGTGTCTGCCGCCGCCGGCGCGGTGGCCAGCCAGGCCACCAGCTGTTCCAGCTTGCCGCGCTTGCGCTCCCAGCCGATGAAGCGCTGCTCCGATTCGCTCCAGCTGCGTGCGCGGTGCAGCAGCAGAAAGCGCGGCGGCTCGCCCGGGGCCACCGGGTGGCGGGCATTGAGCTGCTCCAGCGTGTGGGCGGCGAAGGCCAGCAGCGGAGCGTCGTCGGGCCGGCCCTGGGCGCGGTCGGCATCGGGCCAGTCGCTGAGCAGGGCGAACTGCGCCTGATCCTCGCGGTTGGCGGCGTGGTGCTGCTCCAGCTGCAGCGCCAGTGCGCTGATGGCGCCCGGGCTGGTCAGCATGCTGGGCACGACCAGCAGCACGCGGTGCTCGGCCGGGATGCCGTCGGCCAGCGCCAGCCGCGGCAGCCGGGTGGGCTGCACCGATTCGCTGATCCAGCGGTTGGCGATGGCCACCACGGCCTCGCCCAGCGGGCCCAGCAGCAGCAGGGCGGTGAGCGCCAGCAGCGGCCAGGACGCTGCGGGGTCGGCATGGTGGCGCAGCAGCCAGGCAGTGGCGCCGCCCGCCAGCAGCGCCAGCGCCAGCAGGTAGAGCCGGGCGGCGTGGCGCTGCCACACCGGGCTGCCGGGCTGCCACATGGGCGGGCGCAGGCCGAGTGTGCGGTGCAGCTCGGCCTGGCCCGGGCCCGACCACCAGAACGCCGGAGCGGCCTCGGGGGCATGGGCGTCGGGTGCGCGGGCGGCGCAGGCACACAGCGCCTGCGCCACCGCGGTCTCGCTGCGGCCGCTGCGGCGCGCCAGGCGCTCGATGGCGTGCAGGGTGCCGTCCTGGCAGTCCTCACGCTCGGCGGCATGCACGGCGCAGCCGGCCATGGTCTGCATCACCGCGCAGCTGCGGTTGAACAGCGCACGCCAGGGCACACGGTCCAGGCTGCGCAGCGTGGTGATGGCGTTGCGGATGCTCTGGTGGTCTTCGGTGGCCTCGGCCTGCAGCCGTGCCTGCAGCGCCGCGAACTCCGCGCCCTGCAGCGACAGCCAGGCCTGCAGGCTGCGGCCTTCGTCGGGCGGCAGCACGTCCTCGCGCTGGTGCAGCTGCAGCAGGAAGACCTCGGCCACGCCGTGCTGTTCCAGCTGGGCGCACAGCGCATCCAGGTCCTCGTGCTGGCGCTGCGCATCCGGGCCGTCCAGCCACTGGTGTGCAGCGTCGCGCGCCAGCTGCTGCAGCGCGGCGCGCTCGGCCAGGCGGCGCAGGTTCTCCAGCAGCACCACCCGCAGCGTGCTGGGCAGCGCCCACAGCTCGGCCAGGGTCAGGGCGCGCTGCTGCTGGTAGCCACGCAGGTAGGCCTCCATCAGCTGCAGGTCCAGCCCGGAGTCGGTGTGGGCCACCCAGGCCCAGGCCACGCCGTAGATGCGCGGCAGGCCGGCCAGGGGCTCGTCGCGCAGGCGCGGCAGCAGGCGGAAGAAGTTGCGTGGCAGGCTGTGCCGCACCGTGGCCAGCTGGTCGTCCAACAGGCTGGTGTTGTCCAGCAGCCATTGCGCGCCAGGCCCCAGGTGCAGGCCTTCGCGCGCGTGCTGCTCCAGCAGCCCGCGGGCACGCCGCAGCGCGTTCACGTTGTCCTGCAGCCGGGGGAAAAACGCCTGGCTGGCACTGCCTGCGGCCAGCACCTCGTGCGTGGCGGCCAGGCTCTGGCCGTGTTGTGCAAAGCGCGCCGGCCCGAACAGCAGGGCGCGGATCGGCGGCTCGGTGCGCCCGGGTGGCGGCGCCAGCGTCGCCAGGCCGTCGTTCAGCAGGCTGCGTGCGGTGGCGCGCGTGGGATCAGGTCCCGCATGGGGCTGGCCGACAGCGGTGCCCACAGGCTCACCAGCTGCACAGCAGCAGCACCGCGGCAGCCACGCTGACGGTGGTGACGAAGCGTGGTGCCACCAGGCCATGGGCCAGTTCGGCCCAGGCCGCAGCCCGCAGCAGCCGGGTCTGCGCCGCCCGGCACTGGCCGAGGTGGCGGGTCAGCGAGCGGGAATGGTCAGCCAGCGCGGAGGCGGGGTGACGCAGGGCGGCGGCAGTGGGAGTCATGGTGGGGTCTCGGATCTCAATGGCGGGGCTGCGGTGCGCTGGCCTGGCGGGCTGGTGCTGGCGTCAGGCCCGGGCTGGTCTGGGGGGCGGGCGGCAGCGCATCGCCGCCCCAGCTGGCGAGTGCCAGCAGGGCATCGTTGTGCGCCGGTGCTTCCGCACGGCCGGGCTGCAGCGCTGCGCTCAGCAGCGAGGCGATCACGACGGCGGCATAGGCCGGGCTGGTCCAGCGCTGCATCACGGGCCTCTCGGTGGCTGGGTTGGTGGGTCGCTGTGCTTCAGCGCATCAGCCGCGCACGTCGAGCTGGTTGTCCACCGACGACACACCCTTGACGGCCTTGGCCAGCATGGTGGCGCGTTCACGTGCCTGGCTGCTGGGGGCCGTGCCACGCAGCGACACCTTGCCATCCACGGTGTCGACGTTGATGCGCAGCGCGCTCAGGGTCTCGTCCTTGGCCAGCTCGGCGTTGACGCTGGCGGTGATGCCGGCGTCGCTGACCTTGTCGCTCACCTTGTCTGCCATCTTCTCGACCGCCGTGCCGGCCTTGTCGGTGGCGTTGGCCACGGCCTGGCCTGCGCGGTCGGCGGCGGCGCTGGCGTCGGCCTTGACCTCGGCGGCGCCTTGCTGGATGTTCTTGCTGGCGTCGGCCGCGGCCTGCTCGGACTTGGCGATGCTGGAGTCGACGGCTTCGCCGACCGTGCGCTCGTCGTTGCGGCCGCAGGCGGTCAGGGCCATGGCGGCGGCGGCGGCGATGAGCAGGGACCGGAAGGGCAGCTTGCTGGTGTTGGGGCTGGACATGGCGGGTTCCTTTCAGGGGTTAGGCCGCTTGGCCGACCTGGCGGCGCAGCGGGATTGCGGTGAGAAGCGACTGTAGGCAGGCCCTGTCGGGAACGGCGCGGGCGGGTGCCGCAACTGCATGTAGGCGCCGGCCTACAGCATTGGCGCGACCCCGGTCCTACACTGGTCGCAGACCAGCATCCCCAGGAGGAACGCAGCGTGATTCGTGTCGTGATCGTGGACGACCATGCCATCGTGCGCGCCGGTCTGCGCCAGTTCCTGGGCGAGCAGGTGGACCTGCGCGTGACGGGGGAGGCCGGCACCGGCCGCGAGGCACTGGACCTGGTGCGCCGCGGTGACGTGGACGTGGTGCTGATGGACCTGTCCATGCCCGACCAGAGCGGCGTGGATGCGCTGGCCGCGATCAAGGCCCGTGCGCCCGACCTGGCGGTGCTGATCCTCAGCGGCTACCCGGAAGCGCACTACGCCACCACGCTGCTGCGCCAGGGCGCCAGCGGCTACCTCAACAAGGAGTGTGATCCCGAGGAGATCGCCAAGGCGATCCGCACGGTCTACCGCGGGCGCAAGTACATCACGCCGGGGGTGGCCGAGCTGCTGGCAGACAACCTGGGCGGCCAGCTCGACAAGCCGCTGCACGAACAGCTGTCGGAGCGCGAGTTCCAGGTCTTCCTGCGCCTGGCCAAGGGCGAGACCATCAGCCACATGGCCGACAGCATGTCGCTGTCGGTCAAGACCGTCAGCACCTACCGCACCCGGGTGATGGAGAAGCTGCGACTGGCCTCGAACAGCGACCTGACCTACTACGCGCTGAAGAACGGCCTCATCCAGTGAGGCCGTTTGCCGCTGTCGGGGGTCACTCCTCCAGCAGGTCCTTCATCTCGCCGGCATGCGCTTCTTCGTCGGCGAGCATGGCTTCCAGCATGCGGCGGGTGGTGGGGTCCTTGTCGCCGACCTCTGGCGGTTGGGGCAGCAGGTCGCAGCGGGCGTGCGCGGATCAGCGTTTGATGGCGCCCACGCCCAGCAGCACCAGGGCGAACAGCACCAGGCAGACCACCAGGAAGACGACGAACAGGAACTTGGCGATGCCGGCAGCGCCGGCGGCCACGCCGCTGAAGCCCAGCAGGCCGGCGACGACGGCGATGACGGCGAAGATGACGGCCCACTTCAGCATGGTGTGTGTCCTTGGCAGCGCCGCCCCGGTGCAGCGGGATGCTGCACCGGCCGGCATGCAGCCACTGTAGAAAGCACCTGCGGCGGGCCGCATCGGCCGCCGGCCTGCGGTGGTGTAGGACGGCGCCGCCGCGGCGTGTCCTGGGCTGTCGCCTGCGCGCTATCGCCGCCGGCTGCGGCCTGCATGATGCGGCCATGCTCCACAGCCCAGGTGCCACCATGACCGACGCCCCCGCCCTCGATTTGCCCGCCCTGGTCGACGATTTGTTCCGCCTGCTGCGGCTCAAGACCACGCCCATCGCCATGCAGCTGTTCGAGCGGGTGGACGAGATGCTGGCCGTGCCCAAGATCCGCCGGCCCAAGGGCACGGTGCACACCACCGACCAGATCGTGGGCCAGGCTGCGCGCCTGGGTTTCACCGTGGGCATCACCATGGACGACCTGGTGGGCCAGCAGTGCGGCGCGGTGATCGGCCTGGCACCGCAGGACGCGGCGTTCCGGGCTGGCCAGGCCTTCACCGGCGTGTGGTTCGCCACCGCGGCCGATGCCGCGGCGCACCAGCAGGCCATGACCTGCGTGCCGCATGGCCGCTACCAGGCCATGGCGGTGTCGCCGCTGGCCGCCGGCCGCCTGCCCGCGCCGCACATCGCCCTGGTCTATGCCAACCCGGCGCAGATGATCCTGCTGGTCAACGGCCTGCAATGGGCCGGCTACAAGAAGCTGGAATGGGGCGCCGTGGGTGAATCGGCCTGTGCCGACAGCTGGGGCCGGGCGCTGGCCACCGGCGAGCCCAGCCTGGCGCTGCCCTGTTTTCCCGAGCGGCGCTATGGCGGCGTGCCCGACGACGAGCTGTTGATGGCGCTCCAACCCGCCCAGCTGGCCCAGGCGGTGGAAGGCCTGAAGCGCCTGTCGGCCAACGGCCTGCGCTATCCCATCCCGCCCTATGGGGTGCAGAACGACGTGCGCGCCGGCATGGCGGCCAGCTACGGCGCCAAATGACCTGACTGGGTTGGCGGATGGTGACTGGGGCAGGGCGCTCAGGTTCGGTGCCGGCGTGCCGATAAGCCAGGCATGGCGGCAAGGCGGGCGTGCACTGTGCACGGTGGCCCGCATGCCGCGTGTCCACGCCGCCCGGCCCCTGCGCGGGCGCTCCACCGAGCCCAGCCATGTCCACCCTGCAAAGCCTCCATTTCACCGACGACGCGCTGATGCCGGCGCTGCAACAGGCCACCGACCCTGAGCTCGACGCGCTGGAGTTCGGTGTCATCGGCATCGACACGGCCGGTGTGGTGCGCCGCTACAACGCCCCCGAGTCCAGGATGGCCGGGCTGTCGCCGGAACGCGTGCTCGGCCACCCGCTGTTCACCGTGGTGGCGCCCTGCATGAACAACTTCATGGTGGCCCAGCGTTTCGTGGACGCCGCCACCGCGGCCACGCCGCTCGATGCCACCATCGACTACGTGCTGACGCTGCGCATGCGGCCGGTCAAGGTCAAGCTGCGCCTGCTGTCCCAGCCCGGCGAGGGCATGCGCTACGTGCTGGTCCAGCGCCCGGCCTGACCGCCCGCCATGGACGACGACACTGCGCAGGACCACGAGGCGCTGCTCCAGTTCCTGTACATGGCGCCGATCGGGCTGGTGCAGACCCGCCTGGACGGCGAGATCCTGATGGTCAACCCGCTGTGCGCCCAGCTGCTGATGCCCCTGGTGCCGGACGGCGCGCTGGACAACCTGTTCACCGCCCTGCAGGCCGCGGCGCCGGACCTGGCGCACCGCGTGGCCGGCTTCAGCGACAGCCATGGCATGGTCTGCGATGGCATGCAGCTGCACGTCGGCACGGGTGCTGCGGCTGCCGCGGGCGCGCCGCAGGTGCTGTCGCTGAGCCTGCTCAAGCTGGACAGCGAACGCCTGATGGCGGTGCTCGGCGACGTGACCCAGGCCGTGCGGCGCGACCGCGCACTGCAGCACAGCCAGGCCTGGATCCACACCATCGCCAGCAGCATCAGCGACTACGCCCTGGTGCCGCTGGATGCCGGCGGCCATGTGGCCGGCAGCAATCCCAGCATCGCCCGGCTCACCGGCTTCGAGGCCGACAGCGTGCTGGGCCGGTCGGCGGCAGTGTTCTACCCTCCGGGCCAGCTGCCGCCGCAACGCCTGACCGACCGCCTGCACGAGGCCGACCAGAATGGCTGGGCGCTGGACGAAGGCTGGCGCTGCCGCGCCGACGGTGGCCGCTTCTGGGGCAGCTGCCTGATCGCGCCGCTGCATGCACCCGGCGACCAGCGGCCCGAGGAGCGCGCCTACAGCCTGATCATCCGCGACATCACCGACCGGCGCGAGGCCAACGAGGCGCTGCGCCGCTCGGTGCTGTGCGACCACCTCACCGGCCTGGCCAACCGCCGCGCCTTCTTCGAGGCCGCCGAACTGGAGGTGCAGCGCTGGAAGCGCCAGCCGCGGCCGCTGTCGCTGGTGGCCTTCGACGCCGACCACTTCAAGCTGATCAACGACCGCCACGGCCATGCTGCCGGCGATGCGGTGCTGCGCCACCTGGCCGCCGGCCTGGGGGCCACCTTCCGCAACCTGGACCTGGTGGCCCGCAGCGGCGGCGAAGAATTCTTGGTGCTGCTGCCCGGCACCGGGCTGGACGGCGCGCTGGCTGCCGCCGACCGGGTGTGCCGCACGGTGGCCGCGCAGGCGGTGGAGGTGGACGGTGTGCCCATCGTCTACACCGTGAGTGCCGGCGTGGCCAGCATGGATGCCGATGTGGACGGCCTGGATGCGCTGATGAAGCGCGCCGACCTGGCGCTCTATGCGGCCAAGACACTGGGACGCAACCGCGCCGAGTGTTGGCAGCCTGGCCTGCGCCATGGTGCTGCAGACAGCGTGCCGGCCTGCACGGGGCCTGCGCCATGAGCCCCGAGGCGGTGGCCTACGAGGCCTTGATCGAGTTCCTGTACCGGGCGCCCATCGGCCTGCTGCAGGCCCGGCCCGACGGCGAGATCACCATGATCAACCCGATGTCGGCCCAGCTGCTGATGCCGCTGGCGCCGGATGGCAACCTCGGCAACCTGTTCGAGGTGCTGGCCCCGCTGGCGCCCGACCTGCGTGCCCTGGCCGCCCGGCACACCGCGCCGGGCAGCGTGGTCTGTGACGCGCTGCGCCTGCCGCTGGGCGGCGGCCCGGACGGCCAGCCGGCGCAGACCCTGGCCCTGAGCCTGACGCGCCTGGACGACAACACCTTGATGGGCAGCCTCAGCGACGTGAGCCACACGGTGCGCGAGGAGCAGCAGCGCCTGGCCACGCAGTTGCACGACGTGCACCGCACCGACGCCCTGACCGCGCTGCCCAACCGCGCGGTGGTGCGTGAACGCATCGGCCGCGCGCTGGCCGGCCAGCAAGCCGACCCCGAGCAGCGCTTCGCCGTGCTGTTCATCAACGCCGACCGCTTCAACCAGATCAACCTGGCCCATGGCACGGCCGCCGGAGACGCGCTGCTGCGCCAGATGGCCCAGCGTCTGCATGCCACGCTGCGCCCGGGCGATGCGGTGGGCCGGGCGGTGCCGCCGGCATCCACCGCCGCGCGGCTGGGCGGGGATGAGTTCGTGGTGGTGGTCGAAGGGCTGCGTGCCGCCGACGATGTGCACCGCATCGCCCAGCGCCTGGTTGACAGCCTGTCGCGGCCGTACCCGCTGGACGGCCTGCTGCTGCACCTGGGTGTCAGCGTGGGCGTGGCCGTGGGCAGTGCGCAAGCGGCCGATGCCGACAGCGTGCTGCAGGACGCCGGCATCGCGATGCGCGAGGCCAAGCGCGCCGGCGGCGCCCGGCATGCGGTGTTCGACCCGGCCATGAAGGCGCGTGCCACCCACCGCGGCATGGTGGAGCGCGAGCTGCGCCAGGCCCTGGCCCAGGGTGAGCTGTTCGTGGTCTACCAGCCCATCGTGCCGCTGGACGGCAGCGTGGCGGTGGGCGTCGAGGCCCTGGTGCGCTGGCGCCATCCGCTGCGCGGCACGGTGCCGCCGCTGGCCTTCATCGAGATCGCCGAGCAGACCGGCCTGATCGGCGCGCTGGGCGCCTTCGTGCTGGGCGCGGCCTGCCAGCAGTTCATGCAGTGGCAGCAGGCGCTGGGTGCGCTGGCGCCGCAGGGCCTGTCGGTCAACATGTCGCGCGCGCAGCTGACCGACGCCGACCTGGTGGCCCAGGTGCACCACGCCCTGCAGGCCTGCGGCATGCCGCCGCAGGCGCTGCAGCTGGAGGTGACCGAGAGCCTGGCCGCGCAGGACGACCTGGTGCGCAGCCAGCTGCAGGCGCTGAAGGCGCTGGGCCTGACGCTGGCGCTGGACGATTTCGGCACCGGCTATTCCTCCTTGTCCAGCCTGCACCAGATGCCGGTGGACCTGGTCAAGATCGACCGCAGCTTCGTCAGCCAGCTCGAAACCAGCGCCCACCACCGCGCGCTGGTGAAGGCCACGGTGGAGGTGGCGCAAAGCCTGGGCATGGGCACGGTGGCCGAGGGCATCGAGACACCTGGCCAGGCCGCCATCCTGCAGGCCCTGCAGTGCCAGAAGGGCCAGGGCTACTGGATCGGCCGGCCGATGCCGGCGGGCGCGCTGGAAGACTGGCTGGCCGCGCGGGCCGCGGCGCTCAGGCCGGCGCTGCCGACCCCGGCTTCAACCCCAGCAGCCGCATCGCGTTCTCCTTCAGGATCAGCGGCTTGACCTTGTCCTTGTAGCCGGCCTCGTCGAAGTCCTTCATCCAGCGCTCGGGTGTGATCAGCGGGTAGTCGCTGCCGAACAGCATGCGGTCCTTCAGCAGGGTGTTGCCGTACTGCACCAGCTGGGCCGGAAAGTACTTCGGGCTCCAGCCGCTCAGGTCGATCCAGACATTGGGCTTGTGCAGGGCCAGGCTCAGGGCCTCGTCCTGCCAGGGCCAGCTGGGGTGGGCGATGACGATCTGCATGTCGGGGAAATCGATGGCCACGTCTTCCAGCAGCATGGGGTTGCTGTTCTGCAGCCGCAGGCCGCCGCCGCAACGCATGCCGCTGCCGATGCCCGAATGCCCGCTGTGGAAGATGGCCGGCAGCTTGTACTCGGCGATCACCTCGTACAGCGGCCAGGCCATGCGGTCGTAGGGCAGGAAGCCCTGCACCGTGGGGTGGAACTTGAAGCCCTTGACACCGTGGCTCTCGACCAGGCGCCGCGCCTCGCGTGCGCCCATCATGCCCTTGTGGGGGTCGATGCTGGCGAAGGCCATCATCATGTCGCTGTTGGCCTGGGCCGCCTCGCAGATCTCCTCGTTGGGGATGCGGCGCCGGCCCAGCTGGCTCTCGCTGTCCACGGTGAACATCACCAGGCCGATCTTCTTCTCGCGGTAGTAGGCCACCGTCTCGGCGATGGTGGGCCGGCGGTTGCTGCCGAAGTACTTGTCGGCGGCACGGTCGTATTCCTCGCCGTAGTTGTCGAACGGGTTCCAGCACGACACCTCGGCATGGGTGTGGATGTCGATGGCAATCAGGTCGTCGATCTTCATGGCGGGCCTTGATGGTTAAGGAATCGAATCAAAAGCAATGGCATTCTTCTGGTGAACCCGAATTCTGCGCGTGCCAGAACGCTTGCACCCTCGGGTTTGTCCTAGTCATTAAGTTCATACTTTGAACTATCTTTGCGCCACTTCACACCCAGGCGCCACGATGAGTTCAGACTTCGCCCCCGTCTCCGGCCTGCTGGCCACGCTGGACCTGCTGGCCATCCGCCAGGCCGGCCCGGTGCTGCATGTGCAGCTGAACCGCCCCGCCAAGCGCAACGCCATCAGCGACGGCCTGGTGCAGCAGCTGCACACCACCTTCATCAACATCCCCGACACGGTGAAGGCGGTGGTGGTGAGCGGTGCTGGCGACCACTTCTGCGCCGGGCTGGACCTGTCGGAACTGGTGCAGCGCGATATGCAGGGCGCCATCCTGCATTCACGCATGTGGCATGCGGCGTTTGATGCCATCCAGTTCGGCACCGTGCCGGTGGTGGCGGTGCTGCATGGCGCGGTGGTGGGCGGCGGGCTGGAACTGGCGGCTGCCTGCCAGATCCGCGTGGCCGAGGATTCGGCCTACTTCGGCCTGCCCGAGGGCCAGCGCGGCATCTTCGTGGGCGGTGGTGGCTCGGTGCGCATCCCGCGCCTGATGGGCACGGCGCGCATGACCGACATGATGCTCACCGGCCGGGTCTACGACGCCGACGAGGGCGACCGCGCCGGCCTGGTGCAGTACCGCGTGCCCGATGGGCAGGGCCTGGCCAAGGGCATCGCCCTGGCGCAGAAGATGGCCGCCAATTCACCGATGACGGCGTTTGCAGTGATGCATGCGCTGCCGCGCATCGTCGAGCAATCACCCGGCGAGGGCTTGTTCACCGAATCGCTGATGGCCGCGGCCGCCAGCAACACGCCCGAGGCCCAGACCCGGCTGCGCGCCTTCCTGGAAGGCAAGGCGGCGAAGGTGACCAAGTCATGAGCGCCGCGAAGTACCGCGACGCCAGCGTCGGCGGCTGCGTCAGCGCCACCGCCGAGCAGCGTCCCGACGGCAGCCTGGTGCTGCGCTCCACCGAGGCGCTGCGCTGGTTCCCCGACCGCATGACCGACCCGCTGGAGCAGTGGGCCGCCGAAGCCCCGGACCGCAGCCTGGTGGCGCGGCGTGGACCCGACGGCCAGTGGATTCGCATCAGCTATGCCCAGATGCTGCAGCGCGCCCAGGCCGTGGGCCAGGCCCTGCTGGACCTGGGCCTGTCGGTGGAACGGCCGCTGGCCATCCTCAGCGACAACGATCTGGAGCACCTGACGCTGGCCCTGGGCGCCATGTGGGCCGGTGTGCCCTTCGTGCCGGTGTCGTCGGCCTATTCCCTGGTGTCGCAGGACTTCGGCAAGCTGCGCCACATCCTGGGCGTGGTGACGCCGGGCCTGGTGTTCGCGTCGGATGCGCGTTATGCCAAGGCGATCGCCACGGTGCTGCCGACCGAGGTGCCGGTGGTGCTGACCGAGGGTGCGGCCCAGGCTGCCGTGGAGGGCCCGCTGGCCGGCCGCCGGGTGCTGGGCTTCAACGCCCTGCTGGCCGCCGAGCCCGGCCCGGCGCTGGCCGCCGCCCATGCCGCGGTGGGCCCCGACAGCATCGCCAAGTTCCTGTTCACCTCGGGCAGCACCAAGGCGCCCAAGGGCGTGGTCAACACCCACCGCATGCTGTGCGCCAACCAGCAGATGATCCGCCAGTGCATGGGTTTCCTGGCCGAGGAACCACCGGTGCTGGTGGACTGGCTGCCCTGGAACCACACCTTCGGCGGCAACCACAACATCGGCATCACGCTCTACAACGGCGGCACGCTCTATATCGACGACGGCAAGCCCACGCCCAAGGGCATTGCACAGACCCTGGCCAACCTGCGCGAGATCGCGCCCACGGTGTACTTCAACGTGCCCAAGGGCTTCGAGGAGATCGCCTTCGCGATGGACGGCGACAAGGTGCTGCGCGACAAGCTGTTCTCCCGCTGCAAGGCCTTCATGTTCGCCGGTGCCGGCCTGAGCCAGGCGGTGTGGGACAAGCTCGACGCCCATGCCGAGGCGGCGGTGGGCGAGCGCCTGCGCATGCTCACCGGCCTGGGCATGACCGAGACCGCGCCGGCGTGCATGTTTGCGGTGGGCACCAACACCCGCTCCGGCCACATCGGCCTGCCGGTGCCCGGCGTGGAGGTGAAGCTGGTGAAGGACGCCGGCACCGGCGGCAAGCTGGAGATCCGCTTCAAGGGCCCGAACGTGATGCCGGGCTACTGGCGTGCGCCGCAGCAGACGGCCGAGGCCTTCGACGACGAGGGCTTCTACCGCACCGGTGATGCCGGCCGCCTGATCGACCCCGACGACATCCAGCAGGGCGTGTTCTTCGACGGCCGCACGGCCGAGGACTTCAAGCTCAGCAGCGGCACCTTCGTCAGCGTGGGCCCGCTGCGCGCCAAGATCATCGCCGCCGGCGACCCGCTCGTGCAGGACGCGGTGATCACCGGCATCAACCGCGACGACGTGGGCGCACTGCTGTTCCCGCGCCCCGATGAATGCCGCAAGCTGGCCGGCCTGGGCGAGGACCTGCCCCTGCCCGAGGTGCTGCACCACCCGGTGGTGCGTGCGCGCTTCCAGCAGCTGGCCGACCGGCTGTGGCGGGATTCCACCGGCAGCGCCAGCCGGGTGGCGCGCCTGCATGTGCTGGCCGAGCCACCGTCCATCGACAAGGGCGAGGTCACCGACAAGGGCTCGATCAACCAGCGCGCCGTGCTGCAGCACCGCGACGCCCTGGTGCAGGCGCTGTACGAAGGCGCCGCATCCGACCCTTTTCTCCTCCTCCCCAACAAAGGTTGAACATGCAGATCCAAGGACAAAGCGCCATCGTCACCGGCGGGGGCTCGGGCCTGGGCGAGGCCGTGGCGCGTGCGCTGGCCGCGGCCGGCGCCAAGGTGGCGGTGCTGGACGTCAACGCGGCCAATGCCCAGCGGGTGGCGGCCGACATTGGCGGCCTGGCCTGCACCTGCGACGTGACGAATTCCGAATCGGTCACCGCCGCGCTGGATGCCGCCACCGCCGCCCACGGCGTGCCCCGCATCGTGATGAACATCGCCGGCATCGGCACGGCCAAGCGCATCATCGGCAAGGACGGGCAGCCCGCACCGCTGGAAGACTTCGAGCGCGTGGTCAGGATCAACCTGATCGGCACCTACAACGTGGCCCGCCTGGCCGCCGCCCGCATCGCCACCACCGAGCCGCTGGCCGATGCGCTGAACAGCGGCGAGCGGGGTGTGATGGTCAACACCGCCAGCGTGGCGGCCTTCGACGGCCAGGTGGGCCAGGAAGCCTATTCGGCCAGCAAGGGCGGCGTGGTGGGCATGACCCTGCCGCTGGCACGCGACCTGGCGCAGTGGGGCGTGCGGGTGTGCACCATCGCGCCGGGCATCTTTGCCACGCCGCTGCTCAAGCAGTTGCCCGAAGCCGTGCAGCAGAGCCTGGCCGCCAGCATCCCCTTTCCCAAGCGCCTGGGTGACCCGGCCGAGTTTGCGTCGATGGCCTTGGAGATCGTGCGCAACGGGCACATCAACGGCGAGGTCATCCGGCTGGATGGCGCGCTGCGCATGGCGCCGCGGTGAGCAAAGTCCACATCCACCGTGTCGAGGTCTGCTTCGGCGACTGCGACCCGGCCGGCATCGTGTTCTTCCCCAACTTCAGCAAGTGGATGGACACCGCCAGCCTGGCCTTCTTCATGGCCTGCGGCGTGCCGCCCTGGCGGGAGCTGGTGAAGACCCGCGGCATCATCGGCACGCCGCTGCTGGAGATCCACACCAGGTTCATCCAGGCAGCCACCTACGGCGAGACGCTGGAGGTGCACACCAGCGTCGAATCCTGGGCTGCCAAGACCTTCCGCCAGCGCCACGTGGTCCGGCGTGGCGACACCCTGATCTGCGAAGGCACCGAGGTGCGTGCCTTCTGCGTGCGCGATGCGGCCAACCCCGACCGCATCCGCGCCATTCCTGTTCCCGACGACATCAAGGCCCTGTGCCTCTGATGCCCCCTGTAGCCCTGTAGGAGACATCCACCATGACGCTGTTCCGCAAGACTTTGGTGGCCGCCGCCACCGCCCTGGCCACCCTCACCGCCGCCGCGCCGGCCCTGGCCGACGTGACCATCGGCATCAGCCTGCCGCTGACCGGCCCGGCCTCCGGCCTGGGCATCCCGATGGGCAACTTCTTCAAGCTCTGGCCGGCCACCATCGCCGGCGAGAAGATCAACCTGATCGTGCTGGACGATGCCACCGACCCCACCAAGGGCGTGCAGAACGCCAAGCGCTTCGTCACCGAAGACAAGGTCGACCTGATCATCGGCTCGGCCGCCACGCCGGTGGCCGGCCCCATGGCCGCGGTGGCCGCCGAAAGCGGCACGGCGCAGCTGGCCGCCAGCCCGGTGGGCCTGCCGCCGGGGCAGGACGGCTGGACCTTCCGCCTGCCGCAGAGCAACGACGTCATGGCCCATGCCATGGTCAACCTGATGAAGAAGCAGGGCGTCAAGACCATCGGCTTCCTGGGCTACACCGACGCCTACGGCGAGCTGTGGCTCAAGGCCATCACCGCCGAGGGTGAGAAGAACGGCATCAAGGTCATCGCCACCGAGCGCTTCGCCCGTGCCGACACCAGTGTCACCGCCCAGGCGCTGAAGCTCACCGCCGCCAACCCCGATGCCATGCTGGTGGTGGCCTCGGGCTCGGGCGCGGCCATGCCGCACAAGGCCATCGTCGAGCGTGGCTACAAGGGCAAGATCTACCAGACCCATGCCGCGGCCACCATGGACCTGATGCGTGTGGGCGGCAAGGACGTGGAGGGCTCGTTCGTGGTCTCCGGCCCGGCCATGGTGGGTGACATCCTGCCCGACAGCCACCCCAGCAAGAAGCTGGCGAAGGACTTCGTGGCCCGCTACGAAAAGGCCTACGGCAACAACAGCGCCAACCAGTTTGCCGGCCATGCCTATGACGCGCAGATCGTGCTGGAGAAGGTGCTGCCGGTGGCGCTGAAGAAGGCCAAGCCCGGCAGCAAGGAGTTCCGCGCCGCGCTGAAGGACGCCATCGAGACCATGGGCCCCACGCCCTTTGCCCACGGCATGATGAACTGGACCAAGGACAACCACTGGGGCTACACGCTGGACACCGGCGTGATGCTGACCGTGAAGAACGGCGACTGGGCACTCGCGAACTAAGGCCCCCCCCCGAAGCGCCTGCGGCGCTCCCCCCGGGGGGCTGAGCCCGGACAGCCAAGGTCCAGTGGACCTTGGCTGCCTGGCGAAGGGTCGGGCTGCAAAGCCCGACGCGGCCTGCAAGGCACCCCAGCGGCCCGGCGAAGCCGGTTCCACGGCGTCCGCTTGGCTTGACCGGTGCAGTGGCACGGCCGACGCTTCGGTCGCCTGGACGACAACAAGGCAGTGATGGACTTCTCGATCGCAAGCATCCTGGCGCTGGACGGCGCCACCAACGGCGCCATCTATGCGCTGCTGGCGCTGGCCACGGTGCTGGTGTTCGCGGTCACCCGCGTCATCTTCATCCCGCAGGGTGAGTTCGTCGCCTTCGGCGCGCTCACCCTGGCCATGCTGCAGCAGGGCCTGGTGCCGGGCACGGTGTGGTTTCTGCTGATCATGGCCGCCGCGGCGGCCGTGGCCGAGCTGGCGGCCGGGCTGCGTGCCCACCTGCCGCCGGCGCGGCTGCTGCGCCGGGTGGCGGGCCTCGTGGTCTATCCGGTGCTGGTGTCCCTGCTGGCCATCTGGGCCGCGCCGCAGAAGCTGCCGCTGCTGCTGCAGGCCTTGCTCACCCTGGCCCTGGTCACGCCCTTCGGGCCGCTGATCTACCGCCTGGCCTACCAGTCGCTGGCCGATGCCAGCGTGCTGGTGCTGCTGATCGTCTCGGTGGGCGTGCACTTCGCCCTGGTAGGCCTGGGCCTGTTCTTCTTCGGCGCCGAGGGCTTCCGCAACCCCAGCTTCTGGGACGAGCGCTTCACGGTGGGCCCGCTGGCCTTCAGCGGCCAGACGGTGATCATCTTCCTGGCGTCGGTGGCGCTGATCGTGGCGCTGTGGCTGTTCTTCGAACGCACGCTGCAGGGCAAGGCGCTGCGGGCCACAGCCGTCAACCGGCTGGGCGCGCGGCTGCAGGGGATTTCGTCCGATTCGGCCGGCACGCTCACCTTCACCGTGGCGGCCTTCATCGGCGCGCTGTCGGGCCTGCTGATCGGCCCCACCACGACGGTGTTCTACGACTCAGGTTTCCTCATCGGCCTGAAGGGCTTCGTGGCCGCCGTGTTCGCCGGCCTGTCCAGCTACCCGCAGGCCCTGCTGGGTGCGTTGGTGGTCGGCCTGCTGGAAAGCTTCGGCTCGTTCTGGGCCAGTGCCTTCAAGGAAGTGATCGTGTTCGGTTCCATCCTGCCGGTCTTGTTGTGGCGCAGCCTGCGTGACCCGCACACCGAGGAGCACTGACATGCAAGCGCTCCACCGCTACGGCTTCTATGCCTTCGCCGCCATCATGCTGCTGGTGTTGCCTGTTCTGCCGCTGCCGGCGTTCTGGATCACCCAGCTCAACATGATCGGGCTCTACAGCATCGCCTCGCTGGGCCTGGTGCTGCTGACCGGCGTGGCCGGGCTCACCTCCTTCGGCCAGGCGGCCTTCGTGGGCGTGGGCGCCTACACCGCCGCCTTCCTGGCCACCAAGCTGGGCATCTCGCCCTGGCTCACCCTGCTGGTGGGCATCGCGCTCAGCGTGGCCGTGGCCCTGGTGCTGGGCGCCATCACGCTGCGCATGTCGGGCCACTACCTGCCGCTGGCCACCATCGCCTGGGGCCTGGCGCTGAACTACACCATGGCCAACATGGAATTCCTGGGCAAGTACGACGGCCTGATGGGCGTGCCGCCCATCACGGTGTTCGGCCTGGCGTTGAACGACGGCAAGGGCATGTACTGGCTGATCTGGGCCTTTGCCCTGGCTGCGGCCCTGGCCGCCATCCACCTGCTGGACAGCCGGCCCGGCCGCGCCATCCGTGCGCTCAAGAGCGGCACTACCATGGCCGAGGCCATGGGCATCTCCACCTTCCGCTACAAGCTGGTGGTGTTCGTGCTGGCCGCCGTGCTGGCGGCCCTCTCGGGCTGGCTGTATGCCCACTTCCAGCGCACGGTGAACCCCTCGCCCTTCGGCATCAACAAGGGCATCGAATACCTGTTCATGGCGGTGCTGGGGGGGGTGGGCCATGTCTGGGGCGCCTTCCTGGGCGCGGGCGTGGTCAAGCTGGTGGAGGACCAGCTGCAGGTGCTGCTGCCCAAGCTGATCGGCACCAGCGGCAACTTCGAGGTCATCGTCTTCGGCGTGGTGATGATCGTGGTGCTGAAGTACGCGCCCGAAGGCCTGTGGAGCTTCGTCGCCAAGCGCTTCCCCAAGCCTGCACGGTTGAAGGACTGGGGCAACGCCGCGCCGCTGCCCGCCCGCAGCAAGCCACGGCCCGGTGAGCTGCTGCTGCAGGTGCAGGCGGTGCGCAAGGAGTTCGGTGGCCTGGTGGCTGTCAACGACATCAGCTTCGACATCCGTGCCGGTGACATCGTCGGCCTGATCGGCCCCAACGGCGCCGGCAAGAGCACCACCTTCAACCTGATCACCGGCGTGCTGGGCCTGACCAAGGGCGGTGTGCGCTTCCGTGGCCAGGCCGTGGGCGGGCTGTCGTCACGCCAGATCGCCCAGGCCGGCATGTCGCGCACCTTCCAGCACGTGAAGATGATCCCGGAGATGACGGTGCTGGAGAACGTGGCCCTGGGGGGTTATCTGCGCAGCCGCAGCGGCACGCTGAAAGCCATGCTGCGGCTGGACCGCGCCGAGGAGCGTGGGCTGTTCGCCGAGGCCGAGGCCCAGCTGCAGCGCATCGGCATGGCCCACCAGATGCACGAGCTGGCGGGCAACCTGGCCCTGGGCCCGCAGCGGCTGATGGAGATCGCCCGCGCCCTGTGCACGGATCCGGCCTTGCTGCTGCTGGACGAGCCCGCCGCCGGCCTGCGCCACCAGGAGAAGCAGGCCCTGGCCGGTGTGCTGCGCCAGCTCAAGGCCGAGGGCCTGAGCATCCTGCTGGTGGAGCACGACATGGACTTCGTGATGGGCCTGACCGACCGCATCGTGGTGATGGAGTTCGGCACCCGGCTGATCGAGGGCACACCGGCCGAGGTGCAGGCCAGCCCCATCGTGCGCGCCGCCTACCTGGGAACCGAACACTGATGGCCACACCTCTTTTGCAAGTGAAGGCGCTGCACGCCGGCTACGGCCGTGCCGAGGTGCTGAGCGGCCTGGATTTCGAGCTGGCGCAAGGCCAGGTGGTCACCATCATCGGCCCCAACGGCGCCGGCAAGACCACCACGCTGAACGCGCTGATGGGCGTGCTGCCCAGCCGCGGCCAGGTGGTGTTCGACGGCGCCGACCTGGCCGATGTCAGCCTGGAAGAACGGGTGATGCTGGGCCTGGCCCTGGTGCCCGAGAAACGTGAGCTGTTCGGCAGCATGCCGGTGGAAGACAACCTGGTGCTGGGCGGCTACCGTGCGATGAAGCTGCGGGTGCCGAACTGGCGCGGTGAGCTGGAGCGGGTCTACACACTCTTTCCCCGCCTGGAGGAGCGCCGCAGCCAGCTGGCCGGCACGCTGTCGGGTGGTGAGCGCCAGATGCTGGCCGTGGGCCGGGCCCTGATGTCGCGGCCCAAGCTGCTGATGCTGGACGAGCCCAGCCTGGGCCTGGCGCCGCTGGTGGTGCGCGAGATCTTCCGCACCATCGACGCCCTGCGCAGCCAGGGTGTGTCCATCCTGCTGATCGAGCAGAACGCCCGCGCCGCGCTGGAGGTGGCCGACCACGGCTATGTGCTGGAGACCGGCGCCTTCTCGGTGCAGGGCCCGGCCGACGACCTGGCGGTGGACCCGCGGGTGATCGAGACCTACCTGGGCGCGGCGCGGCCTGCCGCCTGAAGAGACGCTGGCGATGTGGACCTACCAGGCCCCGGTGGCCGACATGCTGCACCTGCTCACCCGGGTGCTGGACGCGCCCGCCAGCTGGGCCGCACAACCCGCGTTTGCCGACCTGGATGCGGACACCGCGGCCGAGGTGCTGGCCCAGGCCGGGCGGTTTGCCGGCGAAGTGCTGGCGCCGATCAATGCCGTCGGGGATCAACAGGGCTGCACCTGGTCGCCCGAGGGCGTGAGCACGCCACCGGGCTTCCGCGCCGCCTACCGGGCCTTCGTCGATGGGGGTTGGCCGGCACTGGCCTGCAGCCCCGAGGCCGGCGGCCAGGGCCTGCCGCAGGTGCTGAACATGGCGCTGTTCGAGATGCTGGCCGCCGCCAACCACGGCTGGACCATGTACCCCGGCCTGCTGCACGGCGCCTACGAGGTGGTGCTGCACCACGGCACGCCGGCGCTGCGCTCGCTGTACCTGGACAAGCTGGTCAGCGGAGAGTGGCTGGGCACCATGTGCCTGACCGAGCCGCAGGCCGGCAGCGACCTGGGCCTGGTGCGCACCCAGGCCCTGCTGGTGGACGGTGACGCGTCCAACGGCGCGCCGGTCAAGGTCAGCGGCAGCAAGATCTTCATCAGCGGCGGTGAGCAGGACCTGACCGACAACATCGTGCACCTGGTGCTGTGCCGGCTGGTGGGTGCCCCGGCAGGCACCAAGGGCCTGAGCCTGGCCCTGGTGCCCAAGATCAGGCCGGGTGTCGACGGCAAGCCGGGCACGCGCAATGCCGTGGTCTGCGATGGCATCGAGCACAAGATGGGCATCCACGGCAGCGCCACCTGCCAGATGCGCTTCGACAGCGCCGACGGCTGGCTGATCGGCGAGCCGAACCGTGGCCTGGCTGCCATGTTCCTGATGATGAATGCCGCCCGCCTGCATGTGGCCATGCAGGGTGTGGGCCACCTGGAAGCCGCCACCCAGAATGCCTGGCGCTATGCCGCCGAGCGGCTGCAGATGCGTGCGGCCCAACGTCCAGCAAGTGCGGCCTCCGGAAACGGCTCCGACCACGGTCCCCACCCGATTGCCTGGCATCCCGCCATGCGCCGCACCCTGCTGACCCTGCAGGCCCGCACCGATGCCTGCCGCACCGTGGCCTACTGGAGTGCGCTGCTGCTGGACGAGGCCGAGCACCATCCCGATGCCGGCCGCCGCGCCACGGCAGCCGGCCATGTGGCCGTGCTGACGCCGGTGGCCAAGAGCCTGTTCACCGAGCTGGGCCACCGCAGTGCGGATGAAGCGCTGCAGGTCTGGGGCGGCTACGGCTTCGTGCGCGACTACGGCATCGAGCAGACGGTGCGCGACAGCCGCATCGCCATGGTCTACGAGGGCACGAACGAGATCCAGGCGGTCGACCTGGTGCAGCGCAAGCTGCTGGACGATGGTGGCGCCCGCGCCCGCGCGCTGATGGCCGAGCTGGCTGCGGAGCTGGCCTGCTGCGGTGCCGTGCCGGCGCTGCGGCCGTTTGCCGACGGCCTGGCCCAGCAGCTGGCGCAGTGGGAACAGGCCCTGGCCACGCTGCTGGCCGGTCGCCTGGCCGACCCCGAGTACCCGCTGCGTGTGGCTGACGACATGCTGGCGGGCGTGGGCCATGTGCTGCTGGCCTGGGCCTGGGCCCGCATCGCGCGCCTGGCGCTGGACAGCAGCCAGCCCCCCGTGCCCGGCGCGCGGCCGGCGGACCAGTGGCTGCAGTCGGCCAGCTTCGGCCTGCAGTGGCTGCTGCCCCAGGCCCAGGTGCACTGGCAGCGCGCCACCCAGCCGGGGCTGGACCTGCCCTTTCTGGCAGCCTGAGCCCGCATGCCCCGCCGCGCCCCGCTCGACCAGCCCACCAAGGCCAGCGCCGCCATGCCGGTGGTGCAGCCGGCGGACCGGCCAGCGTCGCAGGCGCTGTCGCTGGGTGTGTTGTCCGATGTGCTGGGCTACCACGTGGCCCAGGCGGCCGTCACCACGGTGGACATGTTCGACCGCCACATCGGACAGCCCTTCGGCCTGCGCAAGGTGGAGTATTCGCTGCTGCTGCTGCTGCTGGCCAACGGCCCGCTCACACCCAAGCGGCTGGGCCAGGCGCTGGCGCTGTCGGGCCCCAACCTCACCTTGCTGCTGGACCGCCTGCAGGACCGTGGCCTGCTGCGCCGCGAGCGCAGCGCCACCGACGGCCGCAGCCAGAACATCGTGCTGACCGATGCCGGCCAGCAGCTCACCCAAGCCGCCGGGGATGCCGCCGCGCCGATGGAGACCGAACTGGACGACCGCCTCAGCCGCGCCGAGCGGCTGATGCTGATCGAGCTGCTGCGCAAGGTGGCGGGTCGTTAGACTGGTTCCAGCCACTGCTGGAGCTTGTTCATGTTGCATACCTTCGAACCCGGGGCCTACCGCTTTCTGGAGGGTGGGTTTCCCTACTCGGCGGGAGTCATCGCCATGCCGGGCTTTGCCATCAGGCGGGTGCGCCTGGCCAGGCCCCTGCCCGTGGCGGCAGGCTTCCAGGCCATCCGGCAGCACCTGGCCGTGGCGGGCCGCCCGTTGCAGGCGCTGTGTGCGGCAGAGTTGCGCTCGCCGCAACCCTTCACCATGGCGGGCTTCCAGGGTTTCAACCAGGGCTATGTCGACGTGCTGTCGCAGTGGGGCCTGGTGCGCAATGGGCTGAACCCGGTGGCGCGCAGCAATGTCTGCCCGCTGTTCGATGCGCCGGCTGAGCCCTGCTTCTTCGCCTTCAGCTACACCGTGCCCCAGGCCGCAGACGCCACCATGCAGGTGCCGGCCGACTTCGTGGTGGCCGGCAGCGGTGAGTGGCCCGAGGACCAGCCGTTTCCCCGCGCCATCGTGGCGCGCGGTGACCTGTCGGCCAGCGGCATGGCGGCCAAGGCCGCATATGTGCTGGCCACCATGCGCGCACGCACCCAGGGGCTGGGTGGTGACTGGGCCGGGCTCACGGCCGCCCAGGTGTACACCGTGCACGACATCCATGCCCTGCTGGCCAGCCACTTTGCGCCGGCCGGGCTCACCGCGCTGGGCCTGACCTGGCAGGTGTGCGCGCCGCCCATCCTGGAGCTGGCGTTCGAGATGGATGTGCGGCGGGTCAGGGCTGAACTGGTCGTCTGAAACACGACCGCCACGTGGCCGGCCCAGCCGCTCAGCGCGCGCCGCTGCGCTGGTTGAGCCACTGCAGCAGAGTGCCTACGATGCCCTTGGGCATGTAGATGATGAACAGCACCAGCAGCAGGCCGTAGATGGTGATGTCCACGCCCAGCACCTGGTTGCCGATCAGCACCCGCAGTGATTCACTGAGCAGCAGCAGGAACACCGCGCCCATGGTGGGCCCGAGCATCACGAACAGGCCGCCGGCGATCACGCCGAACACCATCTGCAGCGAGATGCCGATGCCCGACACGGTCTCCGGGTTGATGTAGAGCTGGTATTGGGCATACAGCACGCCGCCGATGCAGGTCATCAC
The DNA here is from genome assembly GCA_040386375.1 of Pseudomonadota bacterium. Classification (GTDB taxonomy): domain Bacteria; phylum Pseudomonadota; class Gammaproteobacteria; order Burkholderiales; family Burkholderiaceae_C; genus Pseudaquabacterium. The sequence continues at coordinate 106,471 of JAZKFQ010000028.1, forward strand.
GGCCGACAGCAGCGTGACGGTGAGCTTGGCCCGGGTGACATTGACGCCGATGGAGGCGGCAGCGTCTTCTTCCTCGCTGATGGCCTCCAGCGCCAGGCGGTTCATGCCGCGGTCCACGCGGTGCCAGATCCACAGCGCCGCCAGCCAGCACAGCAGCACGATGTAGAACCAGACCGCCTTGTCCGAAAACTGCATCGCCCAGAGGCTGGACGTGGCACCGTCGGTCAAGGCGGGCTTGGGCGTGAGCCCCAATGATCCACCGGTGCTGTCGCGCAGGCCCACGATGATCAAGCGCGTGACCTCGCTCAGCGCCAGTGTCACCAGCGCAAAGTAGTGGCCCACGATCTTGAAGCGGAAGCAGGGCAGGCCGATCAGCACCGCCACCACCAGGGTGATGGCCACGGCCACCAGGGCGCCCAGCCAGGGTGAAATGCCGGCAAGGTTCCACAGCATCACCACGGTGTAGGCGCCGATGCCCAGAAAGGCACCATGGCCGAAGCTCACCAGCCCCAGCCGGCCCATGATCGACCAGCTGGTGTAGATGTAGGACCACAGCAAGGCCATCACCATCAGGTGCAGCGCGTAGTTGCCGGGCTTGAACAGTGGTGTGGCCGCCAGCACGGCCAGCAGCAGCAGCACGACGATCTGGCGCTTTTTCATCATGCCTTGCGCCGCTTGGAGAACAGGCCTTCCGGCTTCCAGAACATGGTGGCGATGAAGAACCCGAAGGCCAGCACATAGCCCCATTCCAGCTGCAGGAAGAAGCCACCCACCGAGATGAACTGGGCAAAGACGAAGGCCGCCGCGAAGCCGCCGATCAGGTTGCCCAGCCCGCCCATCACGCAGATCAGGAAGGTGAGCGGCCCGAACGACAGGCCGATGGCCGGATGCACGTCGTACTGCAGCACCAGCAGGCAGGCCGCCAACCCGGCCAGTGCGCCACCGATGGCCGAGGTGGTCAGGTAGATGCGCGCCGGATCCACACCCATCAGCGGCATGATGGCGCGGTCCTGGCTGATGGCCCGGATGGCCGTGCCCAGGTAGCTGCGGTTCAGGAACAGGTAGGCCGCTGCAATCGCCGCCATCGCCGCGGCAAAGGCCACCAGGCGCGAGCCCGAAAAGCTCATGTCGCCCACGACCACGCCCGGCAGGCGCACGCCCAGGTTGCGGAACTCCACCCCGAACGCCACCGTGGCCAGCGCCTGCAGCAGGAACAGCACGCCGCCGGTGACCAGCAACTGGTTGATCGGCTCGGCGGCCAGCACCGGCCGGATCACCAACTGGTGCATGGCGGCGCCCAGCGCACCCACGAACACGATGCCGGCCGGCATGGCCACCCACAGCGGCAGGCCGTGCTGGGTGTGCAGCCACCAGATGGCGTACATGCCCACCATGATCAGCTCGGCATAGCAGATCCACACCACGTCGATGACGCCGAAGATCAGGTTCAGACCCAGCGACAACAGCGCAAACAGCCCGCCCAGCAGCATGCCGTTGAGCACGGCCTCGAGAAAGAAGACGTCGAAGATCTGTGCCATGCCCTGCCTCACACCCCCAGGTAGGCGCGGCGCACCGCGTCGTCGGCCAGCAAGTCGGCGGCGCTGCCACTGGCGTGGATGCGCCCGGTCTCGAGCAGGTAGGCGCGGTCGACCACCTTCAGCACCTGGCGGATGTTCTGCTCGACGATGAGCACCGTGTAGCCCTCGGCGCCCATCTTGCGCACCACGTCGAAGATGGACTGCACCACCACCGGTGCCAGGCCGGCCGAGGGCTCGTCGAGCAACAGCAGCTTGGGGCCGCTCATCAGCGCACGGCCGATGGCGCACATCTGCTGCTCGCCGCCCGACATCGTGCCCGCCATCTGCAGGCGCCGCTCCTTCATGCGCGGGAACAGGCTGTACACCATCTCCAGCCGCTGCGCGAAGTGCGGGCGGGCTGCGGGCAGGAAGGCGCCCATGCGCAGGTTGTCCTCGACCGTCAGGCGCGGGAACAGCCGGCGGCCCTCGGGCACCTGGGCGATGCCCAGCGAGATCACCTCGTGTGCGGGCAGGCCCTCATAGCGCTGGCCCTGCATCGCCAGCTGACCGGCGGTCGGCTCGATCAGCTTGGAGATGGCGCGCAGCAGCGTGGTCTTGCCCGCGCCATTGGGCCCGATGACCGCCACCGACTCACCGGCCCGCACCTCCATGCTGACATCGAACAGCACCTGGAAGCTGCCATAGCCTGCGCTCAGGCCGGACAGCGTGAGCATGGGAGGCGCGCTGCCATTCATACGCCGCGTGCCGCCACCTGCTCTTGCACTTCACCGGCATCGGTGCCCAGGTACACCTCGACCACCCGGGGATCGTGGGTCACCTGCGATGGCAGCCCGCTGGCGATCACCTCGCCATGGTCGAGCACGATGCAGCGGTCGATCACCCGCATCAGCACGCCCATGATGTGCTCGACCCAGATGATGGTGACGCCACGCTCGTCGCGGATGCGCTTGAGCATGTCGGCGGCCTGGTTCATCTCGGCTTCGTCCAGCCCGCCCAGGCTCTCGTCGGCCAGCAGCAGCCTGGGCTGGGTGGCCAGCGCACGCGCCATCTCCAGCTTCTTGAGCCCGGCTGCGCCCAGGCCGTCCAGGCGGGCGGTGGGGTCGTGCGGCAGGCCGATCAGGTCCAGCGCCTCGCACGCGCGGCGCTCGGCCTCGCCGCGGGTGATGCGCTCGCTGGCGCCGTAGAACGCGGCCAGCGTCGCGTTCTCCAGGATCGACAGCTTCTTGAAGGGCCGGGGGATCTGGAAGGTGCGTGCAATGCCGCGGCGGCAGGTCTGGTCGGGCGGCAGGCCGCCGATCTCGACACCGTCCAGTTGGATCGAGCCCCCGGTGGGCGGGAACAGGCCCGCGATCACGTTGAAGGTGGTGCTCTTGCCCGACCCGTTGGGGCCGATCAAGCCCAGGATCTCGCCCTGTTCGACGCGGAAGGAGACGCTGTCGACGGCGGTGAAGCCGCCGAAGCGCTTGGTCAGTTGCTCAACAACCAGCATGGCCCGGACAGCAGGCAGGCGCGGCGGCGTTGGTCAATTGGCGCTGTAGCCGTGGCCCTTGGGCAGCGGCAGGATCGGGTCCTTGGTCTTGATGGCCGTGGGCCAGACGATGAAGGTGTCCTGGTTGCTGTACTGCATCACCACCGGTGACGAGAGTGCGTTCTGGCCCGACATGGCGTGGCCCGGCGGGTTGAACTTGACGCCATAGCCCTGGATCGTGCCGCCCACCTTGATGTCGGTCTCCAGGGCTGCCTTGCGCAGTGCTTCGGCATCGGTGCCGCCATGCTTCTTGATGGCGCGGGGCAGCACGTCGGTGAGAAAGATCCAGGCCTGGTTGAAGCCCATGGACAGGTGCGGCGGCACCTCGTCACCCTTCACGTCGGCCTTGTAGCGGCGCACCATCTCCTTGGTCACGTCGCCCATGCCGGGGGCCAGGGTGGCCGGGTTCAGCAGCTGCGCGGCCACCGGGTCGACGTTGTAGATGAAGTTGGCGTCTTCCTTGAAGGTGGCCAGCAGCTTGTCGAACTGGCCATAACCGGCACCGTGGCCGATCAGCGCCGACCACTTGAGCCCCTGCTCCTTGGCCTGGCGCAGGAACAGCGTGATGTCGGGGTTGTAGCCGGTGTGCAGGATCACGTCGGCGCGCGCCCGGCGCAGCTTGGTGACCAGGGGTGACAGGTCAGGCGATGTGGCGGCATAACCCTCCTTCAGCACCACCTGCATGCCGAAGCCCTTGCAGGCGCTCTCGTTGCCCGACGCCACGCCGCTGCCATACGGGCCGTCTTCATAGATCACGGCCACCCGCAGGTCTTTCGGGTCCTTGCCCAGCCGGGCCTTGGCCTGTTCGTTGAGGAAGCTGCACGAGGCCTCGCCGAACTGGTCGGAGTGCACCTGGGCGCGGAACACGTAGTTGAACTTCTTGTCCTTGAGCACGGCCGAGGCCACGCACACATTGGCCCACATGAACTTCTTCACTGCCTCGGCCTTCTGGGCCACCGGCACGCAATGGGCGCTGGAGAACAGGCCCATGATCATGTCGACCTTTTCCTGGTTGACCAGGCGCTCGTACTCGTTGATGGCCACCTCGGCCTTGCTCTGGGCGTCGGTGTAGACCGGCTTGATCTTCCAGCCGTCGACACCACCCCGCTCGTTGAACATGTCGATGGCGTACTTGGTGCCCAGGTACGACGCATTGGAGCCCCCGGCGGCAAAAGGCCCTGTCAGGTCATAGATGACGCCGACCTTGAGTTCCTTGGTCTGTGCCCAGGTCGGGCCGCCTGCCAGGGCCGCCACCAGGCTGACCGCCACCAACGTGATCCATGACTGCATGCGAGGCTCCTTGGGGTTGCAATGGGACGCCATGCGTCGGGCCCTTGCCAGCGCGGCGCACACATCCGCCCGGGCCGGCATCGGGCATGCATGGACACCAGACCCGCCACGCTTGTGCAGGCACCGTCCCACCGATGACGCGCCCCATCATGACAGTGGCGGGTCGGGCGCCGACATGGGGAATTCCCCGCGGACCGCGGTGCGGCCGCCGCAGAACCTGTCACCAGGGCGCGCGGCCGATTCCCATCACCCTGCGGTACCACTCGTGGAAGTGCTGCATGCCATCTTCCATCGGGCTCTGGTAGGGCCCGGCCTCGTCGTCGCCACGCTCCATCAGTGCACGCCGGCCGGCGTCCATGCGCAGAGCGATCTCGTCGTCCTCCACGCAGGTTTCCATGTAGGCCGCCTGCTCCGATTCGATGAACTCACGCTCGAAGGCGGCGATCTCCTCGGGGTAGTAGAACTCGACCATGTTGATGGTCTTCTGCGGGCCTTTGGGGTAGAGCGTGCTCACCACCAGCACATGCGGGTACCACTCGACCATGATGTTCGGGTAGTAGGTGAGCCAGATCGCGCCCTGCTTGGGCGGCTGGCCGTTGCCCAGGGCCAGCACCGCCTCGTGCCAGCGCTTGTAGGCGGGTGAGCCGGCCTGGCGCAGCGAATCGTTGATGCCCACCGTCTGCACCGAGTGGTGCGGGCTGAATTCCCACTTCAGGTCGTCGCAGGTGACGAAGCGGCCCAGGCCGGGGTGGAAGGGGCCGACGTGGTAGTCCTCCAGATAGACCTCGATGAAGGTCTTCCAGTTGTAGTCGCACTCGTGCACATGCACCTTGTCGAGCACGAAGCCGGTGAAGTCCAGGTCGGCCTTGGGCCCGACCTGGCCCAGCTCGGCAGCGATGTCGCGGCCGTTGTCCTCGAACACCATGCCGTTCCAGCTGCGGGTCTTGTAGCGCTGCAGGTTCAGGCAGGGGTCTTGCTGGAACAGCGGCGCGCCCAGCAGTTCACCCTGGGTGTTGTAGGTCCAGCGGTGCAGGGGGCACACGATGTTGCCGCCGCTGTGGCCCGGCGCCGTGTGGCGGGTGTTGCCCCGCCCACGCAGCATCAGGGCCTGGCGGTGGCGGCACACATTGCTCAGCAGTTCCACGCCGTTGGCGGTGCGCACCAGGGCGCGGCCTTCGCCTTCCTGCGGCAGGGCGTGGTAATCACCCACCTCGGGCACGGCCAGCTCATGCCCCAGGTAGCGGGGCCCGTGCTGGAAGATCAACTCCAGCTCGCGCTTGAACAGCTCGTCCGAGAAATAGGTGGTGACTGACAGTTGCGACCGCTCGGCCCGCTCGTCGAGCGGCTGGCGTGCAAGAGCTTTGAGTCTGGTGCTCAGGTCCGACATGATCCCCGGGATCTCCAGCGTGGATGTCAAGAACCCCCACCCGGTGGCCCCGCGGATGGGAATGGTCGATACGGATGAAAACGGCCGCCCGGGTGGGGCAGCCGCAATCGCGATTGTAGCCGGCGGCTGTGGTCGCACCGCGACAGGCCATGTCTAGAATCTGCGCACTGCCAAGAAGTGCGCCCATTGCCCGGGCCACCCGCCCATGAGCCCTTCCGCGCCGCCCGCCGCCGACCCCAGCACGCCCCCCGATGTGCCCCGCTACGAGGACGCCCTGGCCGAGCTGGAGCGCCTGGTCGCTGCGATGGAGGCTGGTCAGCTGCCGCTGGATGCCCTGCTCGACAACTACCGCCGTGGCGCCCAGCTGCTCGACCTGTGCCGCAGCCGGCTGCAGGCGGTGGAGCAGCAGGTGCAGGTGCTCGAAGACGGTCAGCTCAAGGACTGGGTGGCACCATGAGCACGGCCTCGTTCGACGCCTGGGTGCAGGACGAACTGCAGCGTGTGGAAGCGGCCCTGTCGCGCTGGGTGCCAGCCCATGCCCCCGCCGGCCTGGGCCTGGCCATGCGCTACGGCGTGCTCGACGGCGGCAAGCGCCTGCGGCCCCTGCTGGTGCGCGCGGCCTGCGAGGCGGTCGAAGGCGACCTGCATGCCGCGCTGCGTGCCGCCGTGGCGGTGGAGCTGATCCACGCCTATTCGCTGGTGCACGACGACATGCCCTGCATGGACAACGACGTGCTGCGCCGTGGCAAGCCCACGGTGCATGTGCAGTTCGGCGAGGCCGCGGCCATGCTGGCGGGGGATGCGATGCAGGCCCTGGCCTTCGAGGTGCTGACACCCGACGAGGGCGACGACCAGCCCATGCCGCCGCTGCTGCAGGCGCGGCTGTGCAGCCTGCTGGCGCGTGCCGCCGGCCATGCCGGCATGGCCGGCGGCCAGGCCATCGACCTGGCCTCCATCGGCAAGCCCCTGGCCGAAGACGCGCTGCGCGACATGCACCGCCGCAAGACCGGCGCCCTGTTGCAGGCCAGCGTGCTGATGGGGGCGGCCACCGGCCCCTGCGACCCGCTGCGGCACCAGGCGCTGTCGGACTTCGGCGCGGCCCTGGGCCTGGCCTTCCAGGTGGTGGACGACATCCTCGACGTCACCCAGTCCTCGGCCACGCTGGGCAAGAGCGCCGGCAAGGACCTGGACGCCAACAAGCCCACCTATGTCACCGTGCTGGGCCTGGACGAAGCCCGCCGCCAGGCCCAGGCCCTGCACCAGCAGGCACTGGCCGCACTGTCTCGCGGTGGCCTGGCCCAGGCCGACCACCTGCGCCTGCTGGCCGACATGGTGGTCGACAGGCACAGCTGAACAAGGCTCCCACATGCCCCAATCCCTGTTGAACACCCTCAATGCGCCGGCCGATCTGCGCCGGCTCTCGCGTGGCGAACTGGGCCGCCTGGCCCAGGAGCTGCGTGACTTCCTCATCAACAGCGTCAGCAAGACCGGTGGCCACCTGTCGTCCAACCTGGGCACGGTGGAGCTCACCATCGCGCTGCACTATGTCTACAACACACCCTGGGACCGCATCGTCTGGGACGTGGGCCACCAGACCTATCCGCACAAGATCCTGACCGGCCGGCGTGAGCAGATGGGCACGCTCAAGCAGCTGGACGGCATCAGCGGCTTTCCGCGCCGTGCGGAGAGCGAGTACGACACCTTCGGCACCGGGCATTCGTCGACCAGCATCAGTGCGGCCCTGGGCATGGCCCATGCCGCCAAGGTCAAGGGTGAGCACCGGCGCGCGGTGGCGGTGATCGGCGACGGTGCGCTCACCGGCGGCATGGCCTTCGAGGCCTTGAACCACGCCGGCGCACCGCATGGCGTGGGCCAGGCCGACCTGCTGGTGGTGCTCAACGACAACGACATGTCGATCAGCCCGCCGGTGGGCGCGCTGAACAAGCACCTGGCGCGGCTGATGAGCGGCAACTTCTACAGCGCCGCGCGCGAGGGTGCCAAGAGCGTGCTGAAGAACACGCCGCTGTACGAGTTCGCGCGCCGCTTCGAGGAGCACACCAAGGGCATGGTCGTGCCCGGCACCATCTTCGAGGAGCTGGGTTTCACCTACGTGGGCCCGATCGACGGCCACGACCTGGACGCGCTGATCCCCACGCTGGAGAACCTGCGCGACAAGAAGGGGCCGCAGTTCCTGCACGTGGTGACCAAGAAGGGCTATGGCTACAAGCTGGCCGAGAACGACCCGATCAACTACCACGGCCCCGGCAAGTTCGACCCCAGCGTGGGCCTGACCAAGCCCGCCACCGCGCCCAAGCAGACCTTCACCCAGGTCTTCGGCCAGTGGCTGTGCGACATGGCCGCCGCCGACGAGCGCCTGGTGGGCATCACCCCGGCCATGCGCGAAGGCTCGGGCATGGTGGAGTTCGAGCAGCGCTTTCCGCGCCGCTACCACGACGTGGGCATCGCCGAGCAGCATGCCGTCACCTTCGCCGCGGGCCTGGCCTGCGAGGGGCTCAAGCCGGTGGTGGCGATCTACTCCACCTTCCTGCAGCGTGGTTACGACCAGCTGATCCACGACGTGGCGCTGCAGAACCTGCCGGTGGTGTTTGCCCTGGACCGCGCCGGCATCGTGGGTGCCGACGGGGCCACCCACTGCGGCGCCTACGACATCGCCTTCGTGCGCTGCATCCCGAATTTCGGGCTGATCACCCCGTCCGACGAGGCCGAGTGCCGCCAGGCGCTGTCCACCGCCTTTGCCCGCAACCACCCGGTGGCCGTGCGCTACCCACGCGGCGCGGGCATCGGCAAGCGGCCCGAGGCCAACCTGGACACCCTGCCCTGGGGCAAGGGTGAGCTGCGGCGCCAGGCCGATGCACAGCCGGCCCTGGGCCGGCGTGTGGCCATCCTGGCCTTTGGCACCGTGTTGCACGCAGCCCTGACGGCGGCCGATACCCTGGGTGCCTGCGTGGCCAACATGCGTTTCGCCAAGCCCGTCGACGAGGCCCTGGTGCTGGAGCTGGCGCGCAGCCACGACGCCCTGGTCACGGTGGAAGAGGGCTGCCTGCCCGGTGGCGCCGGCAGCGCGGTGGCCGAATGCCTGGCCGCAGCCGGCGTGGTGCAGCCCCTGCTGCACCTGGGCCTGCCCGATCAATTCATCGAGCACGGCGACCCGGCCAAGCTGATCGCCATGGTGGGGCTGGACGCCGCGGGCATCGAGGCCGCGGTGCGCAAGCGCTTCGGCGTGGCGCTGTCGCTGGTCAAGCCAGCGGTCAACGACTGACGCGGCGGCCGGGGCAGCGATGCGCATGTCCACCGGCTTGATCGACGCCCAGGTGCACGATGCCCTGGCCATGCGCCATGCGCCGGCCAGCCTGCTGCAGCTGGCGCTGATGGATGCCCGCAACCGCACCCTGGGCTGGTTGTCAGCCTTCGACGGCCTGCAGTTCCACGGCAGCTTCGACGGTTTTGACCCGCCCTGGTGGCTGGCCGGCCAGGCCGGTTGGTACCAGGAGTACTGGGTGGCGCGCCATGTGCAGCGTGGCCGTGGCGAGGCGGCCGACCCCGGCGGCCTGCGCCTGGCATCGGTGCACCCCCAGGCCGATGCCTGGTTCGACCCCGCGGCCAGCGCGCGTGCCCAGCGCTGGCAGCAGGGCGGCCCGGACGCCGAGGTGCTGCGCCAGTACCTGGCCGATACCCTGGACACCACGCTGGAGCTGCTGGACAAGGCTGCTGCCGGCGATCAGGCAGACGATGCCGCCCTGCATGTCTACCGCCAGGCCCTGCACCATGAAGACGGTGTGGGCGAGGCCCTGGCGGTGCTGGTGCAGGCGCTGGACCTGGCGCCCGAGCGCCAGCAGGCGCTGGTGGAGCGCGGCCTGTGGCCGGCCCTGCCCAGCCGGGCCCGGCGCGACGCCCTGGTGCTGGGCGGCCAGCGCCTGATGCTGGGCTCGCCCAGCGGCGGCTATGTGCCCGAGGCCGAGCGCTGGGCCCACGCCGTCAGCGTGCCCGAGTTCGAGATCGATGCCCAGCCGGTGTGCTGGTCGCAGTTTGCCGAGTTCGTCGACGACGGTGGTTATGACGACCGCCGCTGGTGGTCGGAGGCCGGCTGGGACCAGCTGGAAGCCAGCGCCCGCCGCGCGCCACGTTATGTGGAGCAGGTGTCGGGGGGTGTGCTGGCGCGGCGTGGTGGGCGGCTGCAGCGCCTGCCGGGGGCGCAGGCCGTGCTGCATGTCAGCGCGCACGAGGCCGAGGCCTGGTGCCACTGGGCCGGCCGGCGCCTGCCGTCCGAGGCCGAGTGGGAACTGGCCGCCAGCGTGGCCGGTGCGCGTGGCTTCGCCTGGGGCGAGGTGCATGAGTGGGTGGCCGGCACTGCCCGTGCCCATCCCGGTGGCCCGGCCTGGCCGCTGGAGCCCGGGCCGCTGCGGCTGCAGCGTGGTGCCAGCGCCTGGGGCAGTGCGCGCCTGCGCCACCCCTGCGCCCGCCAGGCCGTGGCCGCCGGGCGCGACGAAGGCTTCGTCGGCTTTCGCAGCTGCGCCGTCTGACGGCGCGCCGCGCCGGCCTATTTCTCCACCAGCCCCTCGCGCACGGCCAGGCGCACCAGCGAAGTGACGCCGCTCACCCCGAGCTTGGCCATCACGCGGCTGCGGTAGGTGTCCACCGTCTTGGGCGACAGGTGCAGCTGGGTGCCGATGGCCGCGCTGCTGAGCCCGTTGACCACCATGGTGACGATCTGCCGCTCACGCGGCGAGAGGATGGCGAAGGGGTCGGCAGGCGCATCGTTGGTCAGCGCCTGCAGCGCCAGGTCGGCCACCTGCGGGCCGAAGAAGCGGCGGCCGGCGGCCACGGTGTCGATGGCCAGCAGCATCTCGGCCGCACCGGCGTCCTTCAGCACATAGCCCGCCGCGCCCAGGCGCACGGCCTCGGCCACGTGGCGCGGCTGGGCCGACATGGTGAGCACGATGGCCTTGACCGGAGATTCACGCTTCTTCAGCTCCTGCAGCACCTCGAACCCCGAGCGCTCGCCCAGGCCCAGGTCGAGCAGCATCACCTGGGCCTGCTGCTGCTGGGCCTCGGCCACGGCCTGGGTGGGGTCCATGCTCTCGCCGACCACCTGGTGACCGGCGGTTTCCAGCAAGGCGTGCAGGCCGTCGCGCAGGAGCAGCTGGTCGTCCACCAGATAGATGCGTGTCATGCGATGTGCTCCACCGCCATAGCTTGTGCCGTTGACCGTTGCGCGTTCCGCGTCATGGTGCTCCCTGCGATGTCGGCGCTGGTGGCCAGTTCACTACCACCATACCAAATGCCTGCAGGGTTGATCCGATTTGAAGCAATGGGCGGGAAAACGCGGGCTTGGTGTCGTGGCGCCGCCAAGTTCTGATGCGGCCCTGCGACGGTGGGGTGAGTTTGCGCCTGCCCGGCCGTCTTTCCGCGCCACTGGGTGCCTTCTGCACATGTTCCTGATGAATTCTTCAACATCCTTGCGCACCACCCTGGCGGTTGCCTGCGCGCTGGCCTGCACCACGCTGCCTGTGCTGGCGCAGACCGATGCCGTGGTGGTCACCGGCTCGGCCCGTGCCCAGCGTGTGCTGGACGCGCCGTTTGCCATCACCGCGGTGGACGCGGCCACGCTGCGCGATGCCGGCCCCATGGTCAACCTGTCCGAGGCCCTGGTGCGTGTGCCCGGCCTGGTGGTCAACAGCCGCAACAACTACGCACAAGATTTACAGATGAGTTCGCGTGGCTTCGGTGCGCGGGCGGCCTTCGGCGTGCGGGGCCTGCGGCTTTACACCGACGGCATCCCCGCCACCATGCCCGACGGGCAGGGCCAGGTGGCGCATTTCGACATCGCCGGCGCCCAGCGCATCGAGGTGCTGCGCGGGCCGTTCTCGGTGCTCTACGGCAACAGCTCGGGCGGGGTGGTGGCGGTGTTCACCCAGCCGGTGAAGGCGGCGCAGGCCGAGGTGGGCCTGGATGTGGGCAGCTTCGGCCTGCGCCAGGCCCGGGTGGGCCTGGCCACGCCGCTGGGCCAGGGCTTTGACCTGCGCGCCAGCCTCAGCCAGTTCGAGGCCGACGGCTTCCGCCCGCAGAGCGAGGCGCGCCGCCGACTGGCCAATGTGCGCCTGGGCTGGCAGGGCGCCAACGACACGGTCACCGTGCTGGTCAACGACCATGTGCAGCCGGCACAAGACCCGCTGGGCCTGACCCGCGCGCAGTTCGACGCCGACTGGCGCCAGACCACGCCCCAGGCCACGCAGTTCAACACCCGCAAGCAGGCGCGCCAGACCCAGGTCGGCGTGAACTGGCGCCACCAGTTCGCCGAGGGCGGCCTGCTGCGCGAGAGCACGCTCACCGCCTACCACGGCTCGCGTGGCGTCAAGGCCTGGCAGTCCATCCCGCCCCCGGTGCAGGCCGCGCCCACGCATGGTGGCGCCATGGTCGACTTCGACCGCATCTACCAGGGGCTGGACGCCAAGCTGGGTTGGCAGCTGGGGCCGGTGGAGGGCGTGGTCGGCCTCACCGCCGAAACCCAGGAAGACGACCGCCGTGGCCATGAAAACTTCACCGGCCCTGCCGCCACCCCCACCGCCCTGGGTGTGCAGGGCCGGCTGCGCCGCAGCGAGCTGAACAACGCCGACTCGCGGGAGGCCTACCTGCAGGCGCAGTGGGCACTGAGCCCGGCGCTGGCCATCACCGGTGGCCTGCGCAGCGGCGAGGTGAAGCTGCGCACCACCGACCGCTACATCGTGCTGCCGAACAACAAGGACGACTCCGGCGCTCTGAGCTTCAACTACACCAACCCGGTGCTGGGCCTGCGCTGGACGCTGTCGCCGGGCTGGGTGCTGCACGCCAGCGCCGCGCGTGGCTTCGAGTCGCCCACGCTGGGCGAGCTGGCCTACCGCGCCGGTGGCGATGGCGGCTTCAATGCCACGCTGAAGGGCCAGACCAGCCGCCAGGTCGAGATCGGCAGCAAGTGGCAGCGCGCCGGCCTGTCGGCCGAGGCCGTGCTGTTCCAGGCCGACACCGAGAACGAGATCGGCGTGCTGTCCAACACCGGCGGGCGCTCGGTGTTCCAGAACGTGGGCCGCACCCAGCGGCGTGGCCTGGAGCTGGCCAGCGGCTGGCAGACACCGTTGCCCGGCCTGCGGCTGCAGGCCACCGCCACCTGGCTGCAGGCCGAGTACCGCGACGGCTTCGGCAGTGGCGCCAGCGCGGTGGCGGCGGGCAACCGCATCGCCGGCACCCAGCGCGCCAGTGCCTGGGCCGAAGCTGCCTGGCGCACCGGCCCGCTGGGCGGCACCTGGGCACTGGAATGGCGGGCCGTGGCGCGCACCGCGGCCAACGACATCAACACCGCCTATGCCGAGGGCCATGCGCTGGCCCACCTGCGGTGGTCGGGCCAGCTGGCCCTGGGCGCCGCCGACACGCTGGAACTGCTGGCCCGGGTGGACAACCTGTTGAACCGCGCGCATGTCGGCAGCGTGATCGTCAACGAAGGCAACGGCCGCTTCTTCGAGCCCGGCACACCACGCAGCGTCCTGCTGTCGGCGCGCTGGCAGCACCGGTTCTGAGGCCCGCAGATGCAACGCCGCCTTGTGCTGGGTGCTGCAGGCGGCTGGCTGGCCATGCCGGCGCTGGCCGCCACCCCGGCCGACGCCTTCGAGGGCGACCCGTTCAAGTCCTTCCAGTGGCCCGCGCTGAAGAAGGAGTTCCTGGGGCCGCGCGCGCGCACGGTGTTCGACGCGCGGGTCAAGGTGCAGGGCCCGGCCTTTGCCGAAGACCCGATGAACGTGCCCATCACCGTGTCCACCGATCTGCCGGGCGTGCAGCGCATCGTGGTGCTGGTCGACCGCAACCCCATCCGCAAGGTGCTGGAGCTGCAGCCGCTGGCCGCCCAGCCGGCGGTGAGCTTCCGCTTCAAGCTGGAGCAGGCCTCGCCGGTGCGTGCCCTGGTGCTGACAGCCGATGGCCTGTGGCACGTGGGCGGCACCTGGGTTGATTCGGCCGGTGGTGGCTGCACGGTGTCGGGCGCCACGCGTGCCGACGGCAGCTGGACGCAGACGCTGGGCCAGGTCAGCGGCCGGGTGTTTGCCGGCGCCAGCACTGCGCCGGGTGGTGATGCGGCGGCGCGGCTGCGGGTGCGCATCATGCACCCCATGGACACCGGCCTGGTGGGCGGCATCCCGGCGTTCTACGTCAGCAGGCTCAGCGTGCGCGATGCGGCCGACCGCGAGCTGCTGCGCATCCAGACCTTCGAGCCCGTCAGCGAAAACCCGGTGTTCAGCTTCGAGTTCGCCAAGGCCCCGCCGGGGCCGCTGCGCATCGTGGGCGTGGACAACAACGGCAACCGCATCGATTCCAGAGTCGAATGACGCGTCCGGCCATCATTCCGAGTGCGCTGGTGCTGGTCGGCAGCCTGCTGATCCTGCCGGCGCCGCAGCAGGTGGCGGCCCAGGCCCCGCCCGCTTCGCCGCTGGTGAACCTGGCCAGGCTGGACTACGGCCTGAAAGCAAGGGCCCTGGCCGACGGGGTGTATGTGGTGGAAGGCGCCAACGCCGACTTCTCGCCCGCCAACGGCTGCAACATCATCAACACCGGCTTCATCACCACCGGCGCGGGTGTGCTGGTGATCAACAGCGGCACCAGCCGGCTGTATGGCGAGCAGCTGCGCGCGCTGATCGAGCGCACCACGCGTGAACCCATCGTGCAGCTGCTCCACCTCAACCTGCACCCCGACTACTTCCTCGGCAACCAGGCCTTTGCCGGCGTGCCCATGGCGGCCACCGCCGACACCCGCGCCGGCATGCAGCGCGAGGCGCCCAGCTACGAGACCAACCTCTACCGCCTGTGTGGCGACTGGATGAAGGGCACCGAGGCCCGCCTGCCCACCCAGACCATCGGCCCCGGGCCGCTGCGCATCGGCCAGCGGGAGTTTGAACTGCGTGAATTCCGCGGCCACACCGCCAGCGACCTGGTGCTGATCGACAAGACCAGCGGCGTGGCCTTCGTCGGCGGCCTGGTGTTTGCCGACCGTGTGCCCACCACGCCGCATGCCGACCCCAAGGCCTGGCTGAAGACCCTGGACAGCCTGGCCACGCTGAAGCTGGGCACGGTGGTGCCCAGCCACGGCCCGGTGCACCAGGGCGAGCGTGGCCTGCAGCAGACGCGTGAGTTCCTGCAGTGGCTGGATGCCAGCTTCACCCGCTGGGCCGCCCAGGGCTGGGAGATGAACGAGGTGCTGCGCGCCAACCCGCCCGAGGCCTTCACCCGCTGGGCCGCCTGGCCGGCCGAATACACCCGCAACGTGGCCCACCTCTACGCGGGTTATGAACGCGCCGCGCTGCAGCAGGGCAAGGCACGCTGATGCAGCGGCAGCCTGCCACAACCCGGCAGGGCTGCTGTGCAAAGCTGGAACAGCCCGACTCGGGTTGACCCTGGATTTGACGGCCCCGGCGGCGGCCCTGCAGATGGCACGCTTCCTGCCGGGAATTCTTCCTGAAGCGCCGGGCCCTGTCTCCCGGTGTGACAACCCTCCCGGAGGAGACCCACCATGAAATTGAAGCTGTCGAGTTTGCTTGTCACCCTGAGCCTGGCGTCGATGGGCGCCCAGGCCGCCACCCCGGTCACCGACCAGATGATCGAGAACGACGCCAAGTCCACCGGCGACGTGCTCAGCTGGGGCATCGGCCAGGAAGGCCAGCGCTATTCGCCGTTGAAGACCATCAACACCGCCAACGTCAACAAGCTGCTGCCGGTGTGGAGCTTCTCCTTCGGCGGCGAGAAGCAGCGCGGCCAGGAAAGCCAGCCGGTGATCCACAACGGCAAGATGTTCGTCACCGCCAGCTACAGCCGCATCTTTGCGCTGGACGCCAAGACCGGCGCCAAGCTGTGGAAGTACGAGCACCGCCTGCCCGACGGCATCATGCCCTGCTGCGACGTGATCAACCGCGGTGCCGCGCTCTACGGCAACCTGGTGATCTTCGCCACGCTGGACGCGCAACTGGTGGCCCTGAACCAGGACACCGGCGAGGTGGAGTGGAAGGAGAAGATCGACGACTACGCCGCCGGCTACAGCGCCAGCGCCGCACCGCTGATCGCCGGTGGCCTGCTGCTGACCGGTGTGTCGGGTGGTGAATTCGGCGTGATCGGCCGTGTGGAAGCACGCGACCCCAAGACCGGCAAGATGGTGTGGATCCGCCCGGTGGTCGAAGGCCACATGGGCAAGAAGTTCGACAAGGACGGCAACGCCAGCGACAACGGCATCTCCGGCACCACCGGCAAGAGCTGGCCCGGCGACCTGTGGAAGACCGGCGGCGCGGCCACCTGGCTGGGTGGCACCTACAACCAGAAGACCGGCCTGGCCTACTTCGGCACCGGCAACCCGGCGCCCTGGAACAGCCACCTGCGCAAGGGTGACAACCTGTTCTCCACCAGCACGGTGGCCATCGACATCAAGACCGGGCAGATCGTCTGGCACTACCAGAACACGCCCAACGACGGCTGGGACTACGACGGTGTGAACGAGTTCATCACCTACGACGATGGCGCTGGCGCCATCCTGGGTGGCAAGGCCGACCGCAATGGCTTCTTCTACGTGAATGACGCCAAGACCGGCAAGCTGGTCAATGCCTTTCCCTTCGTCAAGAAGATCACCTGGGCATCGGGCATTGATCTGAAGACAGGCCGGCCGAACTTCATTCCAGAAGGTCGCCCGGGTGACCCCACCGCTGGTGCCGATGGCAAGAAGGGCAATGTGGTGTTCGCGGCGCCGTCGTTCCTGGGTGGCAAGAACCAGATGCCAATGGCCTACTCGCCGGAGACCAAGCTGTTCTATGTGCCGGCCAATGAGTGGGGCATGGAGATCTGGAATGAGCCCATCACCTACAAGAAGGGTGCGGCCTACCTGGGTGCCGGCTTCACGATCAAGACCCTGAGCGACGGCCCCATCGGCGCGCTGCGCGCGATCGATCCCAAGACCGGCAAGATCGTCTGGGAAGCGCCGAACAACGCGCCGCTGTGGGGTGGTGTGCTGACCACCGGTGGCAACCTGGTGTTCTGGGGCACGCCGGAAGGCTTCCTGCAGGCGGCCGACGCCAAGACCGGCAAGATCTTGTGGAAGTTCCAGACAGGGTCGGGCGTGGTCGCGCCGCCGGTCACCTGGAGCGACGGCGGCGAGCAGTTCGTGGCCGTGGCCTCGGGCTGGGGCGGCGCCGTGCCGCTGTGGGGTGGTGACGTGGCCAAGAAGGTCAACTACCTCGAGCAGGGCGGCTCGGTCTGGGTCTTCAAGATCCCGAAGTAATGCCGGATTGCAGCGGCCTGCCGTTTCGGTCTGCCGCTGCCAGACACCGCTGGCACAGGCCGCCCCAGGGCGGCCTTTTCACGACAGATTCACCGACCAGCGCCGGCCACCTGCCGGTGGCGTTGCGGCGTGTTCTCACCCAAGGAAACCACCATGTCCCAAGCCTTCCAAGCCCGCCGCATCTTCCTGCTGCGCGCCATCGCCACCACCAGCCTGGTGGGTGCAGCCACCACCGCCAGCGCCCAGACCAAGGTGGAGGAGGCCGACGAAAACGCCGTCGCCCTGGGCTACAAGCACGACACCACCAAGGTGGACAACAAGAAGTACCCGCAGCACAAGCCCGACCAGAAGTGCAACAACTGCCAGTTCTGGCAGGGCTCGGCCACCGACGCCTGGGGCGGCTGTTCGATGTTCGGCCGCAAGCACATCGCGGCGCCGGGCTGGTGCTTGGCGTACAAGAAGGTCTGATTGGGGCTCGGAGCTGCTTTTGCTTGGTTGTCTTGAAAGCGGGCATTCAACAGTCTGAGCGGTCGCGCCGGGCCGGGCGGGCCTGTT
>JAZKFQ010000029.1:0-172996 GCA_040386375.1 Pseudomonadota bacterium
GGACTTGCACCCCGAAGATCGCGCCCATGCTGGGCGCACTGTCATTCCGGGCCTCCGGCCCTCCCTTCTCTACTTACGCAGAACACGCCCGCCCGTCCCGACGCTCAGGCAGCACCGCGGCGCACGGGTCTTTGGCCGTTGAAGTGCACCGCTGCGTTTGGGCCGAGGACGGTGGGTGACTGGCCGACGTAAGTAGAGAAGGGAGGGCCAGAGGCCCGGAATGACATGGAGTCGGCCAGTCACCCGCCGGCCTCGGCCTCGCGCCAATCTATGAACGTCGGCTGTTCAACAACGGCAAAGCCAGCTCAGAGCCCAATCCGCCCGCCCGGAACACAAACGCAGTACAGGCAATTTACTTTAGTTGTCAATTAAAAACAGGCCGCCTATGATGGCCGGATGACGCAGCTCTGGGACATTTCACCGCCGGTCCAACCCGGCTCGCCGGTGTTTCCGGG
The DNA here is from genome assembly GCA_040386375.1 of Pseudomonadota bacterium. Taxonomy (GTDB): domain Bacteria; phylum Pseudomonadota; class Gammaproteobacteria; order Burkholderiales; family Burkholderiaceae_C; genus Pseudaquabacterium. The sequence continues at coordinate 456 of JAZKFQ010000029.1, forward strand.
CGACGCGCCCTACCAGCAGACCTGGGGTGCCACGCTGTCGGCCGACTGCCCGGTGAACGTGGCCACGCTCACCCTCAGCCCGCACACCGGCGCCCATGCCGACGCGCCGCTGCACTACAGCGCCGATGGTGCTGCCGTGGGTGCGCTGGATCTGGCGCCCTTCCTGGGGCCCTGCCGGGTGATCCACGCCATCGGCTGCGGCCCGCTGATCGAATGGCGGCACCTGCAGCACGCGCTGCATGGCCTGCCGCCGCGGGTGCTGGTGCGCACCTATGCCCGCCAACCCACCGGCTGGGACCCTGCCCTCAGCGCCTACGCACCCAACACCGTCGCCCGCCTGGCCGATGCCGGCGTGCAGCTGATCGGCATCGACACCGCCAGCATCGACCCGGCGCACAGCAAGGCCCTGCCCAGCCACCAGGTGATCCGCCAGCGTGGCCTGCGGGTGCTGGAGAACCTGGTGCTCGACGCCGTGCCCGAGGGTGACTACGAGCTGATCGCCCTGCCGCTGAAGCTGATGGCGGCCGATGCCTCGCCGGTGCGCGCCATCCTGCGCGCCCTCTGAAAGCCCACGATGACCACCCGAGACCACGCCCTGGCGCAAGACAGCGCCGACCCCCTGGCCCCGCTGCGCCAGCTGTTCCACATCCCCGAGGGCCTGGTCTACCTGGATGGCAACTCGCTGGGCGTGCTGCCACGCGCCACCGCCGCCCGCGTGGCCCAGGTGGTGGCACAGGAGTGGGGTGAAGGCCTGATCGGCAGCTGGAACAGCGCGGGCTGGATGGCCCTGCCCCAGCGCATCGGCGACAAGATCGCGCCCCTGGTGGGCGTGGGCGCCGGCGAGCTGGTGGTGGCCGATTCCACCAGCGTCAACCTGTTCAAGGTGCTGTCGGCCGCACTGGCGCTGCAGCGCGAGGATGCACCCCAGCGCACGGTGGTCGTCAGCGAGCGCAGCAACTTCCCCACTGATCTGTACATCGCCGAAAGCCTGGGCCGCCAGCATGGCTGCACGCTGCGCCTGGTGGACCGACCGGAAGACATCCCCGCCGCGCTGGACGGCCAGACCGCCGTGCTGATGCTCACCCAGGTCAACTACCGCACCGGCCGGCTGCACGACATGGCCGCGCTCAGCGCCGCGGCGCACGCCGCCGGCGCACTGGTGGTGTGGGACCTGGCGCATTCGGCAGGCGCCCTCCCGGTGGCGCTGGCCGCCGATGGGGCCGACTTTGCCGTGGGCTGCGGCTACAAGTATCTCAACGGCGGCCCCGGTGCACCGGCCTTCTGCTGGGTGCGGCCAGCGCTGGCCGGACGTGCCTGGCAGCCACTCGCCGGCTGGCATGGCCATGCGGCGCCGTTTGCCTTCGAACCCGGCTACCAGCCGGCGCCCGGCATCCACCGCTACCTCTGCGGCACACCGCCGGTGCTGGCCATGGCCGCGCTGGAATGTGGGGTCGACACCCTGCTGGCCGCCCAGCCGCTGGGTGGCATGGCGGCGCTGCGCACCAAGTCGCTGGCGCTGACCCGGCTGTTCATCCAGCTGGTGCAGCAGCGCTGCGGCGGCTTCGGCCTGCAGTTCGCCTCACCCGACGCGGATGCCGAGCGTGGCAGCCAGGTCTGCCTGGCCTTTGCGCCCGACAGCGAGGCCGGGCAGGCGGGTGCCGCCTTCGCCGTGGTGCAGGCCCTGATCGCACGCCGGGTGGTGGGTGATTTCCGCGCCGGCGATGCGGCAGATGGCCTGCCCGACATCCTGCGCTTCGGTGTCACACCGCTCTACACCCGCTTTGCCGACGTGTGGGACGCGGTGGAGCAGCTGCGCCAAGTGCTGGACAGCGGCCAGTGGCGCGCGCCTCGCTTCAACCAGCGTGGGGTGGTGACATGAGCGGCGGCGGCGGCGGCGACGACAGCAGCAGCTGCCCGTTCGGCGGCGGTGCCGCGCCGCGCCAGGAGGCTCGGCATGAAGGCGCGCAGCTGGATTTCAGCGCCGACATGAGCTACGGCGACTACCTGCACCTGGACGCCGTGCTCAGCGCCCAGCATCCGCTGTCGCCGGCGCATGACGAGATGCTGTTCATCGTGCAGCACCAGACCAGCGAGCTGTGGATGAAGCTGATGCTGCACGAGCTGCGTGCCGCGGTGGCCGCGGTGGCCGCCGACCAGTTGCCCGCGGCCTTCAAGATGCTGGCCCGGGTCAGCCGCATCATGGAACAGCTGGTGCACGCCTGGGACGTGCTGGCCACGATGACGCCGCCCGAGTACAGCGCCATCCGGCCCTACCTGGCCAAATCATCCGGGTTCCAGAGCTGGCAGTACCGCTGCATCGAGTTCATGCTCGGCAACAAGAACGCCGCCATGCTGCAGCCCCATGCCCACAGCCCGCAGCGCCTGGCCGAGGTGGGCGCCGCCTGGTGTGCACCCTCGCTTTACGACGAGGCCCTGCGCCTGCTGGAGCGCCGCGGCCTGGCCGTGCCCACCAGCCACACCCAGCGCGACTGGACGCGGCCCTATGTGGCCGATGCCGCGGTGGAACAGGCCTGGCTTGTGGCCTACCGCGCACCGCAGACCCATTGGGACCTGTACCAGCTGGGTGAAGAGCTCACCGACCTGGAAGACGCCTTCCGGCTCTGGCGCTTCCGCCACCTCACCACCGTCACCCGCATCATCGGCATGAAGGGCGGCACCGGCGGCACCAGCGGCGCCGGCTACCTGCGGCGCATGCTGGACGTGGAGCTGTTCCCCGAGCTCTGGCAGCTGCGCACCAGCCTCTGAACCCGGCCGGGCGGGCCCGGCTCAGGCGCCTTCGCGCAGGATGGCCGCGGCCCGCAGCAGCACCGGCTTGTCCACCATCTTGCCGTCCACCGCCACCGCGGCGCCACCGGCACCGGCGGCCGCTGCGGTCACGCGTTGGGCCCAGGCCAGTTCGGCCGCGCTGGGAGCCATGCCGGCATTCACCGGCGCCACCTGCTTGGGGTGGATGCAGAGCTTGCCACCGAAGCCCAGGCGGCGCGCCCGCGCCACGTCCACCGCCAAGCGCTCGGCATCGTCGATGGCGGTGCTGACACCGTCCACCGGCGCCCCGATGCCGGCCAGGCGCGAGGCCAGCACCAGCTGCAGGCGGAAGGGCAGCAGCTCGTCCTCGGTGGCGTCCTTCAGGCCCAGGTCGACCTGCAGGTCGATGCTGCCGAAGGCCAGGCGCCACACCCCGGGGGCCCGGGCGATGGCGTCCAGGTTGGCCAGGCCGGCGGCGCTTTCCACCAGCGGCAGCAGGCCCCGCGCACCGGCAGCGGCCACCTGGGCCAGGGTGTCGGCACGCTCGGCCTTGGGCAGCATCACACCCGCCACGCCGGGCCGGCCGCACAGCGCCAGGTCGTCGGCAAACCAGGGTGTGTCGGCGCTGTTGATGCGCACGATCACCGCATGTTCAGGGCGCAGCCATGCCACCAGCGCAGCGCGCGCCGCATCCTTGTCGGGCGGCGCCACCGCGTCTTCCAGGTCGATGATCACCGCGCTGGCGCCGGCGGCCAGGGCCTTGTCGAAACGGTCGGCCCGGTGGCCGGGCACAAACAGCAGGCTGCGCTGCAGCGGTGCGCTGCTGCTCATGCCAGGAAGGCCGGCACCTTGGCAGCACGCGCCAGGCCCCACACCTGTTCGATCACCGCCTGCATCTCGGCCGCGGTGGCACCGCCGCGGTAGGCGGCCAGGCGCTGGGCCTTGTCTTCCAGTTCGGGCCGGGACAGCGTATTGCCCGGGTCGCCCTTGGGTTCGTCCACCCGCGCGGCCAGCTCGCGGCCGTCTGTCGTGGTGACCTGCACCTTGCCGATCCAGCGTGCCGGGTAGGCGCTGTCCACCTCGGCATCCAGCACCATGCTCACCTTGTCGCGGAAGGCCACCACCGGCGCCGCCTTGTAGTCGGCGTCGAACTCGGTGAGGCCGGCAAAGCCCTTCACCGCCACCAGGCCCAGCACCGTGCCCATGGAGAACTTGGCCTGGTGCACCGTCTGCGGGTCGACCACGGGGCCCAGCACGTCGATGGCGCCCTGGTGCACCTGGGTCACCACCTTGGCCACCTGGTCGGCGGCCACGCGGTGCTCGCGCATCAGGGCCTGCAGCGCGTCGGCCGCAGGGTGGGTGTGGCGGCAGCTGGCGTGGAACTTGAACGAGGTCTCAGCCAGGGTCCAGCGTATGCCCAGGCCGTCGGCCAGCTTGGCGGCGTCGGCATCGCTGCTCATGCCGGCGGCCATGCCCTGCTTGCCGTCGAAGATGGCCTGCGCGCCGGTGAAGCCGTCGGCCGCCAGGTAGGCGGCGGTGAGGCCGGCGCCGGCGGCATGCGCCGTGTGCAGCTGCTTGCTGTCCGCCGCCGTGCGCAAGAACTCCCACAGCCCTGCGGCCTGGGTGCCGGCCGAGCCGAAGGCATGGCGCATCTGGCTGGCGTCCAGCTTCAGCAGCCAGCCCACGGCGGCGGCGGCGGCCACCGTGCCGGCGGTGCCGGTGGTGTGGAAGATCCTGTAGTGCGAGCGGCCCAGGAATTCACCCACGCGGATGCCGACTTCATAACCCACCACGCTGGCGGTGAGCAGATCCGCCCCACTCGCGCCGATGGCCTGGGCCACGGCCAGCGCTGGCGGAAACACCACCGCCGCCGGGTGGAACACGCTGCCGTTGTGCACGTCGTCCTGCTCGGCGAAGTGCGAGGCCGCGGCATTGGCCACCGCCGCCACCAGCGGGCTGCTGCTGCTGCGGTCGATCAGGACCTGGCTGGGCCCGCTGTCGGGCCCCATGCGGCGCATGAAGCGGGTGATGCTCTCCACCGGGCGTGCGCCCTTGCCGGCCAGGGCCGAGGCAAACCAGTCCAGGAACAGGTCTTCGGCACGCCGCAGCACGGGCGCGGGGATGTCGCTGAACTTCAGCGTGGCGGCGAACTGCGCCAGTTGGGCCGTGGTGTCGGTCATGTTGGAGCGTCCTTCTCTTGAAAGTCGGGGTCAGGGGCCAAGCAACCGCCGCGGAACTGGCTTCGCCAGGCCGCTGGCGGTGCCCCCTGGGGGGAGGCGCCGCAGGCGCATCGGGGGGAGCTTCATCACACGGTGCCGGCGCTGACCAGCGTGTCGATCTGTTGGTCGGTGTAGCCCAGGCCGGCCAGCACGCTGCGTGTGTGCTGGCCCAGGGCGGGCACGGCGTCCATGCGGGCCTCGGTGCAGCCCGGCGGCAGCAGGGCTGGCACCGGGCCGGCCGGCGTGGCCACCTCGGTCCAGCGCTTGCGGGCCTGCAGCTGCGGGTGGGCCCACAGGTCGGCCATGGCATTGACCTGGGCGTTGGCGATGCCGGCTTCGTCCAGCCGGGCCACCACGGCATCGGCCGTCAGCGCCGAAAAAGCCTGCTCGATCAGCGCCTTCAGGTCCGCCCGTGCCGCCGTGCGCTTGGCATTGGCGTCGAAGCGCACATCGGTGGCCAGCGCCGGCTGCAGCAGCACCTGCTTGCAGAAGTTGACCCACTCACGCTCGTTCTGCAGGCCCAGCATCACCGTCTTGCCGTCGCCGGTGGCAAACGGGCCATAGGGGTAGATGGTGGCGTGGGCGGCACCGGCGCGCGGCGGCGGGCTGGCGCCGTCGTACGCGTAATACAGCGGGTAGGTCATCCACTCGGTCATGGCTTCGAGCATGCTCACGTCGATGTGCCGGCCCAGGCCGGTGCGGCCACGCTGGATCAGCGCATTCAGGATGCCGGTGTAGGCATACATGCCGGCGGCGATGTCGGCGATGCTGCAGCCGGCCTTGCTGGGCTCGTCGGGTGTGCCGGTGATGGACACGAAGCCCGATTCACTCTGGATCAGCAGGTCGTAGGCCTTCTTGTCGCGGTAGGGGCCATCCTCGCCATAGCCCGAGATGTCGCAGACGATCAGCTTGGGAAAACGGGCGTGCAAGGCCTTGAACGACAGGCCCATGCGCGCCGCCGCACCCGGCGCCAGGTTCTGCACCAGCACGTCGGCACCGGCCAGCAGCTTGTCCAGGATCTCGCTCGCGGCCTCGGCCTTCAGGTCCAGGCTCAGGCTTTCCTTGCTGCGGTTGGTCCAGACGAAGTGGCTGGCCAGGCCCATCACCCGGGTGTCGTAGGCGCGCGCGAAGTCGCCCACGCCCGGCCGTTCCACCTTGATCACCCGCGCGCCCTGGTCGGCCAGCTGGCGGGTGCAGAACGGCGCGGCGATGGCATGTTCCAGCGTGACGACGGTGATGCCGTCCAGGGGCAGCGGGCCGGCCATCAGAAGCTCCGCGGCAGCCCGAGCACATGCTCGGCCACATAACTCAGGATCAGGTTGGTGCTGATCGGCGCCACCTGGTAGAGCCGGGTCTCGCGGAACTTGCGCTCCACGTCGTATTCGCAGGCGAAGCCGAAGCCGCCGTGGAACTGGATGCAGGCGTTGGCCGCCTCCCAGCTGGCCTTGGCCGCCAGGTACTTGGCCATGTTGGCCTCGGCGCCGCAGGGCTGGTGGGCGTCGAACAGGTCGCAGGCCTTCCAGCGCATCAGGTCGGCCGCCTCCACCTCGATGTGGGCCTCGGCGATGGGGAACTGCACACCCTGGTTCTGGCCGATGGGGCGGCCGAAGACGATGCGGTCCTTCACATAGGCACTGACGCGGTCGATGAACCAGCGGCCGTCGCCGATGCATTCGGCGGCGATCAGGGTGCGCTCGGCGTTCAGCCCGTCCAGGATGTACTTGAAGCCCTGGCCTTCCTGGCCGATCAGGTTCTCGGCCGGGATCTCCAGGTTCTCGAAGAACAGCTCGTTGGTCTCGTGGTTGACCATGTTCGGGATCGGCCGCACGTCCAGGCCCTTGCCGATGGCCTGGCGCAGGTCGACGATGAAGATCGACATGCCTTCGCTCTTCTTCTTGACGTCGGCCAGCGGCGTGGTGCGGGCCAGCAGGATCATCAGGTCACTGTGCTGGATGCGGCTGATCCACACCTTCTGGCCGTTGACCACGTAGCGGTCGCCCTTCTTCACCGCCAGGGTCTTGATCTTGGTGGTGTCGGTGCCGGTGGTGGGCTCGGTCACGCCCATGCTCTGCAGGCGCAAGGCGCCGGTGGCAATTTGCGGCAGGTACAGCTCCTTCTGCGCCTTGGAGCCATGGCGCAGCAGCGTGCCCATGTTGTACATCTGGCCGTGGCAGGCGCCGCTGTTGCCACCGGCGCGGTTGATCTCTTCCATGATCACGCTGGCCTCGGCCAGGCCCAGGCCCGAGCCGCCGTATTCCTGCGGGATCAGCGCAGCCATCCAGCCGGCCTTGGTCAGCGCGTCGACGAAGGCCTCGGGGTAGGCGCGGCGGCTGTCCACCTCGCGGTGGTAGGCATCGGGGAACTCGGCGCACAGGGCGCGCACGGCGTCGCGGATGTCGGTGTAGGCGCGGTCTTGCGGGGCGGATTGCGTCATGGCGGCGGGCGTGTGGAAGCGGTGCCGCACTGTGCCGCCATCGGGCACGGCGCGCCATTCTCGTTTTCGCAACCAGGGCTTCCGGGCTGCGGAAGCGGCTTCAGGCGGTGGGCCGCTCCAGCAGGGCGCGCGCCAGGGCCTCGGCCACCTCGATGCCGTCCACCCCGGCCGACATGATGCCGCCCGCATAACCCGCGCCCTCGCCGGCCGGGTACAGGCCGCGGGTGTTCAGGCTCTGGTGGTCGCGCCCGCGCGTGATGCGCAGCGGCGACGAGGTGCGTGTCTCCACGCCGGTGAGCACCGCATCGGCCATGTCGAAGCCCCGGATCTGGCGGCCGAAGGCCGGCAGCGCCTCGCGGATCGCCGCCAGCACATAGGGCGGCAGGCTGGGCCGGTCGGGCTGGGCCAGGTCGGTCAGCGTGACGCCGGGCTTGTACGAGGGCTCGACCCCACCCAGCACCACCGAGCGCTGGCCGCGGATGAAATCACCCACCAGCTGGCCCGGCGCCCGGTAGCCGCCGCCGCCCAGCTCGAAGGCACGGCTCTCCCACTGGCGCTGGAAGGCCACGCCGTCCAGCGGGTTCACCGCGCCTTCGCCGTGGCCCAGCCGGTAGTCCTGCGGGCTGATGCCCACCACGATGCCGGCGTTGGCGTTGCGCTCGTTGCGGCTGTACTGGCTCATGCCGTTGGTGACCACGCGCTCAGGCTCGCTGGTGGCCGCCACCACGGTGCCACCCGGGCACATGCAGAAGCTGTAGACCGCGCGGCCGTTGGCGGCGTGGTGCACCAGCTTGTAGTCGGCCGCGCCCAGGATGGGGTGGCCGGCGCTGGGCCCAAAGCGGGCACGGTCGATCACGCCCTGCGGGTGCTCGATGCGAAACCCCACCGAGAAGGGCTTGGCCTCGAGGTGCACACCACGCTGCTGCAGCATGGCGAAGGTGTCGCGCGCGCTGTGGCCCAGGGCCAGCACCACGTGGTCGCTGCGCAGTTGCTCGCCGCTGGCGAGTTGCAGACCACGCACCTGCCGCTGGTCGCCCTGGCCGTCCACCAGCAGGTCCACCACCTGCTGGCCGAAGCGCACCTCGCCGCCCAGGGCGCAGATCTCGGCGCGCATCTTCTCCACCACGCCCACCAGGCGAAAGGTGCCGATGTGCGGCTTGGCGACGTAGAGGATCTCCTCGGGCGCACCGGCCTTGACGAACTCGTTCAGCACCTTGCGGGTGAGGTGGCGCGGGTCGCTGATCTGGCTCCAGAGCTTGCCGTCGCTGAAGGTGCCGGCGCCGCCCTCGCCGAACTGCACGTTCGAGCCCGGGTCCAGCACACCCTGGCGCCACAGGCCCCAGGTGTCCTTGGTGCGCTGGCGCACCTCCTTGCCGCGCTCCAGCACGATGGGCCGCAGGCCCATCTGCGCCAGCACCAGGGCGGCGAAGATGCCGCAGGGCCCGAAGCCCACCACCACCGGCCGCAGCCGGCGGCCGGCCAGCAGATCGGCGGCGACATCGGCCGGCACCTGGGCCACGAACTTGTAGGCGGTGTCGGGCGTGCGGCGGATGTGCTGGTCGCCGGCGAAGCGCGCCAGCACGGCGGCCTCGTCCACCCCTTCGGCCAGGCTGCAATCCACGGTGTAGATCAGCACCACGGCGCTTTTCTTGCGCGCGTCCCAGGCCCGGCGGAACACGCTGAAGCCCTGCAGCTGCGCCGGCTTCAGGTCCAGCCGTGCCAGCACCGCGGCCTGCAGGGCAGGCTCGGCATGGTTCAGCGGCAGGCGCAGTTCGGTGATTCGCAACATCGTCGCAGCGTGTCAGCGCAATAAAGCGAAACGGGCGCCTGGGCGCCCGGGGTTCGGTGCTGGGTGGGAGGTCCCCCCACGGCCTCGCAGCGCTCGGCCGCTTCGCCAGGCACAAACAGTCCTCAGGACTGTTTGTGCCGGGCTCAGCCTTGGTGCGGCCGCTTGCCTGCCTGCTTCTTGCTGCGGGTGTGCGCGCCACGCTCCAGGCTGCGCTTCTGGCCGCGGCCCACGGTGTAGGTCACGCCATTGGGCGCGGGCGGGCGCGGTGTGGCTTTGCGGTCGGCTTCGGTTCTGATCTTGATGGCCATGGGGGCTCCGGGGAAGGCTGGTGCGAAACCCTCGATTAGGCCACAGTTCCAGGTGCCGTCGGCGCTCAGACCGGCGCCACCGGCACGAACAGCTGCTCACCGCCCCGCCAGACCAGCAGCGCCACCCGTTTCGGGCTGGCCGCCAGCACGCGCCTGAGGGTGTCCACGCTGTCCACCGGCTGGCCGTTGATGGCCAACACCACGTCACCCCGCAGCAGGCCGGCCCGCGCCGCCGCACCCTGTGCGCCCTGCACCAGCAGGCCGTGGTCCAGCTTGGCCTGGGCGCGCTCCTCGGGCTGCAGCGGGCGCAGGGCCAGGCCCAGGCGGGCGCCGCCGGGGACGGCGTCGTCGCTGCCTGCCGCCGGCTGGGCGCCGGCCTGGGCGCCTTCGCCGGCACGGCCCAGGGTCACCGTCAGGTCCAGCGCCTTGCCCTGGCGCCACAGGCCCAGCGCGATGCGCTCACCCGGCACCGCCTGGGCGATGCGCGCCGAGAGGGCACCGGCCTGCACCGTGGGCTGGCCGTCGATGCGCTGGATCACGTCTCCCGCCTGCAGGCCTGCGGCGGCGGCCGGGCTGCCGGGGGACACCTGCGAGACCAGGGCACCGTCGGGCCGCGCCAGGCCGAAGCTGTCGGCCAGGGCCTGCGTCAGGTCCTGCACCGCCACGCCCAGGCGGGCATGCTGGGCGCTGCCGGTGGCCACGATCTGCCGGCTCACGCGCATCGCCACGTCCACCGGGATGGCGAAGCTCACGCCCTGGTAGCCGCCGGTGCGGCTGTAGATCTGGGCATTGATGCCCACCACATTGCCGGCGGCGTCGAACAGCGGCCCGCCCGAATTGCCGGGGTTCACCGCCGCATCGGTCTGGATGAAGGGCACGGCACCGTCGCCCGGCAGGCTGCGGCCAGTGGCGCTGACGATGCCGGCGGTGGCGGTCTGGGTCAGACCATAGGGTGCACCGATGGCCAGCACCGGGTCGCCCACCTGCAGCTGGGCCGCATCGCCCAGCTGCACCGGCTGCAGGCCTTGCACGGGAATGCGCAGCACGGCGATGTCGGTGGCAGCGTCGCTGCCCAGCACCTGGGCGGTGTATTCGCGCCGGTCGGCCATCAGCACGGTGACGGACTGGGCGTCCTTCACCACATGGGCATTGGTCAGCACCAGGCCGTCGGCCGAGACGATGAACCCCGAGCCCTGGCCGCGGAAGGGCTGGGCACCCTGGGGCGCCGGCTGGCGCCAGCCGCGCGGCAGGTTGGGCTGGGGCTGGAAGCCGTCGGCGTCGTCGCTGTCGGCCACGCGCCGGCCTTCCACCATGATGCCCACCACCGACGGCCCGTAGCGCTGCACGATGGCGCGGTAGTTGGGCGTGCTGCCAGGCGGCAGGGCCGCCAGCGGCGCGGTCTGCGGCAGGCTGGCGGCGGCGGTGCTGGCGGCGGCCGTGCTGGGGGCGGCGGTGCTGGCGGCGGTTCGGATGGCAGGCGTCTTGGCCGCCTGCAGCCAGGGCAGGTCCAGCGCACCGGCGCTGCCGACGACGGCCAGGCCGCCACCCAGCAAGGCCCAAGCCAGGGGTTTGACGATGTTGCGCATGGATGCTGCTCCTGGTCACACGGGAGGCAGGGCCCCTGCCCCGCCATGACCGGCAGTCTGCGCAGGCGCTGTGAGCGCCGCATGCATACAAAGTGTCCGAAGGTGAAGCGCCCGGCTCAGGGCGGCAGCGGGTGGTCGTAGCGGATGAAGCCTTTGTTCACCGCCACCCGGTCGTAGAGCCGGCGTGCACGGGCATTGCTGTGGTGGGTCAGCCAGTGCAACCGGTCCACACCACGGGCATGGGCCAGCGTGGCCAGGTGGGCGATCAGGGCGCCGGCCACGCCCTGGCCGCGCACATCGTCGGCGGTGAACAGGTCCTGCAGGTAGCAGTTGCCCGCCGACCAGGTGCTGGCGTGGAACAGCGCATGGGCGATGCCGACCAGGCGCTCGGGCTGGCTGGGCTGGCCGGGTGCGTCGTCCGGGGTTGCGGCCGGGGTTGCGGCAGCCACCCAGGCGCCCAGGCCCAGCATCACGCCGCCGGCCATCAGGCGCTGCCAGGCGGCCTCGTAGCCGGCGTCGTCGACGGCGGTCTCGTAGAAGGCCTTGTAGCCACGCGCCAGGGGTTCCCAGGCCTGCCGGTCTTGGGGGCGCAGCAGGCCCAGGCGCAGGGTGGTGGTGGTCATGCGGCGTCTCCGGCGGGGTGCTGCATCCAGCTGGCCAGGGTCTGGGCCGGCGCATCACCCTGGGCCCGCAGGGCCGCCACCAGGCCGTCGCGGTCGGCGGCGCTGCGGTTCTGGCTCAGCTTGTACTTGCCGACCAGGGTGGTGAGCGGGATCTCGATGCAGACGATGGCCTTCACCATGCTGGCCACGTAGTCGTCGGGCGCGTCGGTCACGGCCCAGGGGCGGGGCTGGCCGGCCTCGTGGCGCCTGGTCAGGCGGCTCACCAGCGCATGGGTGGCCGCGGCGTCGTCCAGCGCCACCAGCGGGCCGCGCGCCTGCACCACGGTGTAGTTCCAGGTCGGCACCACCTTGCCGTGCTGCTGCTTGCCCGGGTAGCCGCTGGGCGAGATGTAGCCCTCCGGCCCCTGGAACACCACCAGCACCTGCTGGCCGGCCGCCTGCCACACCGGGTTGGCACGTGCCACATGGCCACACAGCGTGCCCAGGTCGCCACGCCCCGCATCCAGCATGAACGGGATGGGGTTGGCCACCGGCGCACCGCCGCCGTCCAGCGTGATCAGCAGGCCCAGCGGGTGGGTCTGCAACAGCCCGTGCAGCACGGCGGGGCGGGTCTCTTCGAAATGTTGGGGCAGGTACATGTTCAGGCGCCTGGCAGCTGGGGTTCACAGCGCACCTCGGTGCGCACCGAGTTGGCGATGAAGCAGGCCGCATGTGCCGCATGGTGCAGGCGGTGGATCTCGGTGGCGTCGGGCTGGCGCTCACCGGCAAAGCGCACCAGCGGGCGCAGCGTCACCACGGTCATCGCCAGCAGGCCATCGGCATTCTTGGCCAGCACGCCGGTGGCGGCGTCCTGGTAGTCGTCGACCACCCAGCCGGCGCGGCAGGCGATGTCCAGGAACCACAGCAGGTGGCAGCTGGACAGCGCCGCGATGAAGGCCTCCTCGGGGTCGACCGCCGCCGCATCCGACATCGGCAGCGGCACCAGCTGTGGCGAGGACGAGCCGGCCACCACCGCGCCGCCGTCGAAGCGCCATTGGTGCTGGCGGCGGTAGCGCCGGTCGCTGAAGGGCTGCCCGTCGCGCTGCCAGGCGATGGTGGCGGTGTAGAGGGACATGGGGCCATTGCGGGTTGGAATGGCTTGCAGCTTAGCGAGAAAATCGCCGAACCAAGGAGCCAATTGCGGATGCCCAGCCAAGCCAATCCTTCCACCGCCCCGGCGCCGACCGCCAAGCGCCTGCAGATCTACCAGCAGCTGCGCGCCGCCATCGAGCAGGGCAGCCTGGCGCCCGGCAGCCGGCTGCCACCCACCCGTGCCCACGCCCAGCTGCTGGGCGTGGGCCGCAACACCGTGCTGTGGGCGCTGGCGCGGCTGCAGGCCGAGGGCTATGTGCGTGCGCGGGTGGGCAGCGGCACGGTGGTGGCCCCCGGCCTGGCTGCGGCGCGCCTGCCCGCACCCGCCCTGCCGCCGGCCGAGGCCACGCTGTCGCGCCGCGGCAGGCTGCTGGCCGACGTGGCGCGGCACTGGCAGCCGCCGCAGGTGCGGGCCGGCGCGCTGCGCATCGGCGCACCCGAGGTCGCCAGCTTCCCGTTTGCGCTGTGGGACCGGCTGTCGCGCCAATGCAGCGCTGCCCAGCGCCAGGCCCAGGCGCAGTACCTGGACCCGTCCGGCCTGCCGGCGCTGCGCGAGGCCATTGCCCAGTGGCTGCTGGTCTCGCGCGGCGTGCGCTGCCAGGCCGACCAGGTGCTGGTCACCGCCGGCTCGCAGCAGGCCATCGACCTGGTCGGGCGCCTGCTGTTGGACCCGGGCGACGAGGCCATCGTCGAAGACCCGGGCTACCCCGGCATCCGCGCCAGCCTGGCCAGCCATGGCGCCCAGGTGCGGCCGGCACCGGTGGATGGGCAAGGCCTGGACATCAGCAGCGCCGCCGCGGCCTGGCCCGGTGCGCGGCTGGCCGTGGTCACCCCCACGCACCAGTTCCCGCTGGGCGTGCACATGGGCCTGGCGCGCCGCCTGGCGCTGCTGGCCTGGGCGCGCCAGTGCCACGGCTGGATCGTGGAGGACGACTACGACGGCGAGTTCCAGTACGGTGCCCACCGCACACCGGCGCTGTGCAGCCTGCCGCACGGCGGACGGGTGATCTACATCGGCACCTTCTCCAAGACCCTGCATCCGGGGCTGCGGCTGGGCTTTCTGGTGCTGCCGGCGGCCCTGCTGCCGGCCTTTGCCGGCGCCAAGGCGCTGAGCGACCGCCACAGCCCGGGCGATGCCCAGGCGGCGCTGGCACGCTTCATCGCCGAGGGCCACATGCTGCGCCATCTGCGCCGCATGCGCGAGCTGTACCGCGCCCGGCAGGGCGTGCTGATCAGCGCCCTGGCCGAGGCCAGCGCCGGCGCCGTGCAGCTGCCACCCTGCCTGCATGGCATGCACCTGCTGCTGGAAGCCCCCCCCGGCACCGACGACCTGGCCGTGGCAGGCCAGGCCGGCGCGCGTGGTGTGCAGCTGGCGCCGCTGTCGCGCTACACCCTGGCCTCGGCGCGGCGCGGCTGGTTGCTGGGCTATGCCGCCAGCGACGAGGCCACGCTGCGGGCCGCCGCCCAGGCCATCGGGCCGCTGCTGCAGGCGGCGCTGCGCGGCAGCGGCCATCCCCCCAGGATGACAGCGGCCCTGGCTTGACCGGAACAGCCGGTGCCAGCAGGCTGGCCGCAACGCGACCGCCCCACCAGGAGACAAGACATGGACCGCCCTCACCTCCCCGCCCGCCGCCCGGCGACCCTGCTGCTGGCCGCCCTGGCGCTGGCCGGCAGCCAGGCCGCCAGCGCTGCCACCACGGTCTACGGGCCTGGCGTCTGGCGCTTCGACACGCCGCAGGTCTTCGGGCCCGACAGCGTGCTGGAACTGCAGATCATCGGCATCGGCGGCGGGCCCTGCGCGCCCTGCAGCCCGATCCTGGTGTTCGAGCAGGGCGTGCACTACGACGGCACGCTGCGGGTGACGATGACACCCAGCAGCTTTGTCTATGCCAGCCAGGGCTACACCCTGTTCAGCGTCTGGAGCGCGCCGCCCACCGGCCGCTTCCACACCGTGGAGCTGCCGGTGCTGGACCCCAGCCTGGGCTGGAACACCGACAGCCTCTACAGCAGCGGCAGCATCATGGCGCAGAGCCCGGTGCCCGAACCCGCCGCCTGGCTGATGGCCTTGCTGGGCCTGGCCGGCGTGGCCGGCCGCCGCATCAGAACAGCGTGAGGCTGAGCCAGTAGGCCACCGCAGCCACGAAGGCCGAGGCCGGGATCGTCAGCACCCAGGCCCAGACGATGTTGCCGGCCACGCCCCAGCGCACCGCCGAGGCGTTGCGCACCGAGCCCACGCCCACGATGGCGCCGGTGATGGTGTGCGTGGTCGACACCGGGATGCCCATGGCCGTGGCCAGGAACAGGGTGAGCGCACCGCCGGTCTCGGCACAGAAGCCACCCACCGGCTTCAGCTTGGTGATGCGCTGGCCCATGGTCTTGACGATGCGCCAGCCACCGAACAGCGTGCCCGCGCCAATCGCCAGGTAGCAGACCCAGATCACCCAGGTGGGGGGCATCTTGTCGCTCACCTGGGCATAGCCGGCGGCGATCAGCAGCATCCAGATGATGCCGATGGTCTTCTGCGCGTCGTTGCCGCCGTGGCCGAGCGAATAGGCGCCGGCCGACACCAGCTGCAGCCGGCGGAACCAGCGGTCCACCTTCAGCGGCGACGTGCGGCGGCACACCCAGGCCACCAGCACCATCATCAGCGAGCCCAGCACGAAGCCCAGGAACGGCGAGACGAAGATGAAGGCCACCACCTTGATGATGCCGGCGCCGATCAGCTTGCTGGTGCCGGCCTTGGCGATGACCGCGCCCACGATGCCGCCGATCAGCGCATGCGAGCTGCTGCTGGGGATGCCGTACCACCAGGTGATCACGTTCCAGGTGATGGCGCCGATCAGCGCCCCGAACACCACGTGGTGGTCGATCACGCCGGGGTCGGCAATGCCCTTGCCGATGGTGGCGGCCACGGTGAGGTGGAAGACGAAGATCGCCACCACGTTGAAGAAGGCGGCAAAGGCCACCGCCTGCTGCGGCTTGAGCACACCGGTGGAGACGACGGTGGCGATGGAATTGGCCGCGTCGTGGAAGCCGTTCATGAAGTCGAAGGCGATCGCCAGCACGACGAGCATGGCCACGACCCAGAAGCTGATCTGCAATGAATCCATGACAGGTGGTCAGCCGGTCAGGAGTTCTCGAGGACGATGCCCTCGACGATGTTGGCCACGTCCTCGCAGCGGTCGGAGATGCTCTCCAGGTGCTCGTACACCGCCTTCAGCTTGATCAGCTCGCGCACCTCGATGTTGTCGCGGAACAGCTTGCTCATGGCGCTGCGCATCACCCGGTCGGCATCGCTCTCGAGGCGGTCGATCTCCTCGCAGGTCTTGAGCGCGGCCTCGGCCACGCTGGCCTGGCTGAGCTTGGGCAGCAGGCTCACCACATGCTGCACCCGCTCGCAGCACTTGACCGAGATCTCGCCCAGGCGCACCACGTCTTCGCTGACGTTCTTCAGGTCGTACAGCGACATCACCTCGCTGCTGTCCTGCAGCAGGTCGAGGATGTCGTCCATGGCGTTGATCAGGCCGTGGATCTGCTCGCGGTCGATGGGCGTGATGAAGGTCTTGTGCAGCAGGCGGTTCACATCGGCGGTGATGCGGTCGGCCTGCTTCTCGGCGTTGTCGACCTCGGCGCTGTACTTGGCGCGCAGCGTTTCATCGCTGTAGTTCTGCACCATGGACTGGAATGCACGGGCACCTTCGGCGATGTGCTTGCCGTGCTCGTTGAACATCTCGAAAAAATTGCCTTCGCGCGGCAGCAGCTTGCCGAACAGCATGGGGTGGTCTCCAAGGGGGGGGCTGGGCGCAGAACGGCCGCGGATGTCATCAGGCCGTCACAGGCCTGTCATCCAAGGATTGTAGGCGGCGGCCTCAGGCGGCCAGGCGCTGCACCCGCTGGCCGGCGGTGGCGGGCAGGTGCGCCGCCAGCGGGCCCAGGCCGGGCGCCACCAGACCGGGGTCGAGCTCCAGCAGCGGCTGCAGCACGAAGGCACGCTGGTGCAGGCGTGGGTGCGGCACGGTCAGCCGCGGGCCGTGCAGTTGCAGGTCACCCAGCAGCAGCAGGTCCAGGTCCAGGGTGCGTGGTGCGTTCGGGTAGGGCCGCTCGCGGCCGAACCGCTGCTCGATGGCCTGCAGCGCGTCCAGCAGGTCCAGCGGGGCCAGCGTGGTGTGCAGGGCCACCACGGCGTTGAAGAAGTCGGGGCCGCCGGCATCCACCGGGGCACTGCGCCACAGCGCCGACGCCTGCAACAGCCGGCAACCCGGCAGGGCCGCCAGCGCCGCCTGCGCCGCCTGCAGGGTGGCGCGCGCGTCACCCAGGTTGGCGCCCAGCCCGATGTGGGCGGTGGTGCCGGCGGGCATGCGGCCGGGCCCCTGGCCGTGCAGCCCGCTCAGCCGGCGTCGGCCGGTGCGGCGCTGCCGGCATCGGCGGCACCGGCCGGCTTGCGCCGGCGCCGGCGGCGCTTGCGCGCCGGTGCCCCTGCCGCCGCGGGCTCGTCGCTGTCGGCGCTGTCGTCGGCGGCATCGGCCTGCGCGTCGCCGGTGTCGGGCAGGGCCTGGGCCGCGTCGGTGCCGTCGTCCGCCACCGGCCGGGGCGCACGTGCGGGCGCCGGCTTGCGTGCACTGCCACGCTGGGCCTCGCGCACGGCAGCCAGCAGGGCTTCACGCTCGTCGTCGGTGCCCATGGAGAAGTCTTCCCACCACTCGGCCAGTTCCACCGGCGCCTCGCCCACGTCGGCACGCAGGCGCAGGAAGTCGAAGCCGGCCCGGAAGCGCGCCTGCTCGATCATCGAGAAGGCCGTGTTGGCCTGCCGGCGCTCGAAGCGCGGCTGCATCATCCAGATGTCGCGCATGTCGGCGCCCAGCTTGCCGCGGCCGCTGATGTCGCCGATGCGGGCGTCGAACACCGCGTCCACCGCCTGCTGCAGCGCCGGCACCAGGTGCTCGCCCGCCGCCTGGTTCTTGCGCCAGCCGGCCAGCACGTCGTGCCACAGCAGGCAGGCCAGCAGGAAGCTGGGCGCCACCGGCTTGCCCTCGCCCACGCGGCGGTCGGTGTCCATCAGCGCCTGGCGGATGAAGGCCTGCTGGCGGGCGTAGTCTTCGGGCGTGCTGCGGGATTCGTCGAACACCGCGTCCAGCACCGGGAACACGCTGCGGTGCAGGTTCTGGGCCTTCAGCGCCTCGATGCTGGCCAGCGCATGGCCGGTCTGCAGCAGCTTGACCATCTCGTCGAACATGCGCGAGATGGGCACATTGGCCAGCAGCGGCGCGGTCTCGGCAATCGGCGCGCCGGTCTTCTTCTCGAAGCTGAAGCCCAGCTTGGCGGCAAAGCGCACGGCGCGGATGATGCGCACCGGGTCTTCGCGGTAGCGCGTGGCGGGGTCGCCGATCAGGCGCAGCAGCTTCTTCTTCACGTCGGCGATGCCGTGGTGGTAGTCCACCACGATCTGCCGCTCCGGGTCGTAGTACATGGCGTTGACGGTGAAGTCGCGCCGCGCCGCATCCTCGATCTGCGGGCCCCAGACGTTGTCGCGCAGCACCCGCCCGCTGGCGTCCACCGCATGCGCGCTGCCGGCCAGCGCGGCCTTGCTGGTCTTCTCGTTGCCCTCGACCTGGGTGGCCTCGCTGTTGTCCATGTAGGCACGGAAGGTGGAGACCTCGATCACCTCGTGGTCGCGGCCGCGGCCGTGGATCACATGCACGATGCGGAAGCGCCGGCCGATGATGAAGGCGCGGCGGAACAGGCCCTTGACCTGCTCGGGCGTGGCATTGGTGGCCACGTCGAAGTCCTTCGGCCGCAGGCCCACCAGCAGGTCACGCACCGCACCACCCACCACATAGGCCTCGTAGCCGGCGCGCTGCAGGGTGCGCACCACGTTGATGGCGCGTTCGTCCACCAGCTTGGGGTCGATGCCGTGCTCGCTGACCGGCAGTTCCACCCGCTTGCCGGTGGGGATGCGCGGCGCCGCCGGCGCTGGCGCGGGGACCGCTGCCGGTGTGTTGGCAACCGGGACGGGCTCGGCGTCGGCCGCCGCGGCCTTGGCCGTGCCCTTGCCGAGCAGGCGGCTGATGAATTTCTTGATCATGGAAACAACCTCAGGATGCGCCAGCCGCGCTGCTGGGCGATCGCCGCAAGCGCCGGGCTGGGATTGGTGGCCACCGGTGTCCGCACCAGCTCGAGCAGCGGCAGGTCGTTGGTGGAATCGCTGTAGAAGACGCTGGCCTCGAAATCGGCCAGGGGGTCGGTGGCGTCGTAGCCGAGTGCGGCCAGCCATTGCCGCACCCGGTGGATCTTGCCGTCACGGAACGAAGGCACACCGTCGATGCGGCCGGTGGCGCGGCCCTGGTCGTCGCGCTGCAACTGCACCGCCAGCAGGTGCGGCACGCCCAGCGCAGCCGCGATCGGCCGGGTGACGAACTCGTTGGTGGCGGTGACGATGGCCACCAGATCGCCCGCCTGCTGGTGCTGGCGCAGCAGGGCGAAGGCCGGCGGCAGCAGCTGCGGCTGCATCACCTCGGCCATGAAACGCGCGCTGGCCGCCGCCTGCTCGGCCAGCGGCCGGTGGCGCCAGGCGCTGGTGCTGAACGCGATGTAGGCGTCGATGTCCAGCGTGCCGGCCAGGTACTGCTGGTAGAAGGCATCGTTGGCGCGGCGGTGGGCGTCGGCGTCCACCCAACCCAGCTGCACCATGAATTCACCGAAGGCATGGTCGCTGTCACCGGGGATCAGGGTGCCGTCCAGGTCGAACAGGGCGAGGCGGGTGGGCTTGTTCATGGGGCGGCTGCCTGGTCGGCCAGCATCTTCTTGAGCAGGGGCACGGTGATGTGGCGCTTCTCGGCGAGCGAAAAACCGTCCAGCCGGTCCAGCAGGGCCATCAGGTGGACCATGTCGCGCTCGAAGTGGGTCAGCAGGTGGGCGATCACCTCGTCGGGCAGCAGGATGCCGCGGTGGTCGGCCTCGCGGCGCAGCGCGGCGCGGGTCTCGCCGTCGGCCAGTGGCTGCAGGGCGAACACATGGCCCCAGCCCAGGCGGCTGCGCAGGTCGTCGCGCACCGGCAGGTCCACCGGCGGCAGGCGGCCCGCCGCGGCCCATTGCACCGCCGCACCCTGGGTGCCGGCCTCGACGAAGAGCGCAAACGCCGCCTGCTGGTGGGCGGCATCCAGGGCGTCGCAGCGGTCCACCACCACCAGGCTCCAGGCCTCGTCCAGCAGCCACGGCAGGGCATCACCGGCGTCGAACCAGCCCACCCGCTCGCCCTGCGCCTGGTGTTGCGCGGCCAAGGCCCGCAGCAGCCGGGTCTTGCCACTGCCGGCAGGCCCCCACAGGTAGACCGGCGCGGCCACGCCGGCGCCGGGCACCAGGCTGCGCAGATGCTGCACGGCATGGTCGTTGCGGCCCACCACCAGGGCATCGAATCCCTCGTTGGCGGGCAGCTGGATCGGCAGCGGCAGCTGTTTCATCGGGCGCTGTTCATGGGGCGCTGTGCAGGGTCATCGGCAGGGCTGGCCTGGGTGGCGCGGCGGGCGCCGGCCAGGGCCACCAAGGCAGGCGGCCAAACAGCGGATTGTAGGAGCCGGTGTCAATGCAGCCGGGGCGCGCCATCACGCCGCAGTTCGGCCAGCCGCTCGCGCAGCGCGCCGGCGTCGTCCGCCGCGGGCCGCTCGGCCAGGTAGGCGGCCAGGTCGTCGGCCGCCTCGGCCGGGCGGCCCAGTTCGGCCCAGGTGAGGCCCCGGTCGCGCCGCTCCTCGGGCGCCTGCGGCAGCAGCAGCACCAGGCGCTGCTGCACCGCCAGCAGGCGCGGCCAGTCCTCGCTGCTGCGGTGGATCTCCTTCAGGTTGAACAGCAGCCGGGCCAGGATGTCGCGCGGCGGCGCGGCCTGCAGGAACAGGCCCAGCGGCGTCTCGAAGTCGCCTTCCAGCCCGTGGCGGGCGCGGTAGGGCGCGAGGCGCTCGTCCAGCGCATCGCGTGACAGCGAGCGGCCGTTGAACGGGTCGATCACCACCTCGCCCTGGGGCATGCGCAGCTTGACCAGGAAGTGGCCGGGGAAGGACACGCCCTGCGCCTTCAGGCCCAGCTGGCCGGCCAGCTCGATGTAGACCAGGGCCAGGGTGATGGGGATGCCGCGCCGGGTGGCCAGCACCTCGTGGATGTGGCTGTTGCGGCGGTCGTAGTAGTTGTTCAGGTTGCCGGCAAAGCCCAGCTCGACGAAGAAATACTGGTTCAGCGCACGCAACCGCCGCAGCGGTGGTGCATCGGCCGGCAGCCTGGCCCGCAGCCTGCCGGCCAGGCGGTCGATCTCGCCCAGCACGGCCTGCGGGTCCAGCCCGGGCTGGTCATCCTGGGCCACGCAGATGGCGGCTTCCAGCAGCGCAAAGCCGGCGTCTTCGGCCACCAGGCTGGCGAAATAGGCCAGGTTGCTGGGCACGGCGAGCTGCAGGTACTTCATGCCAGTGCCGCCCGGCCGTTCCGAAGGGGCGGACAGCACCCTGGGTGGGGCCGTGAACGAAGTGAACGTGGGAGCGCCATGACCACAAGTCTAGGCCTTGGCCGCCGCCGTTCAATGCTTGCGCGCGAAGCTGCGCAGCGGCACACCCAGCAGCGCCAGCAGGCCGAAGTACAGCAGCGCCGCCAGCG
This sequence comes from Pseudomonadota bacterium, assembly GCA_040386375.1. Classification (GTDB taxonomy): domain Bacteria; phylum Pseudomonadota; class Gammaproteobacteria; order Burkholderiales; family Burkholderiaceae_C; genus Pseudaquabacterium. The sequence continues at coordinate 21,943 of JAZKFQ010000029.1, forward strand.
CCAGCGCCAGGGCCATGGCGCCGGCACGCTGCAGCTCGTGCGCACCCATGGCCAGCCAGTCGAAGCGGCGCGCCGCCCAGGCCATGCCGGCACCCATCACCGCGCTGGCGGCCACCACCTTCAGCGCAAACCCGGCCCAGCCGGGCGCCGGTGTGTAGCTGCCGCGCCGCCGCAGCCCCCAGACCAGGGCCGCCGCATTGGCATTGGCCGCCAGGCCGATGGACAGCGCCAGCGCCGCCACGCCCATGCCCAGGCCGCCGATCAGCGCCGCATTCAGCAGCTGGGTGAGCAGCAGCGCGCCAATGGCCACCCGCATCGGCGTGGCCATGTCCTGCTGGGCGTAGTAGGCCGGCGCGGCCACCTTCACGCCCACCAGGCCGATGACACCGGCGCCGTAGCCCATCACCGCCAGCGTGGTCATGGCCACGGCGTTGGCGTCGAAGGCGCCACGGTGGAACAGCACCGCCACCATGGGCTGGCCGAACACCGCCAGCGCCACCGCACAGGGCAGGGCCAGCAGCAGCACCAGGCGCAGGCCCCAGTCCAGCAGGCTGGAATAGGCCAGCATGTCGCCACGCGCCCGGGCGGCCGACATCTGCGGCGTGAGCACCACGCTGAGTGCCACGCCCAGCAAGGCGGTGGGCAATTCCATCAACCGGTCGGCATAGACCAGGGTGGAGACCGCGCCCGTGCCCATGTGGCTGGCGATCTGCGAATTGACCATCAGCGAGATCTGCGCCACCGACACACCCACCAGCGCCGGCCCCATCTTGGCCAGGATCTGGCGCACGCCCGGGTGGTGCCAGGCCGCCAGCAGCCGCGCCGGCGACAGGCCCACCCGCGGCAGCATGCCGATCTTCAGCAGCGCCGGCACCTGGATCGCCAGCTGCAGCACACCACCGAGCATCACGCCGGCGGCCAGGGCATAGATGGTCTCGATGCCGCGCCCGCGCAGCCAGGGCACCAGCAGCAGGGCCGCGGCGATCACGCTCAGGTTCAGCAGCACCGGCGTGAAGGCCGGCACGGCAAAGCGCTTCCAGGTGTTCAGCACGCCCGAGGCCAGGGCCACCATCGACATGAAGCCGATGTAGGGGAACATCCAGCGCGTCATCTGCACCGCGGCGTGCTCGGTGGTGGGGTCGAAGCCCGAGGCCATCAGCCACACCAGCACCGGCGCGGCCACGATGCCCGCCGCGCAGGTGGCCAGCAGGGCCCAGGCCAGCACCGTGGCCACGGCATCGACCAGGTCACGCGTGGTCTCGTCGCCCTGGCTGGCACGGGTGGCGGCCAGCAGCGGCACGAAGGCCTGGGCGAACGCACCCTCGGCAAACAGCCGTCGCAGCAGGTTGGGGATGCGGAAGGCGATCTGGAACGCGTCCATCATCGCCGAGGTGCCGAACAGCGCGGCGCCGATCTGCTCACGCACCAGGCCGGTGATGCGCGACAGCAGGGTGAGCGCGGAGACGGAGAAGGCGGCCTTGAAGAGATTCATGCGGGCTTGGTTGGGCGGGTTGCAGGCCAGTGGTGGCCTGGGCCGCAGGGATGCCGCCGAAAGCGCCGATGCCGGATTATAGAAACGCCGCGCCAAGCACTTTGCGGCCCCAAATGCAAGATGCTATACTCGCGGTCTTTGCCCGGCATGCATGGATGAAAACCTTCATCGGCGCGCTGGACGCCCAGATCAAGCTACCGCTTTCGACACAGGATTCTCACCAGCATGGCCACCGCTTCCAAAGCCAAGAAGAAAACCGTTCGCCTGGCCTCGGGCCGCAAGCGCGTCCGCCAGGACGTGAAGATCAACGCCGCGAACACCTCGCTGCGTTCGAAGTTCCGCACCGTGGTCAAGAACGTGCAGAAGGCCCTGGACAAGGCTGCCACCCCCGGTGGTGACAAGGCCGCTCCGGCCGCCCTGTTCAAGACCGCCCAGAGCGTGATCGACTCGGTCGCCGACAAGGGCATCTTCCACAAGAACAAGGCCGCCCGCCACAAGAGCCGTCTGGCCGCCAAGATCAAGGCGCTGTCGCTGTCCGCTGCCGCCTGACACCGCAGGCCGCCACAAAAAAAGCCCGCAGCTGCGGGCTTTTTGCTTTTCAGGCCGGGCCCCGCACTCAGGGCGCGGCCGGTGGTTCGGGCGGTGGTTCGGGCGGTGGTTCGGGCATCAGACAGGCCTCGACCACCTGCAACTCGTTGTCGCGCGCGAAGTGCATGGCGAAGTCCCAGGCCATGGGCTCCACCTCCCGCAGCGCCTCGTTGACGATCACGCACTTGATGCCGTCGATCACCCGCGGCACGCAGTAGGGCGAGTAGCCGATGTGGGCGCCGATGCCCGACCCGTATTGGCTGGATTTGGGCCGGAAGCTCGACAGCGCGCCCGCCAGGCGCTCCGACCAGTCACTGGGCCGGAAGGTCTTGCCGGCCTTGGTGATGCCCTGGATGAAGAACTCTCGCGGTTTGGGGGCGGTCGACATGCGGGCCGAGGCTGGTGGGGGTGGGTCGGGAAGCCCGATCGGCAGGGCCACCGGCCGCAGCACACGCCGCGGCGGCACCGGTTCTGCCACCGGGAAAACCAGCATTGTGCCGTGGAAGTGCTGCGCCGCAGCATGCATGAGGTCCCCTGGTGGCCAGTCGATCCGGGTTCATCGGCAATCCAGCGCCATCGCTTTAGAATCAAGCCCCGAGCCGGCGCGTTGCCATGGTGGGAACCATGCGAAAAACACGCCGGCTTTTTCATTGATCTGACGCCTTCCCGGAGCCCTGCGATGACCTCCCACGTGATGAACACCTATGGCCGACTGCCTTTTGCGCTGTCCCATGGCCGAGGCTGCCGCGTCTGGGACACCGAAGGCCGGCAGTACCTGGACGGCCTTGGCGGCATCGCCGTCAACACCCTGGGCCATGGCCACCCCAAGCTGGTGCCGGCGCTGCAGGACCAGATCGCCAAGCTGATCCACTGCAGCAACTACTACGCCGCGCCCATGCAGGAGACCCTGGCGGCCAAGCTGTGTGAACTGTCGGGCCTGGAGGCGGCGTTCTTCTGCTCCACCGGCCTGGAGGCCAACGAGGGCGCGCTAAAGATCGCGCGCAAGTTCGGCCACGACAAGGGCATAGCGCGCCCCGAGATCATCGTCTACGAGAAAGCCTTCCACGGCCGCTCCATCGCCACCCTGTCGGCCACCGGCAACCCCAAGGTGCAGGCCGGCTTCGGCCCGCTGGTCGAAGGCTTTGTGCGCGTGCCGCTGAACAACCTGGACGCGGTGCGCGAGGTGGCCCGCAGCAACCCCAATGTGGTGGCGGTGTTCCTGGAGACCATCCAGGGCGAAGGTGGCATCAACCCCACCCGCGTCGAGATCCTGCAGGGCCTGCGCGCCATCTGCGACCAGCAGGACTGGCTGCTGATGCTCGATGAAGTGCAGTGCGGCATCGGCCGCACCGGCAAGTGGTTCGCCCACCAGTGGGCCGGCATCCAGCCCGACGTGATGCCGCTGGCCAAGGGCCTGGGCTCGGGTGTGCCCATCGGCGCCATCGTCGCCGGCCCGCGTGCGTCCAAGGTGCTGGGCCCGGGCAACCACGGCACCACCTTCGGCGGCAACCCGCTGGCCATGCGTGCAGGCATCGAGACCCTGCGCATCATGGAAGAAGACGGCGTGATGGCCAATGCCGCCACCGTGGGCGCACGCCTGCATGCCGGCCTGGCCGAAGGCCTGCAGGGCGTGGCCGGCGTGGTGGAGATCCGCGGCCAGGGCCTGATGGTGGGCATCGAGCTCGACCGCCACTGCGGCGTGCTGCTGGGCCAGGCCGCCGAGGCCGGCCTGCTGCTCAGCGTGACGGCCGACAGCGTGATCCGCCTGGTGCCGCCGCTGATCCTGAGCGCCGCCGAGGCCGACGAGATGGTCGCCATCCTGGTGCCGCTGGTGCGGGCCTTCCTGGCGCAACCGGCGCCATGAAACCGGGATTCAGCCTGATGAAGCACTACCTCCAGTTCAAGGACCTGCGCGCCGAGGAATACGCCTACCTGTTCGAGCGCGCGCGCATCATCAAGACCCGCTTCAAGAACTACGAGCGCTACCAGCCGCTGGCCGACCGCACGCTGGCGATGATCTTCGAGAAGGCCAGCACCCGCACGCGGGTGAGCTTCGAGGCCGGCATGTACCAGATGGGTGGCTCGGTGGTGCACCTCACCACCGGCGACAGCCAGCTGGGCCGTGCCGAGCCGGTGGAAGACTCGGCGCGGGTGATCAGCCGCATGGTCGACCTGGTGATGATCCGCACCTACGAGCAGAGCAAGCTGGAGGCCTTTGCCGCCCACAGCCGCGTGCCGGTGATCAACGGCCTGACCAACGAGTACCACCCCTGCCAGATCCTGGCCGACATCTTCACCTTCATCGAGCACCGGGGCAGCATCGCCGGCAAGGTGGTGGCCTGGGTGGGCGATGGCAACAACATGGCCAACACCTGGCTGCAGGCGGCCGACATCCTGGGCTTCACCCTGCACATCAGCACACCCGGCGGCTACGAGGTCGACCCCAAGCTGGGCGGCGTGACCAACCCCGGCTGCGTGAAGACCTTCAAGAGCCCGTTCGCCGCCTGCGAGGGTGCGCATCTGGTCACCACCGACGTGTGGACCAGCATGGGCTTCGAGGCCGAGAACGAGGCGCGCCAGAAGGCCTTTGCCGACTGGTGCGTGGATACGCAGATGATGTCGCCGGCCCAGCAGGATGCCCTGTTCATGCACTGCCTGCCCGCCCACCGCGGCGAGGAAGTGGCGGCCGAGGTCATCGACGGGCCGCAGTCGGTGGTGTGGGACGAGGCCGAGAACCGCATGCACGTGCAGAAGGCCTTGATGGAATACCTGCTGCTCGGCCGCATCGGGTGAGGCGGTGAAAACCGCCTTCCTCGCCGACCTGCACGCCAACCGCGAGGCGGTGGAATCGGTGCTGGAACACGCACGCGCCCAGGGCGCGCAGCGCTGGGTGCTGCTGGGTGATTTTGTCGGCTACGGCGCCGACCCGGCCTGGGTGGTGGACCAGGTGCGTGACATGGTGCGCCAGGGCGCGCTGGCCGTGATGGGCAACCACGACCAGGCGGTTGTCCGTGGCTCGGCGCCGGGCATGCGGCCCGATGCCCGCTACGTGGTGGAGTGGACCCGGGCGCAACTGGATGCCGCCCAGCTCGACTTCCTGGCCAGCCTGCCGATGACCCAGCAGCATGGTGACCAGCTCTACGTGCATGCCAACGCCTGGTCGCCCGGCGGCTGGGACTACATCCAGGCGCGCGCCGACGCGGTGCGCAGCCTGCAGGCCACCGAGGCGCGCTACACCTTCTGCGGCCACATGCACGAGCCCAAGCTGTTCAACGTGTCCAGCACCGGCAAGGCGGGCGACTTCGTGCCCACGCCGGGCGTGGCCATTCCGGTGCCGCCGCACCGGCAGTGGCTGGTCATCCCCGGCTCGGCCGGCCAGCCGCGCGACGGCAACCCCGCCGCCTGCTACGCCATGCTGGACGAGGCGGTGGGGGAACTCACCTTCCACCGCGTGCCCTACGACCATGAATCCGCCGGCGCCAAGATCCGCGCGGCCGATCTGCCGCAGCGGCTGGCCAGCCGGCTGGAAGACGGGCACTGAGCCGGGCCATGGAATCCAAGCTGTACAGCACCAGCCTCGGCTACACCGGACAAGGCGGCGACAACCCCATCAGCACCCTGGCCCCAGGCTCGATCGTCGACCGCTTCGAACTGCTGGAGAAGCTGCACGTGGGCGGCATGGCCCACATCTGGAAGGTGCAGGAGGTCAACCACCAGGGTGATTCACGCCTGCCCCTGGTGATGAAGGTGCCCCGCATCAAGGGCGGCGAAGACCCGGCCACCATCGTCGGCTTCGAGGTCGAGATGATGATCCTGCCGATGCTGCGCGGCCGCCATGTGCCGCAGTTCATCGCCAAGGGAGATTTCACCCGCCAGCCCTACATCGTGATGGAGCGCATCGAGGGCCACAGCCTGCGCCCCCGGCTCGATGAGGCGCCGCTGGCCATCGACGAGGTGATCGAGATCGGCTCGCGCGCGGCCACCGCGGTGCACGACCTGCACCGCCAGAACCTGGTGCACCTGGACATCAAGCCCAGCAACATCATGTTCCGCGAGGACGGCACCGCCGTCCTGGTGGACTTCGGCCTGTCGCGCCACGACCACCTGCCCGACCTGCTGGACGAGGAATTCACCCTGCCCATGGGCACCGGGCCCTACATGTCGCCCGAGCAGGTGCAGTTCGTGCGCAACGACCCCCGCAGCGACCTGTTCGCCCTGGGCGTGATGCTCTACCACTTCACCACCGGCGAGCGGCCCTTCGGCGCGCCCGACAGCGTGCGCGGCCTGCGCCGGCGGCTCTACATCGACCCGGTGCCGCCGCGCAGCCTGCGCCCCGATTGCCCGCCCTGGCTGCAGGAGGTGATCCTGCGCTGCCTGGAGGTGCAGCCCGAGCGCAGGTATCAAACCGCCGCCCAGCTGGCGCTGGACCTGCAGGACCCGAGCCAGGTGGCGCTGACCCGGCGCGCCGAGAAGACGCAGAAGAGCGGCGCCATCAAGACCTTCAAGCGCTGGTTCTTCGCCCTCGGCGCCGAGCCGGCGCATGAGCGCATCAAGGTGGCCGAACAGCTGGAGCGCAGCCCCATCATCATGGCCGCGGTCGACATCGACCATGCCACCACGGCCCTGCTGCAGCAGCTGCGCGAAACCGTGCGCCGCATCGTGCTGACCGAGCCCGGCGCACGCCTGGCCTGCGTCAGCGTGATGAAGATCGCCCGCATCGGCGTGGACGAGCTGGTGGACGCCAGCGGCCGCAGCCGCCATGTGAAACAGCTGGTGGCACTCAAGCACTGGGCGCGGCCGATCAGCAAGGCGCTGAACCTGGACGAAGGCCGGCTCACCTTCCATGTGCTGGAAGCGCCCGACGTGGCCGACGCCATCCTCGAGTTCTCGCAGCGCAACCAGGTCGACCACATCGTGATGGGCGCGCGGGCCAGCTCGTCCTTCCGGCGGCTGCTGGGCAGCGTGTCGTCGCAGGTGGTGGCGCAGGCCGACCGCACGGTGACGGTGGTGCGCGCACCCGATGCGGCCATGCCGGCCCTGGCGCCGGCATCGGCAGCGGCACCGGCCGCGGTGGGCCATGGCCCGGGCTGATCCGGACGACAACCCCTGCACCCGCTGCGGCGCCTGCTGCGCCAGCATGCGGGTGGACTTTGCAGCCGACGAGCTGCTCAGCGCGGGTGGCAGCGTGCCCGACGGCCTGGCCGAGCCGCTGACCGGCAGCCTGTGCCGCATGCGTGGCACCGACCATGCCCGCCCCCGCTGCGCCGCCCTGCAGGGCACGGTGGGGCAGCAGGTGCGCTGCGGCATCCATGAATGGCGGCCATCCCCCTGCCGGGACTTCGGCGCCCGCGCCCCCTTCGGCCTGGGTGACGCGGCCTGCGCCCGCGCACGCGCCCGCCACGGCCTGCCGCCGCTGCCGGCGTGATTGTCAAGAGTTTGCCCGCAAGCATGCGGGCGGATCCTTCGCCAGCCGTGGATCGCCTGCCGGCGACCCACGTGCGGGCTCAGCGCTGCTGGCCGGGCTGCTGCGTCATGCGGCTGACCACCAGCACCGCCTGGGTGCGCGAGCTGACGCCAAGCGCACGCAGCACCGCCGCCACATGGTCTTTCACCGTGTCCACCGAGACACTCAGCTCGCGGGCGATCAGCTTGTTGGGCAGGCCCTTGAGCAGCAGGCTCAGCACATCGGTCTGGCGCGGGGTGAGGCCCAGCGTGGCCATGCTCAGGCGCGGCAGGTCGGCCAGGCTGGTGGCCGGCGCACCCGCCGCTGTCGCCTGCGTGGGGTCGGACATGGGCTGCAGCACCGGCGCGCCGTTGCCGGGCACGGCAGTGCTGGCGGCACCGGCCTGCTGCAGCTGCATCAGCCCCAGCAGCGCCTGCGGGATGTAGACCCCACCCGACAGCACCAAAGCCAGCGCCGCATGCAGCTCGGGAATGGGGGTGCGCTTGGGCACGAAGGCCATCGCGCCCAGGTCGACCGCGCGCACCATGTCGGCCAGCTGGTCGTTGGCAGCCAGCACCACCACCGGCAGGGCCGGGTAGCGCTGGCGCAGATCGGCCAGCAGGGCAAAACCGTCCACACCGTCGCTGAGCACCGGGTCCAGCAGCACCAGGTTCACACCGGCATCACGCGCCAAGTGGGCAAACGCCTGTTCGGGGCCTTCGGCGGTGAGCACCACCACCCGCTCGTCGAGCTTGTGGATGATGTCGCACAGCGCGTTCAGCACCAGCGGGTGGTCGTCGATCAGCAGCACTTTCATCGGTGGACCCTCCCTCGGTGGCGCGGCGGCAGCGGGCGGCAGGCGACGGGTGGCTGGCCCTCAGGTGAAGCGGCGCGACACCGCTTCTGCCACGCACACCGGCTTGTCGGCGCCCTCACGCTCGATGGTGACCTCGGTGGTCATCTGTGCACCACCGTCGATCACGTCGTAACCCTTCAACTTGATGACGGCGCGCACCCGGCTGCCGGCCGGCACCGGACCGGTGAAGCGCACCCGGTTCAGGCCGTAGTTGATGCTCATCTTCACGTCGTCGATCACCATCGCCGTGGCGGTGAGCTCGGGCAGCAGAGACAGGGTGAGAAAGCCGTGCGCGATCGGCGCGCCATAGGGCCCGGCCTTGGCCCGCTCCACATCGACGTGGATCCACTGGTGGTCGCCGGTGGCCTCGGCAAACAGGTTGATGCGCTGCTGGTCCACCAGCACCCAGGGGCTGGTGGCCAGGTGCTGGCCCACCAGGGCCTGCATGGCGGTGAGCTGGGGGAAGTGCTTGCGGGTGTCGGGCGCGTTGGTGGTGGTGTCGGTCATCGCTGGAGCCAGTCGGTCAGGGGTTGCCATTGCTGGAGGTCACGTTCCACGCGGCCGGGGGCCACGTCGAACAGGGTCAGGCCGCGGGCGGCCAGGTGGGCGTAGTTCTGCGTGTCGCGCAGATGGGTGATGGGGATGTTCAGCGGCGCCGGGGCCACCGCGTCCAGGAATTCATGCAGGTGCTGGGTGGCATGGGTGTGCTCCTTCACCCGCATCGCCACCAGGGCGACCGAGCCGCCGGCCTCCAGCCTGCCAGCCCGCTTGTGGCCGGCCAGTGCCTGCAGAAAGGCATGGGTGGCGGCCAGGTCGAAGGGGCTGGGCTGCAGCGGCACCAGGATCTTGTCGGCCAGCTTCAGCACCAGGTCCAGCCGCTTGCCATGCAGGCCGGCGGGTGTGTCCAGCACCAGGTGGGTGCTGCCCTTGGGGGCGCGCAGCACATCGCCCTCGGCCAGCTCCAGCGCGGCGATGGGCGGCAGCTGCGGCGGCCGCAGCGCCAGCCACTGGCGCGCACTCTGCTGGCGGTCCAGGTCACCCAGCACCACGGCATGGCCCTGGCGCGCCAGCCAGCCGGCCAGGTTGGTGGCCAGCGTGCTCTTGCCCGCCCCACCCTTGGGATTGGCCACCACGAACACCGGCATGTCGAGCCTCCCTGGCGAGCACCGTGATTGATCGGAATGCTGCTATGTTAAGAGCGCACGCCGCCGTGCTGCCTAGAACGAAACCCCGCCCGGAATCCCAACCCGCATGCCCCGCATCCTGATCCTGCTGGCCCATCCACAACGTGCCCATTCCCGTGTCAACGAGGCCCTGGTCGCGGCGGCCACGGCAGCCGGCCACCCGGTGCGTGACCTGTACGCCCTCTACCCCGACTACCTGATCGACGTGCCGGCCGAACAGGCCGCCCTGGCCGGGGCCGACCTGGTGGTGTGGCTGCACCCCATCCACTGGTATGGCATGCCGCCGCTGATGAAGCTGTGGCTGGACGAGGTCTTCAGCTTCGGCTGGGCCTACGGCCCGGGTGGCCGGGCGCTGAAGGGCAAGGACCTGTGGCTGGTCACCTCCACCGGCGGGCCCGAGGCGTCCTACGGGCCCATGGGCTACAACCGGCATTTCTTCGACGCCTTCCTGCCGCCCTACGAGCAGACGGCCGCGCTGGCCGGCATGCGCTTCCTGCCACCGCTGGTGCTGCATGGCGCGCACCGCGCACAGGCCCCCGAGGTGCAGGCGCATGTGGCCGTGTGGCTGCAGCGCCTGCAGTCCTGGCCGGATTGGCCGGAGATCGCCGACATGGACGCCGCCGTGTGTGACGTGCCCGCCGACGCCCGGCCCCAGGACTAGGCCCATGGAACACGGCAACTGGATCTCCACCAGCCTGGTCTACCTGGCAGCCGCGGTGCTGGCGGTGCCGCTGGCGCGGCTGCTGGGCCTGGGCGCCATCATCGGCTACCTGGGTGCGGGCATCGTCATCGGGCCCTGGGGGCTGAAGCTGGTCAGCGACCCGGCGGCCATGCTGCACTTCGCCGAGTTCGGCGTGGTGCTGATGCTGTTCCTGGTCGGCCTGGAGCTGGAGCCGCGCCGGCTCTGGGCCATGCGCCGGCCGATCTTCGGCGGCGGCAGCGTGCAGCTGCTGGGCTCGGCCGCGCTGATGCTGGCGGCCGGCCTGGCCCTGGGGGTGGACTGGCGCCTGGCCCTGGTGGCCGGGCTGGGGCTGGGCATGTCGTCCACCGCCATCGGCCTGGGCGCGCTGGCCGAGCGCAACCTGATGGGCACCCGCTCCGGCCAGGGCGTGCTGTCTGTGGCCCTGCTGCAGGACATCGCCGCCATCCCCATCCTGGCCCTGGTGCCGCTGCTGGCCATCGGCGGTGCCGTCGACGCCGCAGCGCCCGGCAGCGGCTGGCTGGCCGCCGCCAAGGCCCTGGGCGTGATCGCCGCCATCGTGCTGGGCGGGCGGCTGCTGCTGCGCCCTGCCCTGCGCTGGATCGCCCGCAGCGACACGCCCGAGATCTTCACCGCCGCCGCCCTGCTGCTGGTGGTGGCCACCGCAGCGCTGATGCAGAGCGTGGGCCTGAGCATGGCGCTGGGCGCCTTCCTGGCCGGTGTGCTGCTGGCCGAGAGTGAATACCGGCGTGAGCTGGAGACCGACCTCGAGCCCTTCAAGGGCCTGCTGCTGGGCCTGTTCTTCATCGCCGTGGGCATGAGCATCGACTTTGCCGTGCTGCTGGCCCACCCGCTGGCCATGGCCGGCGTGGTGCTGGGCTTTCTGCTGCTGAAGGCCGGTGTGCTGCTGGCCCTGGCACGCTGGACCGAGCTGCCGCTGCTGGAGCGCCCGGTGTTCATGATCCTGCTGGCCCAGGGTGGAGAGTTCGGCTTCGTGGTGTTCCAGACCGCGCAGCAGGCGCGGGTGATCACGGCCGCACAGTCGTCCTTCCTGGTGGCGGCGGTGGCGGTGTCCATGCTGCTGACGCCGCTGCTGCTGTTGCTGGCCGACCGCTGGTGGGTGCCACGCCTGGCACGGCGGGCAGCCAGCAGCGGCGCGCCCGGGCCGGCCGAGCTCAGCGAGCCCCAGGCCGCACCGGTGATCATTGCCGGCTTCGGCCGCTATGGCCAGGGTGTGGGCCGGCTGCTGAATGCCAGCGGCCTGAGCGCCACCGTGCTGGAGCACGACGCGGAGCAGGTGGAGACGGTGCGCCGCTTCGGCTGGCGGGTGTTCTACGGCGACGCCACCCGGCTCGACCTGCTGCGCACCGCCGGCGCCGCCCAGGCCCGCGTGCTGGTGCTGGCCATCGACGACGTGGACCAGAGCCTGAAGGTGGCGGCGCTGGCGCGTGAACACTTTCCCCAGCTGCAGATCGTGGCGCGGGCGCGCAACGTCACCCACTACTACCGGCTGCGCAAGCTGGGCGTCACCCTGATCGAACGTGAAGTGCTGGATGCATCCCTGATGAGCGGGCGCCAGGTGCTGCAGCTGATGGGCTGGCAGCCGCACGAGGCGCGCAACCAGGCGCTGCGCTTTCGCGCCCACAACATCGCCCTGGTCGACCAGATGGCGCCGCATCTGGGCGACGAGCAGAAGCTGATCGCCCTGGCCAAGCAGGGCCGCCAGCAGCTGGAAACCATGTGGGCGCAGGAGCGTGCCGAACAGGCCGCACGCCGCAACCGGCAAGGCTGGCACGGCGAAGGCCGTGACGAGCCGCCGCCCTGATCAGCGCAAGCCGTCCCACAGCAGCTTGATGCCGGTGAGCAGCATGCCCACCGAGAACAAGCGGTAGAACAAGGTCTGCGGGATGTGGCGCACCACCCGCACCCCCAGCCACACACCGATGGGCGCCACGGGGATCAGCACCGCCGCTGTCGCCATGTTGGTCCAGTCGATCAGGCCCAGCGCGGCATACGGGATCCACTTCGAGGCATTGATCACCGCGAAGAACACCGCCATGGTGGCGGTGAAGCGCAGTGGGCTCAGCTTCAACGGCAGCATGTAGAAGCCGATCGGCGGGCCGCCGGCATGGGCCACGAAGCTGGTGAAGCCCGACACCGTGGCGAAGAAGAAGCCCTTGGCCGGCGGCGGTGGTGGCGCATCGGCGCGCGGCGGGAACAGCGTGCGCAGGGCCAGGAACACCAGGGTCACCGCTCCGACGATGGCCGCCACCGTCTTGGCGCTGAGCAGGCCGAACAACAGGGTGCCGATGACCGTGCCCAGCAGGCCGGCCGGCAACAGCAGGCGCAGCAGGGCGGCATCGCGCTCCTGCCACAGCGCCTTCAGGCCCAGCGCGTCCATGATCAGCAGCAGCGGCAGCATGATGGCCACCGCCTGCGGCACCGGCACGGCCAGGGCCATCAGCGGCACGCCCAGCGCGCCGAAGCCGGCGCCGAAGCCACTCTTGCTGAGGCCCACCAGCAGCACCGCCGGGATGGCCACCGCGTAGAACGCGGGGTCGGTGATGACGGGCAAAAGGAGGCCCGGATCAGACCAGCTGGCAAGCCTCGTCGAAGGCCAGGCGCGGGCTGCGGCCGAACAGCTTGGACGGGTCGCCCTGGCCCAGGGTGCAGATGAAGTTGGTCTTGACCGCCGTGCCGGCCCAGAAGGCGGCATCCATCTTGGCGGCGTCGAAGCCGCTCATGGGCCCGCAGTCCAGGCCCAGTGCACGCGCGGCCAGGATCAGGTAGCCGCCCTGCAGGCTGCTGTTGCGGAAGGCCGATTCCTGGATCATCGCCGGCTTGCCGGCAAACCAGCTGCGGGCGTCGGCATGCGGGAACAGCTGCGGCAGCTTCTCGTGGAATTCCAGGTCCATGCCCACGATCACCGTGACAGGCGCCTGGGTGATCTTGGCCACGTTGCCGGCCGACACGCAGTCCAGCAGCCTGGCCTTGGCCTCGGCGGAGCGCACGAACTGGAAGCGCGCCGGGCAGCTGTTGGCGGCCGTGGGGCCGAACTTCAGCAGGTCATACAGCTGGCGCAGGGTGTCGTCGGCCACCGGCGTGGGCAGGTAGCCGTTCTGGGTGCGGGCGTCGGTGAAGAGCTGGGCGAGGGCGTCGGAGGTCAGGGGCATGGGGAGACAGCAGGGCTGCAGGGCTGGAACAGCCGACAATTGTCGAATGTTCCAGCCTTCCCAGCACGACGTCCGGCGATTCTTCTGCGAGACCTGGCGCAAGCAGCGCGACGGCCTGCCGCTCACCCCGATGGAGGCCATGGCCGCCGACTGGGTGGTCGAGCACCCCGAGTACCACGCCGACCTGGCCGACGTGGACACGGCCATCGCCGCCAGCTACAGCGTCGAAGACGGCCGCACCAACCCCTTCCTGCACCTGGCCATGCACCTGAGCATTGCCGAGCAGTGCGGCATCGACCAGCCCACCGGCATCCGCCAGGCCGTGGCCCTGCTGGCGGCGCGCCGCAACACCCTGCACGCCGCCCACCACGAGGTGATGGAGTGCCTGGGCGAGATGGTCTGGGCCAGCCAGCGCAGCGGCCTGCCGCCCGACGGCCAGGCCTACATCGAGGCCGTGCGCCGGCGCGCCACGGCCTGACGCAGGCGCTCAGGCGGGTGCGTAGCCCTCTTCGGCCAGCGCTGCGGTGAAGGCATCCGCCGGCTGGGTGGATTCGATCAGCACCTGGTGCGTGGGCAGGTCGATCTTCAGCGTGGCCTGGGCGTCGACCTTGTGCACGGTCTCGGTCACGGTGCGCACGCAGTGGCCGCAGGTCATGGTGGGCAGGGTCAGTTCGATCATCGCAAGTCTCCGCGCCATGTGCTGGCGCAAGCCGGCATTCTGCGCCGAGGGCTAGCATCGGCCGCATGAACCCGACCTTGACCCTGCAGCTGCCCATCACCGGCATGACCTGCGCCAGCTGCGTGGCGCGGGTGGAAAAGGCCATCAGCAAGGTGCCGGGGGTGCAGCAGGCCAGCGTCAACGGCGCCACCGACTCGGCCCGCCTGGTGCTGGACGCCGGCAGTGCCGGGGCCACTGCGCAGGCAGTGGCCGCGGCGGTGACCAAGGCCGGCTACGGCATCCCCACCGAAACCGTGCGGCTGCAGATCGGCGGCATGACCTGCGCCAGCTGCGTGGGCCGGGTGGAGAAGGCGCTGGCCCGGGTGCCGGGCAGCAGCGCGGTCAGCGTCAACCTCGCCACCAACACCGCCACCCTGCAGCGCCTGGCCGGCAGCGCCGACGACGCCAGCCTGCTGGCCGCGGTGCAAGCCGCCGGTTATGAGGCCACGCTGATCACCGATGCCCAGGCCGCGCCCGCCCACCACCGTGGCGACGACGGCTGGCGGGTGGCGGTGGCCGCCGCGCTGAGTGCACCGCTGGTGCTGCCCATGCTGGGCGACCTGTTCGGCCGCCACTGGATGCTGCCGGCACTGTGGCAATGCCTGCTGGCCACACCGGTGCTGTTCTTCTTCGGCGCACGCTTCTTCAAGGCCGGCTGGGCCGCGCTGCGCAACGGTGCGGGCAACATGGACCTGCTGGTGGCCACCGGCACCAGCGCGGCCTACGGCCTGAGCCTGGTGCTGTGGTGGCAAGACCCGCAGGGCATGCCCCACCTGTACTTCGAGAGCGCAGCAGTGGTCATCACCCTGGTGCTGTTCGGCAAGTGGCTGGAGGCCCGCGCCAAGCGCCGCACCCTGCTGGCGCTGGACGGCCTGCGCGCCCTGCGCCCCGACGTCGCCCGCCTGCGCCGCGACGGCGCCGAGGTGACCGTGCCGCTGGCCGAGGTCAAGCCGGGCGATGAGGTGCTGGTGCGCCCCGGCGAGCGCCTGCCCACCGACGGCACCGTGCTGGAAGGCCGCAGCCACCTGGACGAAAGCCTGCTCACCGGCGAGAGCCTGCCGGTGGCGCGCCAGCCGGGTGACCGGGTGACCGGCGGCGCCATCAACGGCGAAGGCCTGCTGCTGGTGCGCACCACCGCGGTGGGCGCAGCCAGCATGCTGTCGCAGATCATGCAGATGGTCGAATCGGCGCAGGCCAAGAAGGCGCCGATCCAGCAGACGGTGGACAAGGTGGCGGCGGTGTTCGTGCCGGCGGTGTTTGCCGCGGCCTTGCTCACCCTGCTGGGCTGGGGCCTGTTCAGCACGGTGGGCTGGGCCACGGCGCTGATCCATGCGGTGTCGGTGCTGGTGATCGCCTGCCCCTGCGCCCTGGGCCTGGCCACGCCCGCCACGCTGATGGTGGGCACCGGCCTGGCCGCGCGCCACGGCATCCTGGTGCGGGATGCGCAGGCCCTGGAGCTGATGCGCGACGTGGCCGTGGTGGCCTTCGACAAGACCGGCACCCTGACCGAGGGCAAGCCCACCCTGGTGGAGGCGGCTGCAACCAGCGCCCTGCCCGGCGGCCGCGCCGAACTGCTGGGCCTGGCCGCCGCGCTGCAGGCCGCCAGCGAGCACCCGCTGGCCCGCGCCGTGGTGCAGGCTGCGCAGGCCGAGGGCGTGCCGGCGCTGCAGGCCGACACCCCACGCGCCGTGGCCGGGCGTGGCATCGAGGGCCTGGTGGCCGGCCGGGCCCTGAAGCTGGGCAGCAGCGTGTGGATGGCCGAGCTGGGCGTGGCCGACGCCGCGCTGCAGCAGCAGGCACAGGCCTGGGCCGCCCAGGGCCGCAGCGTGGCCTGGCTGGCCGAGGCGGCGGCGGGGCAATCCCCACGCGCCCTGGGCCTGCTGGCCTTCGGCGACCATGCCAAGCCCGGTGCCGCGGCCGCCGTGGCGGCGCTCCGGCGCGAAGGCATCCGCGTGGTGCTGGTCAGCGGCGACAACCGCGGCGCGGCGGAGGCGCTGGCGCGCACGGTCGGCTTCAGCGACATGGCCGATGTGCGTGCCGAGGTGCTGCCCGGCGACAAGGCCAAGGTGATCGCCGAACTGCGCAGCGGCCTGGCGCCCGGCCAGCGGGTGGCGATGGTGGGCGATGGCGTCAACGATGCACCCGCCCTGGCCGCCGCCGACGTGGGCCTGGCCATGGCCCATGCCGACGGTGGCGCCACCGACGTGGCGATGCAGACCGCCGGCCTCACCCTGCTGCGCGGCGACCCGGTGCTGGTGGTGCAGGCGCTGCAGCTGTCACGCGCCATCACCCGGCGCATCCGCCAGAACCTGTTCTGGGCCTTTGCCTACAACGTGGTGGGCATCCCGCTGGCCGCCTTCGGCCTGCTGAGCCCGGTGGTGGCCGGTGCGGCCATGGCGCTGTCCTCGGTCAGCGTGGTCAGCAACGCGCTGCTGCTGGGCCGCTTCAAGCCCAAGGGCTAGACGCCACTACGGCCGGCCCCGGCGCACCGCTTCCTCGCCGGCCCACAGCGCGTCGAGCTGGGCGAACTTCCAGCGCCCGGGCGGCTCGCGGTCGGTGATCTTGTCGGGCGCACCGGCCGACAGGTCCAGCAGCTGCGGGCGGATCGGCATGTCGCGGCCGATGTCGTAGAAGGCCTTCACGATGGGCGCCGTCAGCGCATGCTGGTTCTGCTCCATCACGACGGCCAGCCGGCCCGACTGCAGCCGCACCAGCGAGCCGTTGGGGTAGATGCCCAGGCTGCGCACGAAGTGGCGGAAGATGGTCTCGTCGAAGTGGCCCTTCCACGAGGCCATGTGGGCCATCGATTCGGCCGGGTCCCAGCCCGCCTTGTAGGGGCGGTTGGAGGTGATGGCGTCGTAGACGTCGCACACCGCGCCCATGCGCGCAAACTGGCCGATCTGGTCGGCCGGCAGGCGGTGCGGGTAGCCGGTGCCATCCATGCGCTCGTGGTGGTGCAGGCACACGTCCATCGCCACCGCGCTGGCGCCGGGTGCGTCCTGCAGCATCTGCCAGCCCCGCTGCGGGTGGGTGCGGATCACCGCGAACTCGGCCTCGGTCAGCTTGGTAGGCTTGTTCAGGATCTCCAACGGCATGGCCGCCTTGCCCAGGTCGTGCAGCAGGCCGGCCATGCCGGCCTCGCGGCAGGCGTCGTCGTCCAGGCCC
Organism: Pseudomonadota bacterium; assembly: GCA_040386375.1. Classification (GTDB taxonomy): domain Bacteria; phylum Pseudomonadota; class Gammaproteobacteria; order Burkholderiales; family Burkholderiaceae_C; genus Pseudaquabacterium. The sequence goes on from JAZKFQ010000029.1 coordinate 39,262, forward strand.
ATCTGGTGCGCCAGCGCCACCATCAGCGCACACACCGCCACCGAGTGCATGTAGGAGTAATCGTCGGCGGTCTTCAGCCGCACCAGGCTGACCAGGGCGCCCGGGTTGCGGAACACCGACTGGGTGATGTCGTCGACCAGCGGCTGGCAGCGCTCGGCCTCCAGCGCCCGGCCCAGGCGGGCCTCGCTGAACAGGCCGGTGACCACCTCGCGCGAGCGCTCGCACAGCTGGGCCGCACGGCGCAGTTCCTCGGCCATCTCCACCCGCGCGGGGCGGGGTGCCGCCGGCACGGGCGCCTCGACCTCGACCTCGACCTCGGGCGTGGCGGTTACCGGGATGCCGGCCGCGGGCTGGGCTGCCAGCACATCCAGCCCCCGGGCGGTGTCGATCCAGCATTCACGCACCGGGCTGTCGAGCAGGCGCTTCAGGTCGGCCGGGTCCTTCAGCACGAAGCGCGACTTCCAGAACGGATGCTCCAGCCAATCGCCTTCCAGCGCATGCAGGTGCATGCCCAGACGCAATTGCCCGATGGTGATTTTCTTGAGGGACGGCGAACCCATGGCTGGCCGGATTGTCCCGGCATTGGCGGCCATGCCAGTGCACGAAATGCGCGTAAAAAAGCCGCTGCATCGGCAGCGGCTGCGGGGTGCGGGCCGGTGGCGGCCCGGCCGGGCTCAGCGCAGGCGGCTTTGCGGCACCACGCGCAGATCACCGGGCAGCGCGCCCAGGTACTTCGCCATCTGCTTCAACTCGGCATTGCTGAAGGTCAGCTTCTTCTTGCCGTCGGCCTCCTGCACCACCTGCGCGCGCATGGTGGCGTTGCTGCGCCCCAGATGGGGGTTGCCGTCGGTGTGGTAGGCCTTGAGCGCGGCGTACAGGTAGTCGGCATGCTGGCCGGCGATGCGCGGGTAGGCCGGGTCCAGCGGTGCGCTGAAGTTGGCGCCGTGGCAGGCGACGCAGGCGGCCATGCGGTCCTTCAGCGCGTCGGGCACCGGGGCGGCCAGTGCGGTGGGTGCCGGTGCACCCACACCCTTGCCCTGCTGCTCGTAGTAGGCGCCCAGGTCGGCCATGTCCTGCTCGGTCAGCGAGGCGGAGATGCCGCGCATGGTGGGGTGCTTGCGGTCGCCCTTCTGGTAGGCCACCAGGGAGGCCACGATGTACTTGGCGCCCTGGCCGGCGATCATCGGCACCTTGTAGACCTCGGGGAAGCTGGCCTGGTAGCCCACGATGCCATGGCAGCCGATGCACATGGCGGCCTTGGTGGCGCCCTTGGCGGCATCACCGGCGGCGCTGGCCTGGGCCTGGGCATGGCTGCTGAGGCCGGCAAGCGCCAGCAACACGGGGAGCAGGGAGATCGCTTTGTTCATTGTCTCTGGCGGGCTGTTGGATCGCTGTTGGGACGGGCAGGCAGCGGACCCCGCCGTGCCTACACCCATGAACCCAGCCTCGCCTTGCTGGGCGTCAACCGGGTGACTTTTGATTATAGAGGCCACCCCTATACTGAATTCTCATCGGCCGTCATCCCAGCCACGCTGCCCCTCCACCCTCTGCCACGGCCCGCCGGCCGCACCCCGCCATGAAGTTCCAAGGATCAGACAACTACGTCGCCACGCAAGACCTGATGCTGGCCGTGAACGCCGCCATCACGCTCAAGCGCCCGCTGCTGGTCAAGGGCGAGCCCGGCACCGGCAAGACCATGCTGGCCGAGGAAGTCTCCGCCGCGCTGGGCATGCCGCTGCTGCAATGGCATGTGAAGAGCACCACCAAGGCCCAGCAGGGCCTGTACGAGTACGACGCGGTGAGCCGGCTGCGCGACAGCCAGCTGGCCGACGACGAAAGCGTGCAGAAGGTGCGCAACATCAGCAACTACATCCTCAAGGGTGTGCTGTGGCAGGCCTTCACCAGTGAAGAGCCGGTGGCTCTGCTGATCGACGAGATCGACAAGGCCGACATCGAATTCCCCAACGACCTGCTGCGCGAGCTGGACCGCATGGAGTTCTATGTCTACGAGACCCGTGAGCTGGTGAAGGCCAGGCACCGCCCGGTGGTCTTCATCACCAGCAACAACGAGAAGGAGCTGCCGGATGCTTTCCTGCGCCGCTGCTTCTTCCACTACATCAAGTTCCCCGACGCCGACACGATGAAGAGCATCGTCGACGTGCACTTCCCGGGCCTGAAGAAAGAGCTGCTCACCGCGGCCATGAAGACCTTCTACGACGTGCGCAACCTGCCCGGCCTGAAGAAGAAGCCCAGCACCAGCGAGCTGCTCGACTGGCTGAAGCTGCTGGTGGCCGAGGACATCCCGCTGGAAGCGCTGCAGAGCAAGGACGAGAAGGTGGCGGTGCCGCCGCTGGTCGGCGCGCTGCTCAAGAACGAGCAGGACGTGACCCTGTTCGAGAAGCTGGTCTTCATGCAGCGCCACAACCGCTGAGCGCGAGGGCACTTTGCTGCTGCGCCTGCCGATCTCGGGCCTGCGATGCTCGCCGTACGGGTGTACGGCTGCGCTTCTCGACCCGACCTCGGCACGCTCGCGACGCAAATTGCCCACGCGCTGACGCCGATGGACAACAAGACACGCCAAGCACTGGCCGACGGCCTGGCCGACGCCCTGGGCTTCCTGGGCGGCGGCCTGGCCGGCTGGCAGCTGGGCCGGCTGCTGGGCGTGGACATCACCACGGCCAGCGGTTTCAGCGCCCACATCCTGCTGGGCTGGGCCCTGCTGCTGGCCGGCCTGGGCGCCGGCAAGTGGGCATCGCTGCGCTGGCGCGCGCGGCATGCCAAGACCAAACCCTGAACTGCATCCACCATGGCCCTGCCCCGCATCACCGATCCCGTCACCCTGCAGGGCCAGCATGTGCGGCTGGAGCCGCTGCAGGCCAGCCATGGGCCGGCCCTGGCCGAGGCCGTGCGCGACGGTGAACTCTGGCAGCTCTGGTACACCGCCGTGCCCACGCCCGAGGGCATGGCAGCCGAGATCACGCGCCGCCTGGGCCTGCATGCAGCCGGCAGCATGCTGCCGTTCACCGTGGTCGACGCCAGCGGCACGCCGGCGGGCATGACCACCTACATGAACATCGACGCCGCCAACCAGCGCCTGGAGATCGGCTCCACCTGGTATGCCGGCCGGGTGCAGCGCAGCCCGCTGAACACCGAGGCAAAGCGCCTGCTGCTGGCCCATGCCTTCGAGCAGCTGCAGTGCATCGCGGTGGAATTCCGTACCCACCGCTTCAACCACCAGAGCCGGCGCGCCATCGAGCGCCTGGGCGCGCAGCAGGACGGCATCCTGCGCAACCACCAGCGCGCCGGCAACGGCACGCTGCGCGACACCGTGGTCTACAGCATCACCGCCGACGAATGGCCCACGGTGCGTGCGCACCTGGACTTCCAGCTCGCCCGCCCTCGCTGACCCCTCGGCGCAGACCAGCGCCGCCAAGCCCGGAGACACCATGGCCCGCAAGAAGCCCATCACCCTGGAAGACCTGTGGCAGATGGAGCGCCTGGGCGCGCCCAGCCTGTCGCCCGACGGCGCCCAGGTGGTGCTGGCCGTCAGCCGCCACCAGATGGCCGACAACAGCGCCCACAGCGCGCTGTGGCTGCTGTCCACCCTGGGCGGCGCACCGCGCCAGCTCACCCAGTGTGGCGACAAGGACGGCCAGCCGCAGTTCAGCCCGCGTGGCGACCGCATCGGCTTCGTCGCCCGGCGCGAGCAGCAGGGCCAGAAGGACAGCACACCGCAGTTCTACGTGATCGCGGCCGACGGCGGCGAGGCCCGGCGCGTCGGCGCGGTGGCCACCGGCATCGACGCCTTCCGCTGGTGCCCCGATGGCGAGCACATCGTGTTCGTGTCCTGGGTCTGGCCCGCGCTGAAGGGCGCCAAGGCCCAGGCCAAGGCGATGAAGGCGCACCAGGACCGCAAGACCACCGGCGTGGCCACCAGCGCAGGCCTGTACCGCTACTGGGACCACATGCTGCCGCAGGACCGCGTGCCGCATCTGCACCGCATGAACCTGCGCAGCGGCAAGGTGCAGGACCTGTTCGAGGGCACGCCCTACAGCCTGGACTGGTGCGACCCCGACGCCGACTGCTTCGACATCTCGCCCGACGGCCAGCGGGTGGTGTTCGCCTTCGACCCCGCGCCCGAGCGCCGCACCGACGGCCGCTTCGCCATCGCCGAGCTGGACATCCGGCGCCGCCGCATTGAGGTGGTGGCGCAGGACGTGGGCTGGGATTTCGGCGCGCCCCGCTACAGCCCCGACGGCGAACGCATCGCCTGCCTGGCCAGCCACCAGGCGCTGCGCCACACCATGCCACGCCAGCTGGCGGTGCTGCGGCCCGGCGAGCCGGTGGAGGTGGTCAGCGCCGAATGGGACCACGAGGTGGCCGCGCCCCTGCTGTGGGAGGACGACGGCACGGCCGTGCTGCTGGCGGCCGAGCAGCAGGGCCAGCGCCACCTCTGGCGCTTCGACCTGGCCGACCGGCGTGCCGAGGTGCTGGTACACGGCGGCACGGTGCAGGGCTTCGACAAGCTGGCCGGCACCCTGGTGACGGTGGCCGACGCGGCCGACCACCCGGCACGCTGCCATGCCCACCTGCCTGGCGCTCCTGCGCGGCGCATCGAGTCCTTCAACGACAAGCTGCTGGGCCGCATCAGCCTGGGCCGGCACGAGGCCATCCGTGTCACCGGTGCACTGGGCGACCCGGTGCAGGTGTGGCTGTTCTACCCACCCGGCTTCGACGAGAAGAAGACCTATCCGCTGCTGCAGGTGATCCACGGCGGCCCGCACACCGCCGTGGGCGACAACTGGCACTACCGCTGGAACAACCCGCTGTTTGCCGCCGGCAGCGGTGAGAAGGGCGACCACGGCCAGGTGGTGGCGGTGGTCAACTACCACGGCTCCTCGGGCTTCGGCCATGCCTTCCTGGACAGCATCACCCACCGCTGGGGCGAACTGGAGCTGCAGGACGTGGAAGCCGCCACCACCGAGCTGCTGCGGCGCCCCTACATCGACCCGAAGCGGGTGTATGCCACCGGTGGCAGCTATGGCGGCTTCATGGTGGCCTGGATGAACGGCCATGTGCCGGCCGGCCGCTATGCCGCCTATGTGTGCCACGCCGGCTGCTTCGACTGGACCGCGATGTTCGCCGACGACGCCTGGGCCTGGCATGCCAAGGAACTGGGCGGCTGGTACTGGGACGACCCGACCCGCATCAACGCCCAGAGCCCGCATGCCTTTGCCGCCAGCATGCACACGCCCACCCTGGTGATCCACGGCGCGCTCGACTACCGCGTGCCCGACGCCCAGGGCCTGGCCTACTACAACACGCTGAAGGCCCGCGGCGTGCCGTCGCGCCTGCTGTGGTACCCCGACGAGAACCACTGGATCCTCAAGCCGCAGAACAGCCGGCTCTGGTACCGGGAGTTCTTCGCCTGGCTGGCGGCGCACCCGGTGGGCAAGGCGGTGCAGGCCAAGAAGAGCAAGGCCGGGGCGGCCCGGGCCTGAAGTGGATATGCTTGACCAAGGGGCCCTGCGGCCCGATGAAAGACTGCCATGCTGATCAATTTCTTCTACACCCTGCGTGCGGCCAAGCTGCCGGTCTCGGTCAAGGAATTCCTCACCCTGCTCGAGGCGGTGAAGTCCGGCGTGATCGACCAGTCGGTCGACCAGTTCTACTACCTGGCCCGCACCACCCTGGTCAAGGACGAGGCCCACTTCGACAAGTTCGACCGTGCCTTCGGCGCCTACTTCAAGGGCGTGGAGATGCTGGCCGACTTCACCAAGGAAGTGCCGCTGGAGTGGCTGCGCAAGAACCTGGAGCTCGAACTCAGCGCCGAGGAAAAGGCCAAGATCGAGAAGATGGGCTGGGACGAGCTGATGGAGACGCTGAAGAAGCGCTTCGAGGAGCAGAAAGAGCGCCACGAAGGCGGCAGCAAGTGGATCGGCACCGGCGGCACCAGCCCCTTCGGCGCCTACGGCCAGAACCCGCAGGGCGTGCGCATCGGCCAGGAGAAGAGCCGCAACAAGAGCGCGGTGAAGGTCTGGGATCAGCGGGCTTACAAGGACTACGACGACAACCTCGAGCTGGGCACACGCAACATCAAGGTGGCACTGCGCCGGCTGCGCCGCTTCGCGCGTGAAGGCGCGGCCGAAGAGCTGGACCTGGACGACACCATCCACTGCACCGCGGCCAACGCCGGCCTGCTCGACATCAAGCTGGTGCCCGAGCGCCACAACAAGGTGAAGGTGCTGCTGCTGATGGACGTGGGCGGCACCATGGACGAGCACATCCACCGGGTGGAAGAGATGTTCTCGGCCGCCAAGACCGAGTTCAAGCACCTGGAGTTCTACTACTTCCACAACTGCGTCTATGACTTCATGTGGAAGAACAACAAGCGCCGCTTCAGCGAGAAGACGCCCACCTGGGACATCATCCGCAAGTACAACAAGGACTACAAGCTCATCTTCATCGGCGACGCGACGATGAGCCCCTACGAGATCCTGCAGCCCGGCGGCAGCGTGGAATACAACAACGAGGAGCCTGGCGCCGAGTGGATGCAGCGCCTGACCAACGCCTTCCCCAAGTACGCCTGGATCAACCCCGAGCCGCAGGGTGTGTGGCAGTACCGCCAGAGCATCTCGGTGATGCAGCAGCTGGTGAACCAGCGCATGTTCCCGCTCACCCTGGCGGGGCTGGAAGGGGCGATGCGCCTGCTGTCGAAGTGATCGCTCTCCCGGCAAGGCTGGCCGGCAGGCTGGCCCTGCTGCTGGCGTCGCTGCTGGTGTCTTTGCTGATCGGTGGTTGTGCATCGGTGGCCGCCTGGCTGCCGGCACCCGCGCCGACCGGCACCGCCGAGGCCCAGGCTGCCACCAGTGCACGCCCCGCCCGGCCCGAATTCGTGCTGGTGGTGGAGGCGCCCGGCCCGTTGCGGGATCTGCTGCTGCGCCACCTGGACCTGGCCCGCCTGCAGCAGCTGCCCGACGACGAGCGCCTGGGCCTGGCCGAGTTCAACCGCCTGGTGGCCGCGGCGCCGGCCCAGGCGCGTGCACTGCTGCAGACCGAGGGCTACTTCGACGCCCGGGTGGTGGTGCAGCGTGAGGACGAGCGGGTGCCCGAGGGCCGCCGCACCGCCGTGCCCGGCCTGGTGCGCCTGCAGGTGACGCCCGGCACCCCCACCCGTGTGACGGCCCTGCAGCTGCAGACCGAAGGTGCGCTGCAGCAGCAGCTGGCCACCGGGGACGCCGAGGCGCAGGCGCTGCAGCAGGCGCTGTCGGCCGAGGGCGCGGGTGTGCTGGGCCCTGGCCAGGTGTTCCGCAATGCCGAGTGGTCGGCCACCAAGCAGCAGCTGGTCAACCGCCTGCGCAGCGCGGGTTATGCCGCGGCCAGCCTGCTGCGCAGCGAAGCCAGCGTCGACCCCGACGCGCAGACCGCGCTGCTGTCGGTCACGCTGGACAGCGGCCCGCGCTTCCTGGCCGGGCCGCTGCTGGTCAGCGGCCTGCAGCACCACGACGAGGCCATGGTGCAGAGCCTGGCCGGCTTCGGCCCCGGTGCGCCACTGACCGAGGCCCGGCTCACCGAGTTCCAGGACCGGCTGCAGAAGACCAAGCTGTTCAACAGCATCAGCGTGACGGTGGAGCCCGACCCGGCCACCGCGGCCGCCGCGCCGGTGCGGGTGCGCCTGGCCGAAGCCTTGCTGCAGCAGGCCACGGTGGGCGTGGGCGTCAGCGCCAACACCGGCCCGCGGGTGACGCTGGAGCACACCCACCGGCGGGTGTTCGACCGGCCGGTGGTGGCCGACAACAAGCTGGAGTGGGGGCGCGACAGCCAGAGCTGGAGCGGCGACTTCAGCACCCACCCGCGCGAGGGCTTCTACCGCAACCTGCTGGGCGTGCAGATCGAACGGGTGAAGAGCAACACCGACGTGGTGCTGTCGCAGCGCCTGCGCCTGGGCCGCACCCAGGACACACCGCGCATGGAGCGCCTGTACTTCCTGGAGCTGCTGCGCTCGCGCCAGGCCGATCTGCCCGGCAGCGAAGGCGCGCTGCGCAGCGGCGGCGTGCCCACGGCCGCCAGCGCTCTCAGCGCCAATGCCCACTGGGTGTGGCGCGATCTGGACAGCGTGCTGCTGCCCACCCAGGGGCTGAGCCTGGCGCTGCAGGCCGGTGCCGGCCAGGCCACCCAGCGCGGCGGGCCCAACGGCCCCTTCGCCCGGGTCTATGGCCGGCTCACCGGCTACCTGCCGCTGGGCCAGCGCTGGTACGGCACGGCACGGGTGGAACTGGGCCAGGTGCTGCATGGCCAGGGCGTGCGAGTGCCCGACGCGCTGGGCTTTCGCGCCGGCGGCGATGACTCGGTGCGCGGCTATGCCTACCGCAGCCTGGCGCCCACCGATGCCGACGGCGGCACCGTCAGCGGCGAGCGCCTGCTCACCGCCAGCGTGGAGGTGGCGCGGCCCATCCTGGCGTCCTTCCCGTCGCTGTGGGGCGCGCTGTTCATCGATGCCGGCCGCGCCGTGACCGACTGGCGCGACTACAGGCCCGCCTGGGGCTATGGCGCCGGCCTGCGCTGGCGCAGCCCCATCGGCCCGCTGCGCATCGACCTGGCCTGGGCCGACGAGCTGAAGAAGCTGCGCCTGCATTTCTCGGTGGGCATCGCGTTTTGACCCCCCCCCGTAGCGCTTCGCGCTCCCCCCCGGGGGGGCGGCCCCAGCAGCCCGGCGAAGCCGGATCTGCGGCGCCCGCTTGGTCAGGTCGCCGCGTTTTGCGATGGGCGCTCCTCGGCCTCTTGGCTGCGCTGGTGCTGGTCTTGTTGGGCCTGGGCGGCAGCGCCTGGCTGGCCTGGCGCCACCCGGCTGCCCTGCCCTGGCTGCTGCAGCGCCTGCCGGGCCTGCAGGCCCACGAGGTGCGTGGCTCGCTGTCCAGCGGCCAGCTGCAGATCGGCCGGCTCGACTGGCAGCTGCCGACCGGCGCCGGCCGGCTGCAGCTGTGGGACCTGCGGATCGACGGCGCCAGCCTGGTGCTGTGGCCCCGCCCCGGCGCCCAGGCCGCGCTGACGCTGGGCCGGGTGCAGGCCGCGCGTGCCCAGTACGACAGCCCGCCGCCCAGCGGCAAGCCCTTGCAGGCCCCGGCTGGCCTGCAGCTGCCGATCGACCTGGCGGTGCAGCAGCTGGCGGTGGAGGCCCTGCAGATCGATGCCCTGCCCGCCGTGCGCCAGCTGCGCACCCGCCTGGCCCTGGGTGCCGACGGCGGCCGCCAGCACCGCGTCGACGGCCTGCAGCTGCTGCTGGAAACCGGCAGCGCCGCCGCCCCGGCGCCGGTGGCCCTGGCTGGGCAGCTGCACATCGACACCAGCGGCCCGCTGGCCCTGCAGGCCAGCCTGCAGGCCCGGCGCGACGCTGCCCCGGCCTGGCAGGCCACGCTGGCGGCCAGCGGCCCGCTGGCCACGCTGCAGGCCGAGGCCAGGCTCAGCGGCAGCGCGCCGGCCCAGGGCAGCGCCCCCAGCCTGCAGGCACGCGCCACCCTGCTGCCTTTTGCCGCCTGGCAGCTGGGCGCGCTGCAGCTGCAGACCGAAGCGCTGGACCTGGCCGCGCTGTCGCCCCGCTTGCCGCAGACCCGACTGGCCGGCAGCGCCACGGTGCAGACCCAGGGCCTGGACCGCCCTGCGGCGCTGAACGCCACCCTGGACAACGGCCTGCCCGGCGCCTGGGATGCCGGCCGCCTGCCAGTGCGCCAGCTGCAGCTGCAGGCCAGCGGCCGGCCGGACCAGACCGACCGCCTGCGCCTGGACCGTTTCCAGCTGCTGCTGGGCGACGCCGCCGGCCCCGCCGGGCGCATCAGCGGCCAGGGCAGCTGGCAGGGCGACGCCCTGACGCTGGCGCTGCAGACCGAGGGCCTGCTGCCCGCGCGGCTGCACCGCAGCGCCGCCGCCATCCAGCTGAGCGGCCCGCTGACCCTGCGGGCCAGCGGCCTGCCCACCACCGCGGGCGCCAACGTCGGCACCGCAACGGTCAAGCCGGTGCTGGCGCTGGACGGCACGCTCACCGGCCGCTGGCAGGACGGCGCCGGCCTGCCGGTGCAGCTGCGCCTGGTGGGCGAGGCCAGCGCCAGCCACCTGTTGATCACCCAGGCCGAGGCCCGCGCCGGCACGGCATTGGCCAAGGCCAGCGGCCGCGCCGATGCCGAGGCCGCTGGCTGGCGCATCACCGGCCAGGCCACGCTGGCCGACTTCGACCCCCGGCCCTGGTGGCGCGGGCCTGCAGGCCAGGGGGCCGCCCCCGCGGGCTCGGCCTGGCGGCGTGGCCCGCACCGGCTGCAGGCCGAGGCCAGCGCCAAGCTGCTGTGGCGGCCGGTGCCGGCGGCCCGCGCTGCCGATCTGGTGGTCGACCGCCTGCTGGCGGCGGTGGACGGCGAGGCCAGGTTCAAGCTCGGCGACAGCCTGCTGGCCGGCGTGCCCCTGGCGGGCGACTGGACACTGCAGAGCCAGGGCCCCGGCGCCAGGGTGCAGGGCAACCTGACGCTGGGCGGCAACCGCATCAGCCTGCAGGGCCAGGGTGGGGGCGCGCCCGCGGCCGACCGCTGGGATGCCAGCCTGCAGGCCCCCAGCCTGGCCACGCTGGCACCGCTGCGTGCCCTGCTGGCCGAGCTGTTACCGGGCAGCGCCACCACCCTGGCCCAGGCCTGGCCCGACACCGGCAGCCTGCAGGCCACGCTGCAGACCCAGGGCCGCTGGCCGGCGCTGCAAAGCCAGGGCACGCTGCAGGCCGGGCAGCTGGCCACCAGCACCTGGCAGCTGCAGCAGGCCAGGCTGGGCTGGCGCCACGGCGCACGCCCTGACGCGCCGCTGCAGCTGGACCTGGACGCCCAGGGCCTGCGCGGCGGTGGCCAGCAGCTGGACAAGCTGGGCCTGACGCTGGCTGGCACCCTGGCCGAGCACCGCATCCGCCTGAACGCCGACAGCCCGGTGCGCCCCCCCGCCTGGACCGAGAACCTGCTCGGCCCGACCGGCACCGGCACCCAGCTGGTGGGCGAGGCGCGTGGCCAGTGGCTGGCCGGCAGCGCCGGCGCCGGCGGACGCTACCGGCTGCAGGGCCTGGGCCTGAACGGCGGCGCGCGCCAGGCCCAGGCCGCGGCGCGGCCCTGGCTGTCGGCGCAGGACCTGTCGGCCGAGCTGCAGCTGGCGGCCGGCGGCGCCCCGCAATCGCTGCAGCTGTCGCCGGGCCGGGTGCAGCTGCCCGGCACCGCCCTGAACTGGCGCACGCTGAGCTGGACCGCCGGCAGCGGCGGCGGTGACCTGGTGCTGGCCGCCGAACTGGAGACCATCGACGTGGCCAGCCTGCTGAGCCGGCTGCAGCCCGACCTGGGCTGGCGCGGTGACCTGACGCTGGGCGGCCAGATCGACATCCGCAGCAGCGCCAGCAGCCTGGATGCCGACATCGTGCTGGCCCGGGGGAGCGGCGATCTGAGCGTGACCGACGACCTGGGCCAGGCCCAGCGCCTGGGCCTGAGCGACCTGCGCCTGGCGCTGAGCGCCCACGGCGGGCGCTGGCAGTTCGCCCAGGGCCTGGTGGGCCGGCGCATCGGCTCGCTGGTGGGTGCGGTGGAGTTGCGCAATCCACCGGGTGCACGCTGGCCGCAACCCGGCGCCGCGCTGCAGGGCCTGGTGGAGGCCCGGGTGGCCGACCTGGGCGTGTGGGGCACCTGGGTGCCGCCCGGCTGGCGCCTGAGCGGCGCGATGGACACGGTGGCGCAGTTTGCCGGCACCCTGGCCGCACCCCGCATCACCGGCACCATGCGTGGCAGCGACCTGGGCCTGCGCAACGTGCTGGAGGGTGTGAACCTCACCGACGGCCAGCTGGCCCTGCAGTTCACCGGCGACCAGGCGCGCATCGAGCGCTTCAGCTTCCAGGGCGGAGATGGCCGGCTGGACATCACCGGTGGTGCCGAGCTGGGCGCCAACCCGCGGCTGGCGCTGCAGCTGGTGGCCGAGCGCTTCCGCCTGCTGGGCCGCATCGACCGGCGCGTGGTGGCCAGCGGCCGCGGCGCGCTGACCCTGGCCGAGCGGCGCATGCAGATCGACGGCGACTTCAGCATCGACGAGGGCCTGGTCGACATCGGACGCGGCGGCGCCCCCACGCTGGACGCCGATGTGACGGTGCAGCGCGGCGGTGCCGGCGCGGTGGCCCAGGCAGCTTCGGCACCGGCCGGATCACCCCTGCCCACCCGGGTGGCCAATGGCGCGGCGCCCACGCCGGTGCAGGTGCAGATGCAGGTCAAGCTCAAGCTGGGCAGCAAGCTGCAGCTGCGCGGCCAGGGCGTGGACACCCGGCTGCGTGGCGACGTGGTGCTCAGCAGCCCGGGCGGCAAGCTGGCGGTCAATGGCACGGTCAGCACCGAGGACGGGCGCTACGCGGCCTACGGCCAGAAGCTGGAGATCACCCGCGGGCGCTTCATCTTCAGCGGCGAGCCGGGCAACCCGCGCATCGACGTGCTGGCCATCCGCCCCAACCTGGACGTGCAAGTGGGCGTGCTGGTGGATGGCAATGCCCAGAATCCGCGTGTGCGCCTCTACAGCGACCCCGAGCTGCCCGACTACGACAAGCTCTCCTGGCTGGTGCTGGGCCGCAGCCCCGACGGCCTGGGCAGCGCCGACACCGCCTTGCTGCAGCGCGCCGCCTTCGCCCTGCTGGCAGGCAATTCGGGCGGGCCCACCGACCAGCTGCTGGATGCCATCGGCCTGACCGACTTCTCGCTGCGCCAGACCGAGGGCGACACCCGCGACACCATCATCAGCCTGGGCAAGCAGCTCTCGCGGCGCTGGTACGTGGGTTACGAGCGGGGTGTGCAGGCCACCACCGGCACCTGGCAGCTGATCTACCGGGTGGCCCAGCGCTTCACGCTGCGGGCGCAGTCGGGCAGTGAAAACGCCATCGACCTGATCTGGACCTGGCGCTGGTAGCCCGCAGCCCGCATGCGAGAATGCGCGCCGGCCTGCCGCCGTAGTTCAATGGATAGAACGAGCGCCTCCTAAGCGCTAGATACAGGTTCGATTCCTGTCGGAGGCACCATTGAGTGATGTCAACTGGACTCATGGCGACTCAAAACACCAAGTTAATCAAACACTTAGGGAGTTTTTAGCAGACGCACCAGCGTCAGATGGGCTCAACTCAGGTCTGTGCAGCGCATGCCAAACCGGGGTACAAAGCGGGGAACACACCGGGAAGCCGGGGCAAAACCGGGGAACAACCCCCGAAGCCCCACCCGGAACAGCCCGAAGGCCCCGCTGCCATGCTGACCGACAAAGAGTGCAGTCAATCGACCTGCCCGACCGACAAGAAGAAGGTCAGGCTGACCGATGGAAGCGGGCTGTACCTGGAGATTTCAGCAGCGGGGTCCAAGCGCTGGTTCTGGAAGTTCTACCCGGACGGCAAAGAGTCCCGGCTTGCCTTGGGCAGCTATCCCGATGTGACCTTGAAGGCCGCACGACAGGCGCGGGACGACGCCCGCAAAGCCCGACAGTCCGGCACGAACCCGGTCCAGCAACGCAAGGCCGACAAGCTGGCCGCCAGCACCAGCAGGGCGACCACCTTTGAGTCGGTCGCCCGAGAGTTCCACGGCACCAAGCACGACAGCTGGGGTGTGAACCATGCGGCGCAGTGGCTGCGCTGCCTGGAAAAGGACGTGTTCCCCTGGATGGGTTCCCTGCCCTTGGCCGAAGTGTCGGCGCCGATGCTGTTGGACACCCTGCGCAAGGTGGAGAAGCGCGGGGCGATGCGCATGGCCCACGACCTGAGAGAGTACGCGGGGCAGGTGTTCCGTTACGGCATCGCCAATGGCCGGTGCCAGCGTGACCCTGCAAGCGATCTGCGGGGCGCCCTGCGCCCTGCGATGGTCAAGCACATGGCTGCCGTGTTGGAGCCCGCCCAGGCCGGTGATCTGCTGCGCGCAATCGACGCATACACGGGCCAGCCCGCCACCCGTGCCGCCCTGGCGCTGTCGGCGCTGCTGTTCCAACGACCAGGGAACATCCGGGCGATGGAGTGGGCCGAGATCGACACCGACGCGGCGCTGTGGGCCATCCCGGCCGACAAGATGAAGCGCGGGCTGTATGGCAAGGCGAACGGTCGCCCGCACCTTGTGCCCCTGGCCCCCCAAGCGCTGGCCGTGCTGTCCGATCTGAAGCCCCTGACGGGCCATGGCCGGTACGTGTTCCCGTCCCTGTTGACCGGGGAGCGCTGCATGTCGGAGAACACGGTACGCGGTGCCCTGCGCCGCATGGGATACAGCAACGACGAGATGACCGCCCACGGGTTCCGGGCCATGGCCCGGACCTTGATCGCCGAACGGCTGCCGGGCATCCCCGAGGGCGTGATTGAGGCGCAGTTGGCCCATGGCAAGGCCGGGCCGCTGGGCATGGCATATGACCGGGCTGAATTCATGGAGCAGCGCCGGGCCATGATGCTGACGTGGGCCGACTATCTGGACAAACTGCGGGCCGGTGCCGTGGTGCTCAAATTCAAGGGGAAAGCCGCGTGAATCAATCGAACCGACACCATGAATTCTGAGACAAAGCAGTCAACCGCCATTCAGCAATTAGCTGTCTCCATACAAGAGTTATTGAGCAGGCCCAAGCATCCGGCTGATCACATCTCGCTCGAACTGAACGCTTTGCTTGTCGACATGTACCGAGCAAGTCCCGACGATCCGCCGCACGAACGATTCTTGAACCTCTGTCAGCTAGTGCTGAGGGCGTTCAGCGATGGAGACCGTAGCAGAGAGGCTATTGCTAACAATCCCGTCACACCGCTGGTTATAGACTATCTGCTAAGGGCGTTCGAAGACTACGTGAAGCGCGCTGATCGAAACGAATTCCCGAGAACCCCTGACCGATACAGCGGGCTAGCCAGTGCAATGCTACTTTCGGGAATGGCCGGGAAGAAGGCAACAATCTGGAACCTTCAGCTTCAAATGGCTGTAGTCAGCGCGGGTGCGGGCGCCTACGAAGCTGTGATGTTGCAAAGCGCCAGGGACGACGCGGCCCATTGTTTAGCTTTCAATGCTGCAATCAAGGCAGCGTGTAGCACAGCACGTTGCCGACCAGATGGCACGTTGAGGGAATTTAACTCCGGAGAGAAGCGAGCCGTCCGGGCGAAAGTGGTCCAGCTACTTGCTCAGCAAGGATACAAGAAGGATTGGCCGCAACGGATGGGGGAAAGAGTTAACCCTTAACCTTTGATCCTTCGCGGGGTATCAGCCAAAGTCGCCTTGTGCTCAACCCGACACTTGGCAACTAAAGGAACCCCATGCCGACCGACCTCACTCAACGACCCATGGTGCTGCGAAAGCGCACCGTCTGCAACCTGCTGGGCATCAGCCGCAGCACCTTGGACCGCCTGCGCGCACGGGGCGATTTCCCGGCCCCTATCAGCCTGACGGGCGCACAAGCCGTTGGCTGGCTTTCGAGCACAGTGCTGGAATGGCTCACCAGCCGCGAAACCAAAACCACCCACTAGGCGAGGTTCACTATGAACAAAGAGTCCTGTTACATCGCAACCCCACTCGGCGGTGGCGAACCCAAGGTGATGTCAGCGGCCGCTTTCAAGGCAGCTTTCATCATGACCTCGAAGGACCTCGGTGACGGGCACTTTCGGCATATGGCGACGCTCGAAAGGCGCCTCGTCAACATCCTGCAAGCGCCACGGGCGGAAGTCGACGCCCTTCAAGATGAGCCAAGGTGGATTGCGACAGGCGGGCTCGATCAATGAATCCAATTGCTCCGAGCCTGTATGCCGTCGACAGCACTCAGCTGGCCGAAGAACTGCAGCACGTCGACATCACCGAGACGATTCAATGGCTAGGCTCGACGGTTATCACGGGCGTGCATCACAGGGATAGCCCCAGACCTGTGACCATCATCAAGTGCGGCCCCATGCACCTGATTTCCCTTCCCGGCTGCGACTAATCCCAAGCACGCCCGACCTGGCGGCGGGCCATCTGCCGCCAGATTCCCCACCACAGAAAGACTTCAATGCAATCACTCTCCCTCGCCCAGGTTGCCGACATTCTCGAAACCGCCACCATCCAAAACACCACCGACCACGGCCACACCATCGTGCACGTCGGCACCACTGAAGCCGGCCACCGGTTCGTGCTGGTGAACGACTGCAACGGGAACTCATGCGTGAGCTACCTGCCGTGACGCTGCCGGTCGGCGCAGCGCCGCCGACCGAGCCGGTCCCCGCTGCCTGGTGGGATGACCTGCAGACCGTGCCGGACATGAAGCAGGCAGTGCGTGACGCAGAGACCACGGACCCAGCTGGGTCCGTTTTTCTTGGGCACGCGCTGGGCAGCATCCCCGAGCAATCGACACCCACGCTATTGCTGCGCCTGCGGACCGTAGAACACCCGCTGATCGCCTGGGCGCTGCACATGCAGCTTGATGCCCGTGAGGTGCCGCCCTGCCTGCGCCCGTGGATGCCTGCGCGCTCCAAACAGTCGGCATTCATCGCGACGCTGGCCGACCTGATGTGGCTTGCCACGCGGCATTCCGGCCACAAGACCTATGAGCGCATGGCGGGCGTGTTCAAGCACCCGGTGCGCGATGATCGATGGCACAGGGCTGCGCTGTGGGCCTACAGGCAATGTCGCGGCAGGACGTGGCAGCTTGCAGGCAGACTCAACCTGACCGATGCAATGCGGTGCCACACGCTCACGATGACCACCGGCGCCCAAGCTGGCGACCGTAAACGGCTCGGGAACCAGCTTCCCGGGCTCGTGGAGGCGATAACAGCGCACGGGCGGCAGCACCCAGACAAGTCGGGCGCGACGACCCCACAGGCTGTTGCAGACAGGCGGGCGCTGCTGGTGTCCACGTTCGTGCTGCTGGGCAGGAACCAGACCGAGGCAATCGCCTGCCTTCAGCGGGTCGATGGCATCACGATCAGCAGACAGACACTTGTTCGGCAGCTTCAAGCGGCCAGCACCATCGGCGACGCGCACCGTATGGTTTTTGGTTCTTTATAGGCGCCTTGGGGGCCCTACAGGCCCCCACGATCCCAACACCCCGGAAACCCGCGTCAATGCTCGATCTAAGGGGGTGCACTTACACAAGCCAGAAGGGGGTGCACAGCCCGATGGGCTGTGCACCCCCTTCCTGCCATTTCTTGCACCCCCTTCAGCCCATGGGTGCGCGCTGCACTTGCACCTTGAACCACAGGCACCCGGGGTCAGGTGTAGCACAACAGGCAGCGCACTTGTTATGCGCGACGACCTCACGCCCACACCGACCCGGGATCGCCTCACCAGCCAGCGCCAACAAGCGTCATGAGCAATCAACCCGGATCAAGGCAGGGCACATGGCAGACCAGCAGCCCGACGAAGTCCCGACGAATACTGGATGAAAAAACAGTGCCGCTTCCACGCGCCCGATGCAGCACTCCGGACGGGAGTGGTCTTAGAAAAAACGCAGGATCGCTGAAGGGCGAGCATTCATCGTGAGCCACCACTCAGCACTTTTCTTATAGGTGGCATCCTAAAAAGGGCTGTGCTCAGCCACTACATAATCGCGTTAATTGCAATGGAACGCATATCCTCAAGCCACGATATAAACGCCGGCTTACCAGTGACCGCGTCGGTCCAAGTTAGGCAGTCTGTGGGTGCGGCAATCGGATGCGCAATATACAACACCGATAGGTCTTTGATATCCTGTAGGTTCTGATCATTCTTGTGAGCACACGCATTGCGTACCTTTTGGCAATGAGGCGGGCCGTACAAAGATCCACCAAGATTGCTGATAAGGGTTTGTGCGTTTGTTGGCGCCAGCGAGTTTACTGGAAGTAGAGCGTTGACAATATCGATAATCTTTGTCGAGTCACCCCATGTTGGTTCGAGGCGTTTGAACTGATTCACTCCAGGTGCGAGCGGGTTCTGCCTCCTCTTCACTTGGACCGCGACAAAGGAAGCGCGCTGCCAATTCGCTGGAGAAATGGAAGGTGGAACTAAGATCCCACTTGATGTGATGCACCCGATTGCTGAGTGGATGCAGATGCTTCTTACAAACTCACAATAACCTTGCCACACATCGGAAACTGCGCCTTCTAGCTTGTGCCGCCGCACTTGGCGGTGTTCACGGCGAGTCATCTTTACAGCTTCCAAGTAGGCAGTTTCCGCCCTCGCCAACTGCACCCTAAGGCGCCGCTCAAAGGTGGTGAGGTGCACCGGAGGAGCCTTATTGCTCGGGACCTAGCGCGACGAGTATTTGTGAAATCCGATCAGTACGTTGCACAGCGCGGTTGCTGCCGTCGTTCATCGCTTTGACATACACCGGATATGTCGAAGAATCCTTGGTCTCATGCGCCGCAGCCATGTTTAATAAAACTCTGGTCACTTCGTCAATGGGCCTTGTGTGAAAGCGACCAACAGGAGCTACGCCGTCGGGTAGAAAATTCGGCAGTCCGTACCGGTTGTGGTAAAGCGCACAACATAGAGCGAAGAATGCCGCTGGTTTGGTCATGTATGAGCCACGAAGCGAAGAAAGCTGCTCCGAAATGAAGGAGAAAATCTGTCTAAACTTGACTTCAACTTCGTCGGCGCCTACAAATACTTCGTCGTACTTTTTATATATTGCATAGAGATTTGTCTTGGAAGTGTTGACAACGCCTTGCTCAAATGCCATTGCCAAGTCGGCAACGAACTCAGCGTCTCCCATGCGCATGACCTGGCGAGCGGTCAAGACGTCCCATTCAGTTAAGATCGCGTTATCATCGAGCACACGGGTCACAAAATCCTTGAATTCGCCAAAAAATTCTGAATGGCGTTTTTCCGCGTCATTCAGTGGCAATGTATACGCATTCATTCGTCGAAACATCTGAAGTATCTGGTTCCGGCCCGCTTCTCGAATAGTGTCAACTGACACGGTGTAACTCAAGAATCGGTGTTGAGTGTCTTCATCGAAGTCTTCAAAGCGCATACCTTGGTGCGCTTTTGAGTTTTTGCCAAGCGCAAATTCACCGCCCAAGAAGTCAATGATTGTCGTTATCCGCTGTTGACCATCAACAATTTCAGTACGTGTCTTCTTGGTCGTCCGCTCAAGATATTCATGAAAATAGATCGGCGGAAATATGAATCCTTCAACTATAGTGTCGATGAAGTAGCTTCGCGCAGCCGTCGGCCACAAGCCAGGTGCTCGCTGATATTGGTGATTCGTTATTAAATCTCCACGGGCCACCATGTCGCGAATGTTCGCGATAGAAATTTTGCTTCCATTGACATTCATGTGGCGTCCCTCGGTGCGATGTTGATAGTCGCTTCAAACGCCATTTTGGCGCATGTGGGCTTGTTCAGGCCCGGCACTCCGCCCGATGTGTACATCAGCTGAAGCCAACAGAAGATTGTGGCGAAATGGCGACCTCCACCAAAGCGTCAGAACCAGGGTTTACACGAATCGACAAGATAGCCTCTCCGGCAATTCAGTGATCGAATGACTGTCAGCATGCCAGCGATTGCCGACCAGCATCCGGATGGTTGGGCTGGACGTTGGCTTGCCCAAAGAGAAATCGCCAAAAAAGCAAAAACCCTAAGTTGATCAATCACTTAGGGCTTTGTGTTGGTGGAGCAGGAGGGCTGGGCGCGCTAACGGCACCAATGACGTTGGTTTGGGGCAGCCAACAACGCAGCCTTACCGTAACCGGGGAACAAACCGGGGAACAAATCGCAGAACTTCAACTGAAAAGCAACATCTACCGGGCTACGGACATGGAGTGTGATTCCTGTCGGAGCGCCACCCTGGCATCACCCGCGGCCCGCAGGCCGCGCGGCTTCACAGCCCGACCAGGTCGGTGGTGCCGAAATCCGTGGGTGCGGAATCACCCGGATGGCCGGTGTCGGTGAGGCGGCGGTCCTGGATGCGCTGCTTGGCCAGCATGCGGCTGATGACCAGGGCCTCTTCACGCAGCGAGAGCGCAAACGGGTAGAGCGAGCGCTCGTGCGAACCGGCATCGGGCTGGCCGCCGAATTCACCGATCTGCGCCTTGATGTAGCCGAACTCCACCCCCAGCAGCACGGCCGGCGCATTGACCGACTTGTTGATGCGCTCGCTGGCCAGCACGCGGCAACCCAGCATGCGCTCGTAGTAGCGCACATGGCGGGGATTGACTTCCATCACCAGCATGTCGAAGCCGCGGATGCGGTGGGCCACGATGTAGGCCACATGGAACAGCGTGGCCAGCACCCGCTTGGTGCCCACCACCGGGTCGATCGCCAGCTTGGTGAATTCACACAGCTTGTAGCCCTGGGCGCGCAGCGCGGTCACCTCGGGCGCAAAGGCTTCGTCGGCGCCCAGGCGTGCCGGGCTGTCGAAGGAGACGGTGATGGTGCCGATCACCGCGTCGTCTTCCACCGCGGTGAGGGTGAAACGGTGCACCGTGGGGTCGGTGGGCAGGCTCACCTGCTGGTAGCCCCGCCAGCCGTAGCGGTCTTTCAGCAGGCTGTTCACCCGGCCGCGGCGCTCCACCGAATCGGCGGTCTTGATCTTGAAGCGCCGCGGGCCGGCCGGCCCGTCGGGCAGCAGGTCGATGCGGGGGTCCTGCACCAGCATGTGGCCACCGGGACCACGCCAGATGACCGATGCGGCAAAGATCGTGCTGGACTTCAAGGAGACACCGGTGGTTGGGGAGGACAGGCTGCTGAGGCGCACTGGTTGGGTTCCGATCATAGCGATGGCATCTGCCTGTCTGCGTGAACGGACAGAGGGGGCGCACGGGTTTCTGATGGTCCGAATTGGCAATTTGACCCGGATCAGCCCGGATCACCCCCTGAATCAAGGGGGTAGTTTGCCCGCAAACCGGATGACGACAGGCAACTTGTCGCCGTCTTTGCACTCCGCGGCTCAGCCGACCTGGGCCGCGATCAGCGCCTCCAGCGAGCCCAGGCTGTCGGCCTGCCACAGCGGCTTGTCGTGGCGGATGCGCAGCATGCGTGGGAAGCGCAGCGCCACGCCGCTCTTGTGGCGCGGGCTGCGGGCGATGCCTTCGAAGGCCAGTTCGAACACCAGCGACGGCTTCAGGCTGCGCACCGGGCCGAACTTCTCCAGCGTGCTGGCGCGGATCACCGCATCCACCGCCTTGAACTCGGCGTCGCTCAAGCCGGAGTAGGCCTTGGCGAAGGTGAGCAGCTGCAAGGCGCCGGGCTGCGCCGGCTGGCGGGCGGCGATGGCCTGCACCACGGCATCGGCCTCGGCAGCGCTGGCCGGCGGGCGGCTCCACACCGCGAAGCTGTAGTCGGTGTAGAGGCCGGCCCGCCGGCCGTGGCCGGCCTGGGCGTAGACCAGCACCGCGTCCACCGTGTGCGGGGCGATCTTCCACTTCCACCACAGACCGTCGGCCTTGGTGCGGCCGCTGCCGTAGGACGAGGCCCGGTGCTTGAGCATCAGGCCCTCCACCCCACGCTCGCGGCTCTCCTGGCGGCGCCCGGCGAGCGCCGGCCAGCTGTCGGCCTCGACCAGGGGCGACAGCGCCAGCGACTGGTCTGCCAGCAGGGCCTGCAGTTGCGCGCGCCGCTGCGCCTGCGGCAGGGTGCGCTGGTCCTGGCCGGCCAGTTCCAGCAGGTCGTAGGCGATGAAGCGCACCGGCAGCTCGGCCAGCAGCTTGCGGCTCAGGGTCTTGCGCTGGATGCGCTGCTGCAGGCGCTGGAACGGCGCCGGCCGGTCGTCCGTCCAGGCCAGCAGCTCACCGTCGAGCACACAGCCATCTGGCAGGCTGGCAGCTTGGGCCAGCACCTCGGGAAAGCGCTCGCTGACCAGTTCCTCGCCACGCGACCAGATCCACACCTGGCCGGCGCGCTTGACCAGCTGGGCGCGGATGCCGTCGTACTTCCATTCCGCCTGCCAGTCGGCCAGCGGGCCCAGGCGCGCGGCCAGGATGTCGGGCGGGCCGTCCTCCAGCGCATGGGCCAGGAAAAACGGATAGGGCTGGCCGTCGGGCAGCGGCGCCGCTGCCGCATCGCCGGGCGCCGGCAGCGGCACCAGCAGCGCGGCCAGGCGCTCGGCGCTGGGCGGCTGGCGGCCGTCGGTCCAGCCCATCATGCGCTGGGCGATCAGCTTGGCATCCAGCCCGGCATGGCGGGCCAGGGCACGCTGCACCAGCAGCTTGCTCACCCCCACCCGGAACCCACCACCGATCAGCTTGACCAGCAGGAAGCGCTGCGCCGTGGGCAGCTCGTCCCACCAGCCACGCAGCGCCGCAGCCTGGGCCTCGGGCGGCTGGCCGCGCAGCGGCAGCAGGCGCTGGCCCAGCCAGTCGGCCAGGCCCAGATCACTGCTGCGGCCGGGCGGCGGCAGCACCTGGGCGATGGTCTCGGCCAGGTCGCCCACGGCCTGGTAGCTGGCCTCGAACAGCCAGTCGGGAATGCCGGCCAGGGCCGTGGCCTCGGCCCGCAGCAGGGCGGTGGGCACGGTCTGGCGCGGCTTGCCACCGGCCAGGAAGTACAGGCCCCAGGCCGCGTCGGCCGGCGGCGCATCGGCCAGGTACTGCCCCAAGGCCGCCAGCTTGGCCTCGGTGGCGGTGCTGGCGTCCAGCGCGGCATAGAGGGCGGCGAAGCGGCGCATCAGCCGGCCTCGGCATCGGGAGCGGGCACGGCGGCTGGTGTGGCCGCTGGTGTGGCGGCGGGTGTGGCGGCGGGTGTGGCAGCCAGGCCCGCGCCCTCCCCGCCCCCCGGATCACCACCCGACTCGGCACCCGGCTCGCCGCCCTCCGCCCCGTACGCGGTGTGGAACGATCCGGCATCCAGCCCCTGCTCGCGCAGCCAGCGCACCATCACCGCCTCCTGGCCGTGGGTGACGATCACCCGCTCGGCGCCGGTGGCGGCAATGGCGCGCTGCAGGCCGGGCCAGTCGGCGTGGTCGCTGAGCACGAAGCCGCGGTCCACACCCTGGCGGCGGCGCGCGCCACGCAGCTGCATCCAGCCGCTGGCAAAGCCGTCGCTGAAATCCCCCAGCTTGCGCGCCCAAGCGCTGGCGTGCACGGCCGGCGGCGCCACCACCAGGGCGCCGCGCAGGGCCGGGGCCAGGCTGCGGGCCTCGGGCAGGGGCTGGGCATCGGGCAGGGCCACGCCCGCGGCGCGGTAGGCGGCATTCAGCGGCAGCACCGCGCCGTGCACGAAGATCGGCCCGATGCCGGCATCCACCCCGGCCAGCAGCCGCTGCGCCTTGCCGAAGCTGTAGGCCATCAGCAGGCTGGGCCGGCCGTCGGCGGCGTTGGCGCGCCACCAGGCATCCACCTCGGCCAGCACCTCGGCCTGCGGCCGCCAGCGGTAGACCGGCAGGCCGAAGGTGGATTCGGTGATGAAGCAGTGGCAGCGCACCGGCTCGAACGGCAGGCAGGTGGGGTTGGTCTCGTCGTGGGCACTGAGGAAGTAGTCGCCCGAGGCCACCCACACCCGGCCGCCCTGCTCCAGCCGCACCTGGGCCGAGCCCAGCACATGGCCGGCCGGGTGCAGGCTGATGCGCACGCCGTTGTGCACCACCACCTCGCCATAGGCCAGGCCCTGCAGGTTCAGCCCCGCGCCCAGGCGGCTGCGCAGCACCCCTGCGCTGATGGCGGTGGCCAGCACCTGGCCATGGCCGGCGCGGGCGTGGTCGGCATGGGCATGGGTGATCACCGCCCGCGGCACCGGGCGCCAGGGGTCGATGTAGAAATCACCGGCCGCGCAGTACAGGCCGGCCGGGCGCAGGCTGATCAGGTCGTCGTGCACGGCTGGATGGGTCGGTGTCAGCCGGGCGTGCCCAGCGGTTCGAAGAAGAACAGCTGGGTCAGCCGGCCGTCGCCCAGGCCGGCGCCGAAGACCTGGCTGATGCCGTGGAAGAAATCGCTGCGGTAGACGATCAGCCGGTTGAAGCGCATCGGCACCTCGAACAGCAGGTCCCACTGCGCGCGGCCCTGGGCCAGCTGGTCGAAGCCCTGCGTTTCGCCCGCCGCCTGGGCGCGCATGAAGCCGGCCAGGCTGCCGAAGCGGCTGGCCGCGGCCTGGGCCGGCGTGGGCGTGCGGGCCCAGCCGGTCTCGCGGTGGCGCCAGAAGCTGGTGCCGCCCTGGCAGTCGGCCGGCAGGCTGAGGTAGAGCACACCGGCATAGGCCACCCGGCTGTCGCCATGGTCGACATGGATGTCGCTGCGCGCCATCGAGCCGGCGGCGCTGATGCGGAAGGCGCCGTGGCCGGGCCAGTTCCACTTGAGGTCGCGCCCCAGCAGGTCGCTGATGCGCTGCAGCAGCGCTGCCGGCGCCTGCCCGCCGCGGGTCTGCCGGCCGGGAAAGTTGCCGTGGCGGTGGGCGCTGGCGTCCAGGAAGTCCAGCGCCAGCGCCTGGGCACGCCAGGCCTGCGCATCGGGCAGGAAGTCATCGACCACCAGCAGCTCGGTGTCGGCCACCGCCTGCTGCAGAGCCGCCGCGGTGGCCGCACCCGGGCCGGCCCGGCACAGCGCCGCCGATTGCGCGGCGCGGGCCTGCAGATCGGGCGCCGGTTGCCGGCTGCGGGCCTGGCCCATCAGGCCGTCGGCAGCCAGGCCCGGGTCCAGCGCCAGGGCCCGCTGCTGGGCGGCGATGGCCTCGTCCAGGCGGTCCAGCTTGAACAGCTGGCCGGCGGCGCCGACATGGGCCAGCGCATGCCCGGGGTCGGCCAGGGCTGCCGCCTGAAAGGCGCTGGCCGCCGCCGGCGCATCCCCCAGGGCCTCGCACAGGCCGGCCAGCTGGTACTGGGCCGTGGCATGGCCGGGCTGCAGGTCCACCGCCGCCTGCAACTGCACACGGGCCTGGTCAGGCTGGCCCAGGGCCAGGTGCAGGCGTGCGAGGTTGATGCGCCAGTCCACCCGCTGCGGCGCCAGCGCCACCGAGCGCTGCAGATGCGACAGCCCCAGTTCGGCCTGGCCCAGCTCCACCAGCACCTGGCCACACAGGTGCTGGGCCTCGGCATCGCCGGGTGCCTGCTGCAGCAGCTGCCACAGCAGCGGCAGGGCCTGTGCCCCGGCACCCTGCTGCTGCAGGGCACGGGCCTGGGCCAGCAGGGCATCGGCCGTGCTGGCGGCAGGTTCAACAACGGTGCCGGCCTGGCGGCGGCGTTTGGCTTCACCCATGGTCTGCCCGTCTTGCTGGTGGTGGGGATCAATAGCGGCCGCTGAGGCCGGCCAGGCGCAGGAACCAGTGTGCCGCCCAGGCCACGAAGCCACGCTGCAGCACCGGCCACCAGCCGGCGGCCTCGGGTGGGCGCAGCACCTCGCGTGCGTCCTGGAAGCCGGCCTCGACCTGCAGCGCCAGCTGGGCGGTGAAGGCCGGGTCACGCACGATCAGGTTGGCCTCCAGGTTCAGCAGCAGCGACAGCGGGTCGATGTTGCTGCTGCCCACGGTGGCCCAGTCGTCGTCGATCACCGCCACCTTGGCATGCAGGAAGGCGGGCATGTACTCGAACACCCGCACGCCGCTGTCCAGCATCTCGTCGTACAGCACCTGGGCGGCCAGCGCGGCGAAGCGGTAGTCGGCCTTGCCCTGCAGCAGCAGCCGCACCTGCACGCCGCGCTTGGCGGCCTGGCGCAGCGCGCGGCGGAACAGCCGGCCGGGGTAGAAATACGGGCACACCAGCACCAGGCGCTGGCGGGCCTGGGCGATGGCCTGGATGTAGGCCTGCTCGATGGCACGGCGCTGGCGCAGGTTGTCGCGCACCAGAAAGGCCGCGCGCACCGGCGCCAGCGAGGCCAGCGCCGCCTCGGGCAGCGGCTTGCGCACCTTCAGCCGGGCCATGATGCGGCGCATGCGCGCCACCGGCTCGGCGCTGCGCGCGAGCTGCAGGGCCTCGTCGCGCCAGTCGGCGCCCAGCCGCGCCCGGGTGTGCAGGGAGCGTGCCGTCTGCACCATCTGCTCCACCACCGGGCCCTGCACCGCCACCGCGAAGTCCAGCCGCGGCCGCTCGGTCCAGCCATGGTTCATGTCGTGCCGGTCGTCGATCAGGTTGATGCCGCCCACGAAGCCCTGCGTGCCGTCGACCACGCACAGCTTGTGGTGCAGGCGGCGCAGCTGGCCGGGATGCAGCAATCGCCACCAGCGGTCCAGCGGGCGGAACACTTCCAGCTGCACGCCCGCACCGTCCAGCCACCGGCGCAGCACCGGCAGCGTGGCCTTGCTGCCGAAGCCGTCCACCACCACGCCCACCTGCACCCCACGGCGCGCGGCAGCGGCCAGAGCCCGGGCCACGGCCTCGGCCGCGGGATCGTCGTGGAAGATGTAGGTGGCCAGCCAGATGCGCTGGCGGGCCAGGTCGATGGCCCGCACCATGGCGGGAAACAGCTCGTCGCCACCGGCCAGCAGCTGCACCTGGTTGCCACCGCTGAGCTGGGCCGACGCGGGCGGCGGCCAGAAGCCGGCCATGCCTGCACTGCCCGATGGCGGCTCGCGCATGCCCGGCGGCATCAGTCCAGCCGCAGTTCCACCAGCAGCGGCAGGTGGTCGGACATGCGCGCCCAGCCGCTGTTGCGCGGCACGGTGGCCGACAGGCAGTGCAGGCCGCGGGTGTAGACCCGGTCCAGCGCAAACAGCGGCACGGCCGACGGAAAGGTGCGCTGCGCCCGCTCCGCACCGGCGCGCGCGCGCTGCAGGCCGATGCCGTGCATCGGGCCGTCCAGCTTCTCGCCCCAGTCGTTGAAATCACCGGCCACCAGCAGCGGTGCGCCGGGAGGCACCTCGGCCGCGATGAAGGCCGCCAGGCGCTCGATCTGGCGCACCCGGCTGGCATGGATCAGCCCCAGGTGGGCCACCACCGCATGCACTTCCACACCCTGCCACCACACCGGCACATGCAGCAGGCCGCGCTGCTCGAAGCGGTGGTCGCTCACGTCGTGGTGGCCGATGTCGCCGATGGGCCAGCGCGACAGCAGGGCGTTGCCGTGTTCACCATGGCGGGTGGTGCAGTTGGTGCGGTAGGCCACGCTGTAGCCCTCGGGCGCCAGGTAGTCGGCCTGGCCCTGGTCGGGCCAACCACCGATGGTGTGGGTGAAGCGGGTGGCGTCGCGCTTCTCGAACAGCCGCACCTCCTGCAGGCAGACCAGGTCGGCGTCCAGCGCCTCGATGCCCAGGCCCAGGTTGTGGATCTCCAGCCGCTTGCGCGGGCCCACACCACGCACGCCCTTGTGGATGTTGTACGTGGCCACACGCAGCACGTCCGTGGTGTGCTGCGTGGCCGGGCCGGCCGGGCTCAGGCCCTGGGCCGTGAGGCGTGAATGGGTGAAATGGGGGGCGCGCATGCCTGCCATCATGCCGCGCCCGGCGTGCTGCCAGCCAGGCGCGGCAGGTGCAGCACGGCCTCGGCATTGCTGGGCGAGAAACAGCGGTCGGCCGCCTCGCGCCAGGGCAGCCAGACGAACTGCAGGTGCTCACGCGGCGCCAGCACCACCGGCGTGCCAGCGGGCACGCACAGGCCGAACACATGCTCGGTGTTGTGCGTCACGCCCGGCGCATAGCGGTGGCGCCACACCGGGTAGATCTCGTAGACGTTGCGCAGGCCCCAGTCACGCAGGGCCGACAGCGGCACGCCGGGGCTGCCGACCACGATGCCGGTCTCCTCGGCCACCTCGCGCACGGCAGTCTGCTGCAGCGGCTCGTCCAGGCTGTCCTTGCTGCCGGTGACGCTCTGCCAGTAGCCGGGCTTGTCGGCACGCTCGATCAGCAGCACGTCCAGGGCTGGGGTGTGGATCACCACCAGCACGCTCTCGGGGATCTTCGGCGGGCGGGCCGCCTGGGCGCTCATCCGAGCGCCCGCCGTGCCTTGACCGCATCGGCCAGCTGGCGCAACAGCGGAACGGTGTCATCCCAGCCGATGCAGGCGTCGGTGATGGACACGCCGGGCTGCAGGGCCACGCCGGGCTTCAGGTCTTGCCGGCCCTCGTGCAGATGGCTCTCGACCATCACGCCGACGATGCGCTGCTCACCAGCGCGCAGCTGGGCGGCCACGTCGGCGGCCACATCGGTCTGGCGCCGGTGCTGCTTGGCCGAATTGGCGTGCGAGCAGTCGACCATCACCTGTTCACGCAGCCCGGCCTTGCGCAGCACGGCGCAGGCGGCTTCCACATGGGCGGCGTCGTAGTTGGGCTGCTTGCCACCACGCAGGATCACATGGCCGTCGGCATTGCCGCGGGTCTCGAAGATGGCGGCCACGCCCATCTTGGTCATGCCCATGAAGCTGTGCGGCGCGGCAGCGGAGACCAGGGCGTCGGCAGCGATCTGCACACCACCATCGGTGCCGTTCTTGAAGCCCACCGGGCAGCTCAGGCCCGAGGCCAGCTGGCGGTGGCTCTGGCTCTCCGTGGTGCGCGCACCGATGGCACCCCAGGCGATCAGGTCGCTGACGTACTGCGGGCTCAGCAGGTCCAGGAACTCGGTGCCGGCCGGCAGGCCCAGGGCATTGATCTCCAGCAGCAGCTCACGCGCCAGGCGCAGGCCTTCGTTGATGCGGAAGCTGCCGTCCAGGCGCGGATCGTTGATGTAGCCCTTCCAGCCCACGGTGGTGCGCGGCTTCTCGAAATACACCCGCATCACCACCACCAGCTCGCCGGCCAGCGCGTCGGCCAGCGGCTTGAGCAGGCGGGCGTAATGCATGGCCTGGGCATGGTCGTGGATGCTGCAGGGGCCGACCACCACCACCAGCCGGTCGTCCTCGCCACGCAGCACCCGGCCGATGGCCTGGCGCGTGGTCTCGACCACGGTCTCGATGGCGGGGGTGACGGGCAGGTCTTCCAGCATCACCGCCGGGGAGACCAGGGCACGCACGGCGGCGATGCGGGTGTCGTCGATGCGGGTGGTGTCCAGCGTGGGCTCGGCGAGGCCGGCTTCGCGGTCGTGGCGGGGGTTGTCGATGGAGGCGGTCATGGTGGTCAGCGTGGGGCCGTGCGGTCGCGCAGCCAGGCTGCAAAAGTGGGTTCGTCGATGTCACCGGAGGCCAGGCCGAACACGGCCACCGTGGCCTCGGCCTGGGATGCGGTGAGGCGCTGGCCGTTCAGGCCCAGGAACAAGCCGACCGACAGAAAGGCGGCGCGCTTGTTGCCGTCCACGAAGGGGTGGTTCTGCGCCAGGCCCGAGGCATAGCTGGCCGCCAAGGCCGCCAGATTCGGCGCGCCATAGGCAGCCAGGTTCAGCGGCCGGGCCAGGGCCGAGTCCAGCAAGCCCTCGTCGCGCAGGCCGGATGCCCCGCCATGCATGGCCAGACTCTCGTCGTGCAGCAGGATCAGCAGGCGCTTGTCGATCCAGCGCCAGGCCGGTGCGCTCATTTGGCCAGGGCGCGGAAGGTGTCGCGATAGTCGCGCATGAACTCGCGACCGATCTCCAACTGCTGCTCGAAGCCGGGGTCCAGCGGCGTCAACGCAAAGCCGTCAGGGGTTTCGGTGACATAGACCGTGTCGCCCTTCTCCAGTTTCAGCCGCGCCAGCACCTCCTTGGGCAGGATGACACCGACCGAATTGCCGATCTGGGTGAGCTTGAGGGCGTGCATGGTGAGCTCCAGCGAAGTTATAACCAATGTTATACCTCGCTGGAGCCTCTGTCACGCCAGCCCGGCCGCAGCCGGGCGGCCGTCAGGCCGTGGTGGCGCCGGCATTGCGCAGCCGGATGTGCAGCTCGCGCAGCTGCTTCTCGTCGACCATGCTGGGCGCGCCCGTCAGCAGGCATTGCGCCCGCTGGGTCTTGGGGAAGGCGATCACGTCGCGGATGGACTCGGCCTTGGTCATCAGCGTGGCGATGCGGTCCAGGCCGAAGGCCAGGCCACCGTGCGGCGGCGCGCCGTACTGCAGCGCGTCCAGCAGGAAGCCGAACTTCACCTTCTGCTCCTCGGGCGTGATGTTCAGGGCCTCGAACACCCGTGCCTGCACGTCGGCGCGGTGGATGCGCACCGAGCCGCCACCGATCTCCCAGCCGTTGAGCACCATGTCGTAGGCCTTGGCGATGCAGGCGCCGGGGTCGGTCTTCATCAGCTCGTCGTGGCCGTCTTTCGGTGCGGTGAACGGGTGGTGCACCGCGTTCCAGCGCTTGGCATCGTCGTCGTACTCGAACATCGGGAAGTCGACCACCCACAACGGTGCCCACACGTCGTTGAACAGCCCGTGCTCGCGGCCGAACTCGCTGTGGCCGATCTTCACCCGCAGCGCACCCAGGGCGTCGTTCACCACCTTGGCCTTGTCGGCGCCGAAGAAGATCAGGTCGCCGTTGCGGCAGCCGGTGCGGGCGATGATCTCGGCAATGGCGGCGTCGTGCAGGTTCTTCACCACCGGGCTCTGCAGGCCATCGCGGCCCTTGCCGGCGTCGTTCACCTTGATCCAGGCCAGGCCCTTGGCGCCGTAGATCTTGACGAACTCGGTGTAGGCGTCGATCTCGCCGCGGCTCATCTCGGCACCACCCGGCACACGCAGGGCCGCCACCCGTCCGCCCGGCGTGGTGGCAGGGCCGCTGAAGACCTTGAAGTCCACCGTCTGCATCACCTCGGTCAGCTCGGTGAACTCCAGTTTCACCCGCAGATCGGGCTTGTCGCTGCCGTACTTGTGCATGGCCTCGGCATAGGTCATCTCGGCATACACCGGCAGCTCCACCCCCATGGTCTTGCGGAACACGGTGCGGATCATGGCCTCGGTGATGGCGCGGATCTCCTGCTCGCCCAGGAACGAGGTCTCGATGTCGATCTGGGTGAATTCGGGCTGGCGGTCGGCACGCAGGTCTTCATCCCGGAAGCACTTGGTGATCTGGTAGTAGCGGTCGAAGCCCGCCACCATCAGCAGCTGCTTGAACAGCTGGGGGCTCTGCGGCAGCGCGAAGAAATGGCCGTCGTGCACGCGGCTGGGCACCAGGTAGTCGCGCGCACCTTCGGGCGTGCTCTTGGTGAGCATGGGCGTCTCGATGTCGATGAAGCCCTGGTCGTCGAGGAACTTGCGCGTCTCGATGGCCACGCGGTAGCGCAGCATCAGGTTCTTCTGCATCTGCGGGCGGCGCAGGTCCAGCACGCGGTGGGTGAGGCGCACCGTCTCGCTGAGGTTGTCGTCGTCGAGCTGGAAGGCCGGCGTCACGCTGGGGTTCAGCACTTCGAGTTCATGCGCCAGCACCTCGATCTTGCCGCTGACCAGGTTGGCGTTCTCGGTGCCGGCGGGGCGCGCGCGCACCAGGCCCACCACCTTCAGGCAGTATTCACCGCGCACACCTTCGGCGGTGCTGAACATCTCGGCACGGTCGGGGTCGCAGACGATCTGCACCAGGCCTTCGCGGTCACGCAGGTCGATGAAGATCACGCCGCCGTGGTCGCGCCGGCGGTGGGCCCAGCCCATCAGGGTGACGGTCTGGCCCATCAGCGCTTCGCTGACCAGGCCGCAGTAGGTGGTTCTCATGGGTTTCTTCTCCAGTGTGGGGGCCACGGGCCGCGGCGCCTGGTGGGTGGGACAGGGGCGCGGCCGGGCGGAACAGGCCAAGGATTCTGTGGGCGGGATCGGGGCCGTGGTGGGCCCTCAGGACCAGGCGCCGGTGCCGTGCGCGCCCGGCCCCGTCAATTTCGGGGCGCGGTGGGCAGCGGCACCGGCACGGGCCGCGGCGGCGCGGGCGGCGGTGGTGCCACCACGCCCATGGAGATGATGTACTTCAGCGCCTCGTCCACGCTCATCTGCAGCGGGCGCACGCTGGCGCGCGGCATCATCAGGAAGAAGCCGCTGGTGGGGTTGGGCGTGGTGGGCACGTAGAGGCTGACGAATTCACCCTCCAGGTGGGCCGCCACCTCGCCGCCGGGCCGCCCGGTGACAAACGCAATCGTCCAGCTGCCGTGGTGCGGGTACTGCACCAGCACCGCCTCGCGGAAGGCGTTGCCGCTGCTGGAGAACAGCGTGTCCGAGACCTGCTTGACCGAGTTGTAGATGCTCTTGACGATGGGGATGCGCGAGAGCAGCCGGTCCCATTGCTTCACCCACCACTGGCCGAAGATGTTGGTGACGAACACCCCGGTGGCCAGCAGCAGCAGGGCCATCACCAGCACGCCGAGGAACGGCACGCGGCGCAGCGCCTCGATGGAGGCATCGGCGCCGGTGGGCAGCACGGTCTGGAAGACGGTGAGCAGCCAGGAGAACACGCCGTCCATCAGGCCCAGCAGCCACAGCAGCACCCAGATGGTGATGGCCAGGGGCAGCCACACCAGCAGGCCGGCGATGATGTACTTTCTCACGCGGTGGCTCATCCGGGGCTGACGTCAATGGCCGGCGCTGGGCGCGGCCGCAGGCGGCGTGGCAGGCGCTGCAGCGGGCGCAGCCGCCTCGGGCTTGGCCACGGGCTTGTCATCGGACTTGGTGTCGGGTTTGCCGTCCGGCTGACCATCCGCCTTGCCATCGGCCTTGGTGTCGGGTGCAGGCGCTGCACCACTGCCCTTGAAATCGGTGGCATACCAGCCCGAGCCCTTGAGCTGGAAGCCGGCTGCGGTGACCTGCTTGGCGAAGGTTTCTGCACCACAGGCCGGGCAGGTGCTGAGCACCGGATCGGACAGTTTCTGCAACACGTCCTTCGCATGGCCGCAGGCGGAGCAGCGATAGGCGTAGATCGGCATGGCTAAACCCTTGACGCAAAACCCGAAATTATAGGTGGCAGCGGCGGCGCAAGCGGGCCCTGCCCTGTTGCATGGCCACGGCGCGGTGTGATTCAGTGCCGCTGCGGGCTGCCATGGTGGGCCGCATGGCCATGCTGGGCGGCCTGGCCGTGGCGCACGGCGGCTTCGATCGACATGCCCCGGTGCGCCACCAGGCTGGGCGCCAGCGAGCCCAGCAGCATGCCGATGGCCGAGGCGCCCAGGCCCAGCAGATTGGGCGGCACCAGGGCCTCGGGCGCCAGCGCGGTGGCGCCCAGCCAGGTGCCGATGCCGGCGATGATGGACAGCAGCGCACCCTGGGTGTTGGCACGCCGCCAGTAGGCACCGGCCAGCAGCGGCACGAAGGCGCCGGCCAGGGTCACGTTGTAGGCGTTCTGCACCATCTCGTACATGGTGCTCTTGCTGTTGAGCGCAAACAGCAGCGCGCCCAGGGTGAAGCTCACCAGCACCAGGCGCAGCGTCAGCAGGAACTGCCGGTCGGCCATGTGCGGCACGAAAGGCCGCAGCACGTTCTCGGTGAAGATGGCCGTGGGTGCCAGCAGCGCGCCGCTGGCGGTGGAGAGGATGGCCGACAGCAGCGCGCCGAAGAACAGCACCTGCGCCCACACCGGCATCTGCGCCAGCACCAGGTCGGGCAGGATGCGCTGGATGATGCGGGCGTCCTCGTCGCCGAACAGCTTGGCCAGGTCGGGGAAGGCCACCAGCGCGGCATAGGCGATGAAGATGGGCACGAAGGCGAAGCAGAAGTAGATCAGCGCGCCGATGATGGTGCCGCGCACCGCGGTCTTCTCGTCCTTGGCGCTGGTCATGCGCTGGAACACGTCCTGCTGCGGCACCGAGCCGAAGGCAAAGGCGAAGAAGGCGCCCGCCATGGCCCACCAGCCCGGCGCATCCTCGGGCAGGAACTTGAACTTGCCGTCGGCGGCGGCCTGGGCGATGACCTTGGCCGGCCCGCCCGCCATGTCGCTGACCAGCACCGCCACCAGGCTCAGGCCGACCAGGATCACCACGGTCTGGAACAGGTCGGTGAAGGCCACCGACCACATGCCGCCGAACAGGGTGTAGACCATCACCACCGCGCCGCCCAGCAAGATGGCGTGGTTCAGTTCCAGCGCCCCGCCCGACAGCACGTGGATCACCAGGCCCAGCGCCGTCATCTGCGCCGAGGTCCAGCCCAGGTAGCTGAGCGTGATGGCCACGCTGGTCAGCACCTCCACCGCCTTGCCGTAGCGCTGCTTGTAGAAGTCGCCGATGGTCAGCAGGTTCATGCGGTAGAACAGCCGCGCAAACAGCAGCGCGGCGATCACCAGGCACAGCGAGGCACCGAAGGGGTCGCCCGGGATGCCGGCCAGCCCGTCCTTGGCGAAGGTGGCCGACACCGACAGCACCGTCTCGGCGCCGAACCAGGTGGCGAACACCGTGGCCACGTTCATGTAGAGCGGCAGGCTGCGGCCTGCCACCAGGTAGTCCTTGGCGTTGTGCACCCGGCGCGCGGCCAGCAGGCCGATGCCGATGGTCACGACCAGGTAGACGCCAACAAAGGTGATCAGCACGGCGGGGCTCCGCAGAGGATGGTGGCAGGGGACAGGCGGCGGTGATGCAAGACGCAGGCCGGGCACGGCGGCAACCGCTGCGCCCGAAGGCGCCGCAGTTTAGTGGGCTTCAGGCCGTCACAGCCCGCGCCAGTGCGTCAGCAGCTGCATCACCAGCACACCCGCCACGAAGCCCAGCGCACCGTACAGCAGGCCTTGCAACAGCCGGTTGGTGCGGCGCTGCTCGGCCAGCAGGGCCAGCACGGCCGGGTCGCTGTCGCGGTGGTGGGCCAGGGCGCGGTGCACCAGGCGCGGCAGCTCGGGCAGCAGCTGGGCATAGCGCGGGGCCTCGTTCTTCACCCGCTCCACCAGGCCTTGCCAGCCCACCTGCTTGTGCATCCAGGTTTCCAGGAAGGGCTTGGCCGTGGCCCACAGGTCCAGCTCGGGGTCGAGCTGGCGGCCCAGGCCCTCGATGTTGAGCAGGGTCTTCTGCAGCAGCACCAGCTGGGGCTGGATCTCGACGTTGAAGCGGCGGCTGGTCTGGAACAGCCGCATCAGCACCTGGCCCAGCGAGATGTCCTTCAGCGGCCGGTCGAAGTGCGGCTCGCAGACCGCGCGGATGGCGCTCTCCAGCGCGTCCACCCGCGTGCCGGGCGGCACCCAGCCACTCTCCAGGTGCAGCTCGGCCACCCGCTTGTAGTCGCGCCGGAAGAAGGCCAGGAAGTTCTGCGCCAGGTATTCCTTGTCGTTGTCGGTGAGGGTGCCGACGATGCCGAAATCCAGCGCGATGTAGCGCCCGAAGCTGCGTGGCGCCACGCTCACCTGGATGTTGCCGGGGTGCATGTCGGCATGGAAGAAGCCGTCGCGGAACACCTGGGTGAAGAAGATGGTGACACCGTCGCGCGCCAGCTTGGGGATGTCCACCCCGGCCTCGCGCAGGCGCTCCAGCTGGCTGATGGGCACGCCGTGCATGCGCTCCATCACCAGCACGCTGGGGGTGCAGAAATCCCACACCATCTCGGGCACCAGCACCAGCTCCAGGCCCTGCATGTTGCGCCGCAGCTGGGCGGCATTGGCGGCCTCGCGCACCAGGTCCAGCTCGTCGTGCAGGTAGCCGTCGAACTCGGCCACCACCTCGCGCGGCTTCAGCCGCTTGCCGTCGGCCCAGGCCCACTCCACCACCCGCGCCAGGGTGTGCAGCAGGGCCATGTCGTGCTCGATCACCTCCAGCATGCCCGGGCGCAGCACCTTCACCGCCACCTCGCGGCCGTTCTTCAGGGTGCCGAAGTGCACCTGGGCGATGGAGGCGCTGGCCACCGGCGTGGCATCGAACAGGTCGAAGACTTCGTCGATGCGCTTGCCGAAGGCCTTCTCGATCAGCGCCATCGCCTGGGCGCCCGGGAAGGGTGGCACCCGGTCCTGCAGCAGGGCCAGTTCGTCGGCCACGTCCAGCGGCAGCAGGTCGCGCCGGGTGCTGAGCACCTGGCCGAACTTGACGAAGATCGGCCCCAGCTTCTCCAGCGCCATGCGCAGGCGCGCGCCGCGTGGTGCGTCCAGCCGGGCGCGCCGTCCGATGGTGACCACCCGCACCAGGGCCCGCACCCAGCCCTGGCGGAAGCGCGACAGCGCCACCTCGTCCAGGCCGAAGCGCAGCACGGTGAGGCCGATGAAGATCAGCCGGAAAAAATGCCCCATGGACCGCCCGATGCCCGCGCCGTCGTCGCCGGGATCAGCGGTTGCGCATGCGGTCGGCGACCACGTCGGCACCCTGGCGGGCGCCCTGCATGGCCTTGCGCAAGGCCGCGGCCAGCCCGGCGCCGAGCCGGTGCAGCTCATGCGCGACCGACGGGCCGAACAGGCGCTGCAGATCGTCGGCGACGTCCCAGCGCAGGTTCTTCAGCAGCCAGTCCACATCCGCCGCCAGGTTGGCGTCGCCCTCGATCACCACCGGCGGCATCTGGCCGCTGAAGGCCTGCAGCGCCAGCGCTGCGGGGTTGGCGGCATCCAGCCGCACCCGCAGGTCGGCGTCGACCGGATCGCGGCACCACTCCACCAGGCCGGCCGGCGTCACCCTGAATGCGAGGGGTGGCGGGGCCGGCAGCAGGCGCGGCAATTGCATCAGGTCCAGGCGCAGGACACGGCCCTGGTGCGGCAGCATCCGGGCCACGGCTTGCGGCTCGGCGGCCATCACATGGTTGACCACCAGCACCAGGCGGTCCATCAGGGCGGGCGCCAGCAAGGCGTTCAGGTTTTGCAACATCTGCGGGATTGTAGGCAGCCAATCAAAGGGCACTGCGTGTTACCGATGCTGACATGGATATCAAGGAGAATCCCGTGGTTTTGAGCGCCCCAGGGCCGTTGGTCGAGGCCCTGCCCGCAGCAGTTCAACCGCCCCGGCGCCCGGGGCAGACGGCCCCGGCCGGAAGCATGGCCACCGCGCACAGAGCCTGATGTTCGAGACCCGCAGCCCCCGAAATTTCAACAGCGCACCCCAGTCGATCACGGCCTTCATCGCCACCATCCTGGAGCCGGCGATCACCGTGCTGATGTACGCGGGCGCCATGGCCTGGCACGGCGAGGAGATCGGCCGCGCCGACCTGACACTGTGCTTCCTGGTGCTGGCGCTGACCTTCCCCGGCATCAACCGCTTCCGCGACCGTCTCAGCTCGGCGGCGGTGGGCATCCTGGGGTCGTGGATCACGCTGCTGGCCATCCTGCTGGGCTTCGGCTACGGCACACGCAGCCTGGACCTGTTCCAGCCCGAGGTCATCATGTTCTGGGCCGTGGCCACGCCGCTGGTCCAGCTGGCCGCGGTGCGGCTGGGCTACAGCGCCATCCGCAGGCAATCGCTGCAGCCCGGCAACCGCCGCAACGCGGTGGTGATCGGCGCGGGAGCGCTGGGGGTGAAGGTGGCGCAGGCCCTGAGCCAGAACCCGGCCCAGGGTGTGGACTTCATGGGCTACTTCGACGACCGCAGCGGCGAGCGGCTGCATGGCGACAGTGCCGGCATGCGCCTGGGCAACCTGATGGACGCCGCACCCCACATCCGGGCGCACGGCATCAAGGAGGTGTTCATCACCCTGCCGCTGGGGTCGCAGCCACGCATCATCGCCCTGCTGGAACACCTGCAGGGCACCACCGCCTCGGTCTACTTCGTGCCCGACGTGTTCGGCATCAGCATCATCCAGGGCCGCCTGCAGGACATGAACGGCGTGCCGGTGGTGGGCATCTGCGAGACACCCTTCACCGGCACCAACCGGCTGATCAAGCGGCTCAGCGACATCGTGCTGTCGCTGCTGATCCTGCTGCTGATCGCGCCGGTGATGGCGGCAGTGGCCATCGGCGTCAAGCTCAGCTCACCCGGGCCCGCCATCTTCCGGCAGAAGCGCAACGGGCTGGATGGCGAGGAGATCGTCGTCTACAAGTTCCGCTCGATGACGGCGATGGACAACGGCACGGTGGTCAAGCAGGCCACCAAGGGTGATGCGCGCGTCACGCCGTTCGGCGCCTTCATCCGCAAGACCTCGCTGGACGAGCTGCCGCAGTTCATCAACGTGCTGCAGGGCCGCATGAGCATCGTCGGCCCGCGCCCGCATGCCGTGGCCCACAACGAGATGTACCGCCAGCTGATCAAGGCCTACATGGTGCGGCACAAGGTCAAGCCCGGCATCACCGGCTGGGCCCAGATCAACGGCCACCGCGGCGAGACCGACACGCTCGAGAAGATGCAGGCACGTGTGGAGTACGACCTGGAGTACCTGCGCAATTGGTCACTGGGGCTCGATCTGGTGATCATCCTGCGCACGGTCAAATCGGTGCTGGCCGACAGCAAGGCCTATTGACCACCGGCCCCCTGCCCGACCATTCGCAATTTCGGAGACCCCATGCACAACCCTGCTTCCCGACGTCCGGCCGGCCTGGCCGGCCTGGCCACCGTGGTCGCCTTGCTCGGCACCGGCAGCGCCCTGGCCCAGAGCAGCCCCTACTACATCGGCGTGGCGCAGTCGCTGGGCCATGAGTCCAACCTGTACCGGGTGGGCGGCGGCGTGGGCCTGCCGCTCGGCGCGCAGAGCAAGTCGGACACCATTTCGAGCACCTCGCTGGTGGCCGGCGTCGACCAGACCTGGGGCCGGCAGCGGCTGAGCGGCTCGGGCTCGCTGCGCGCCGACCGCTATGCCAGGAACGACCAGCTGGACAACAACGGCTACGGCCTCAACCTGGGCCTGGACTGGGCCACGGTGCAGCGCCTGTCGGGCCGGCTGGGCGTGTCGCTGGACCGCAGCCTGCGCAGCTTCGACCCCGCCGACCAGAACGCGCAGGCCGGGGAAGGCAACATCGTCGACAACAACCTGCTGAGCGCCACCGTGCGCCTGGGCGTGGTCAC
Organism: Pseudomonadota bacterium; assembly: GCA_040386375.1. GTDB lineage: Bacteria > Pseudomonadota > Gammaproteobacteria > Burkholderiales > Burkholderiaceae_C > Pseudaquabacterium. The sequence goes on from JAZKFQ010000029.1 coordinate 77,797, forward strand.
CCGGCTGACGGCCGAGGCGACCGCCAGCCGCCGCAGCGTGCGCTACTCCGCCGATGGCTACAGCGGCTCCGAGTACGACCAGGGCACGGGCTCGCTGGGCGTGCGCTACCGCCTGGGCGGAGCGACCGCCGTGGGCCTGGCGTGGCGCCAGTCGAGCGTGAAGTTCACCACCGCGGTCAGCAACTACAAGCGCCGCGACGTCGACCTGACCGGCAACTGGGACCCCAGCGGCCTGACCAGCTTCTATGCCCGCATCAGCCACACCAGCACCGACCATCCCCAGCGCCCGGCCCGCGACTTTTCCGGCGTCACCGCCGAGCTGCGCGGCAGCACGCAGGTCAGCGGCAAGGTCAAGCTGAGCACCCGCCTGTCGCGTGACCTGGGCCAGAGCACCTCGACCTTCGATTTCCTGGGCCTGCGCGACAACGAGGAGTTCCTGCGCGTGGGCACCACGCTGCGCCTGGATGCCGACTACGCGCTGAGCGCCAAGATCACGCTGAACGCCGGCGTCAGCCATGCACGGCGCAGCTTCGACGTCGCCGGCGCGGGCTTCGTCGGCAGTGACCGCACCAGCACCCTGGCCCTGGGTGCACGCTGGCTGCCCACCCGGGCCATCCAGGTGGGCTGCAACCTGTCGCATGAAGACCGGCGCACGGCGCGGGTGAACGGCCTGCAGGTGGGCAACCCCTACAACAGCGCCAGTGCCAACTGCTACGGCCAGTTCATCCTGCAATGAGCCACCCGCCCATGCCGACCCTTCAGCCGACCACCCACCAGCCCACCATCCTGCTCACCGGTGCCACCGGCTACATCGCCTCCCACACCTGGCTGGCCCTGCAGGCTGCAGGCTTCAGGGTGGTGGGGGTGGACGATTTCTCCAACAGCGCACCCGAGGTGCTGAACCGCCTGCAGCGCCTGGGCGGCCAGGTGCCGGTGTTCGAACGCGCCAGCGTGTGCGATGCCGCGGCCATGGCCGGCATCTTCAGCCGCCATGCCATTGACGCCGTGGTGCACTTCGCCGCCTTCAAGGCGGTGGGCGAATCCACCGCCCAGCCGCTGGCCTACTACCGCAACAACATCGGCGGCCTGGTCACCACCTGCGAGGCCATGCGCGCAGCGGGCTGCAGCCGCATCGTGTTCAGCAGCAGCGCCACGGTGTACGGCGACCCGCAGCGCCTGCCGATCACCGAAGACAGCCCGCTGTCGGCCACCAATCCCTATGGCCAGACCAAGCTGATGGGCGAGACCATCCTGCGTGACCTGGGCGCGGCCGATGCGAACTGGCAGACCGCCTGCCTGCGCTACTTCAACCCGGTGGGCGCGCACGAGAGCGGCCTGATCGGCGAAGACCCCCGCGGCACACCCAACAACCTGATGCCCTACGTGGCGCAGGTGGCCGTGGGCCGGCGCGCCCAGCTCAGCGTGTTCGGCAACGACTACCCCACACCCGACGGCACCGGCGTGCGCGACTACATCCACGTGGTCGACCTGGCCGAGGGCCATGTGGCGGCCCTGCGCCGGCTGCTCGATGGGCCCGGCTCGCTCACCGTCAACCTGGGCACCGGGCGCGGCTACAGCGTGCTGGAACTGGTGGCCGCCTATGCCAGGGCCAGCGGGCGGCCGGTGCCCCACCAGGTGGTGGCGCGCCGGCCCGGCGACGTGGCGGCCTGCTATGCCGACCCGCAACTGGCCCGGCAACTGCTGAACTGGCAGGCGCGGTTCGACCTGGACCGCATGTGCGCCGACAGCTGGCGCTGGCAAGCACTGAACCCCCACGGCTTCGAGCCCACCACCGCATGACCATCCAAGTCCAACCCGTGATCATGGCCGGTGGGTCCGGCACCCGGCTGTGGCCGTTGTCGCGCGCCAGCCATCCCAAGCAGTTCCTGGTGCTGTCGGGCGATGCCAGCAACACCCACAGCCTGTTCCAGCAGGCCGCGCTGCGCCTGCAGGGCCTGGCCGATGGCGAGATCGAGGTGGCCGCGCCCTGCATCGTGGGCAACGAGGAGCACCGCTTCCTGGTGCTGGACCAGCTGCGCGCGCTGAAGCTGGAGCCCGCCGCCGTGCTGCTGGAGCCGGTGGGCCGCAACACCGCGCCGGCCGTCACCCTGGCGGCGCTGGCGGCGCTGGAAGCGGGTGCCGACCCGGTGCTGGTGGTCAACTCCTCCGACCAGACCGTGACCGACGGTGCCGCCTTCACCGCCGCCCTGCGGCGCGCGGTGCGAGTGGCCGCCGGTGGGGCCATCGCCATCCTGGGCATCCAGCCCGACAAGCCCGAGACCGGCTACGGCTACATCCGGTTGGGCGGCGGCGATGCCGATGCCCCAGCCGTGGCCAGGTTCGTGGAGAAGCCCGATGCCGCCACCGCCGCGCGCTACCTGGCCGAAGGCGGCTACTACTGGAATGCCGGCATGTTCGTGCTGAAGGCCAGCGTGTGGATGGCCGCGCTGGAGCGCTTCCGCCCCGACATCGCCGCCGCCACCCGTGCCGCCTGGGCCGCGCGCAGCACCGATGCCAAGTTCGTGCGGCCCGGCCAGGCCGAATTCACTGCCGTGCCCGGCGAATCGGTGGACTACGCGGTGATGGAGCAATGCCCCGGCAGCAGCTTCGACATCCGCATGGTGGTGCTGGACGCCGGCTGGAACGACCTGGGGGCCTGGGAAGCCGTGTGGCAGGTGGCGCCCAAGGACGCGCAGGGCAACGCCAGCGTGGGCGACGCCATCGTCAAGGACAGCAGCAACACCCTGGTGCATGCCCACAGCCGCCTGGTCAGCGTGGTGGGGCTGGACGACGTGGTGGTGGTGGAGACGGCCGACGCCGTGCTGGTGGCCAGCCGCGCCCGCAGCCAGGACGTGAAGCTGATCGTCAACCACCTGGGCGCCGAGCAGCGCGGCGAGCAGACCCTGCACCGCAAGGTGCACCGGCCCTGGGGCTGGTACGACAGCATCGACAACGGCCCGCGCCACCAGGTCAAGCGCATCCTGGTCAAGCCCGGCGCCAGCCTCAGCCTGCAGATGCACCACCACCGCGCCGAGCACTGGATCGTGGTCAGCGGCACGGCCGAGGTGACGGTGGGCGACAAGGTGATCCTGCTGGCCGAGAACCAGAGCACCTACATCCCGCTGGGCCAGACCCACCGCCTGGCCAACCCGGGCAAGGTGCCGCTGGAGATCATCGAGGTGCAGTCGGGCAGCTACCTGGGCGAGGACGACATCGTGCGCTTCGAAGACACCTACGGCCGGGCCCCCAAATAGGACCAACCACATGACCATCCTCGTCACCGGCGGCGCCGGTTTCATCGGCAGCAACTTCGTGCTCGACTGGTTCAACACCAGCAGCGAGCCCATCGTCAACCTCGACGCACTGACCTACGCCGGCAACCTGGCCAACCTGGCCTCGCTGCAGGGCGATGTGCGACACACGTTTGTGCAGGGCGACATCGGCGACCGTGCCCTGGTCGACAGCCTGCTGGCCACGCACCGGCCGCGCGCCATCGTGCACTTTGCGGCCGAGAGCCATGTGGACCGCAGCATCCACGGCCCTGGTGCCTTCATGAAGACGAACGTGGACGGCACCTTCCAGCTGCTGGAGGCCGCACGTGGCCACTGGAGCACGCTGGATGCCGACGCCAAGGCGGCCTTCCGCTTCCACCACGTGAGCACCGACGAGGTCTACGGCAGCCTGAAACCCAGCGACCCGCCCTTCACCGAGACCCACCCCTACGAGCCCAACAGCCCCTACAGCGCCAGCAAGGCCGCCAGCGACCACCTGGTGCGCGCCTGGCACCACACCTATGGCCTGCCGGTGGTGACCACCAACTGCAGCAACAACTACGGGCCCTACCATTTCCCCGAGAAGCTGATCCCGCTGATGATCGTCAACGCCCTGGCGGGCAAGCCGCTGCCGGTGTACGGCGACGGCCAGCAGATCCGCGACTGGCTGTACGTGGGCGACCATTGCAGCGGCATCCGCGCCGTGCTGGCCGGTGGCCGGCTGGGGGAGACCTACAACATCGGCGGCTGGAACGAGCAGGCCAACATCGACATCGTCAACATCGTCTGCGGTCTGCTCGACGAGTTGCGGCCCGACCCCGCCGGCCCGTATGCCCGGCTCATCACCTACGTGACCGACCGCCCCGGCCATGACCGCCGCTACGCCATCGACGCCCGCAAGATCGAGCGTGAACTGGGCTGGCGCCCGGCCGAGACCTTTGCCACCGGCATCCGCAAGACGGTGCAGTGGTACCTGGCCAACGCCGACTGGGTGGCCAGCGTGCAGAGTGGCGCCTACCGCGACTGGCTGAGCCAGAACTACAGCCAGCGCCAGGGCTGAGCCCTTCATCCGAGGACAACCACACATGCAACGCAAGGGCATCATCCTGGCCGGCGGCTCCGGCACCCGGCTGCACCCGGCCACCCTGGCCATCAGCAAGCAGCTGCTGCCGGTGTATGACAAGCCGATGGTGTACTACCCGCTCAGCACCCTGATGCTGGCCGGCATCCGCGACATCCTCGTCATCAGCACGCCGCAGGACACACCACGCTTCGAGGCCCTGCTGGGCGACGGCAGCCGCTGGGGCCTGAACCTGCGCTACTGCGTGCAGCCCAGCCCCGACGGCCTGGCCCAGGCCTTCATCCTGGGCCGGCAGTTCGTGGACAACCAGCCCAGCGCCCTGGTGCTGGGGGACAACATCTTCTACGGCCACGACTTCGCCACCCTGCTCAAGCGTGCCGATGGCCGGCAGAGCGGCGCCAGCGTGTTCGCCTACCACGTGACCGACCCCGAGCGCTACGGCGTGGTGGAGTTCGACGCCAGCAAGCGCGCGCTGAGCATCGAGGAGAAGCCCCAGGCGCCCAAGAGCAACTACGCCGTCACCGGCCTGTACTTCTACGACCAGCAGGTTTGCGACATCGCTGCCGGCATCCAGCCCAGCGCACGGGGCGAGCTGGAGATCACCACCGTCAACGCCCACTACCTGCAGCAGGGCGAGCTGGACGTGGAGATCATGGGCCGCGGTTATGCCTGGCTGGACACCGGCACGCACGACAGCCTGATGGAGGCGGGCCAGTTCATCGCCACGCTGGAGAAGCGCCAGGGCCTGAAGGTGGCCTGCCCGGAGGAGATCGCCTACCGCGCGGGCTGGATCACCGCCGACCAGCTGGAGCAGCAGGCCCAGCCCATGCTGAAGAACGGCTATGGCCAGTACCTGATGCAGGTGCTGCGCGAACGGGTGTTCTGATCCGGCCTGTGTGGGCTGGCGCACAGACAGGCTCCACCCGCAGGTTCAAGGTGGCGGGTTGCACCCACCACGCCAGGCCACCATGATCCCCGACCCCTTCCTGCACGACGACAGCGGATCGGTGCGCTTCTGGGTGATGGTCGACGGCCAGCCGGTCGGCGCCAGCATCCGCAAGGAGACGCTGCACCACCGCTTTGCGCCGGGCCGCAGCGACGACCAGCCGCTGTCCACCTACCAGCAGCACGCGGCCGAACTGCACGAGGCGGTGCGCCGCCGCGTGGCCAGCGGGTCGATCGAGCCGGTGATGCTGCGCGAGCACGACCTGCCCTTGCCGGCGCGCTGACGCCCGGCGCTGCCGCCCCGGCGCACGGGGCGCGCGCTGCGGCGCAGGCGCAACGCCCGCCACCTGCCAAGCCGCCACAGCGCGGCCTTTACAAGGTCAAGATTCAACCCGGCCCCCGGCTTGCCGAAACACAGGCATCCCGGGCGGCCTTGCGCAGTGCTGCCCCATGGCGGCCCGCTGGTCGCCGCTTCACCAAGGCAGCACCCAGCATGAGCCCTCGCACCTTCCCCCCTGCCGCCGGCGTGGCACGCACCGCAGCCGGGCAGCACCATGCCTGGCTGCTGGCGTGCAGCCTGAGCCTCGGCGTGGCGCTGGCCGGTTGCGGTGGCGGTGGCGGTGGCACCGACGCCACGGCATCGCCGGCCGACCCCGTTGCCACGGCCGCCAGCGGGACCAACACCACCGACCCCACCACCAACGGCGCCGAGACCGACAGCACCAACACCGTGGCCACGGTGCTGGCGGCTGCGGGCGCGACGGTGGCGGCCGAGGCGATGGCCTTGTCGGCCCAGACCAGCCTGCAGGCCGAAGCCAGCGCGGCGGCACAGTCCGAGCGCAACAGCGCCGCCGCACCGGCCACGCCGGCGCCCGCACCGGCCCCCGCACCGGTGGCACCTGCCGAACCCAGCCCCGCACCCAGCACCCTGGTGGTGCGTGCCCGCGGCACACCGGCCGGGGGCGTGGCGCCGGTGATGGTGGTGCGGGTGAACGGCCAGACCCTGGGCAGCGTCAGCGTGGCCAGCACCCAGTACAGCAACCACGGCTTTGCGCTGCCGGCCCTGCCGGCAGGCGCCGTGGTGGACGTGGTGTTCACCAACGACGCCGGGATCAATGGGGAAGACCGCAACCTGCACGTGGCCTACCTGCAGCACGGCAGCCAGGTGGTGATGCCGGTGCCCGGCAATGCCACCATCGACCGGGGCACCGGCGCCGCTGCCTTCGACGGCGTGGACACCCTGCCGGGCAGCGGCAACCTGTTCTGGAACGCGGCCCTGCGCATGGCCTGGCCCGCCAGCAGCACGGCCAGCGACGCACAACGCGCCCGCCAGCGGGATGCCGTGCGCTTCCTGCTGCAGGCCAGCTTCGGGCCCACCCAGGCCGAGGTGCAGGCCCTGGTCGCCAAGCCCTATGCCAGCTGGCTGGCCGAGCAGATGGCCCTGCCGCTGCACAAGGACTACCAGGGCGCCGTGCAGGCCCAGTACGACCAGGGGGATGCCTGGCGCCCCGGCGGTGCCAGCTACAGCCCTGCGGTGGTGGCGCAAACCTTCTGGAAGACCGCCGCCACTGCGCCCGACCAGCTGCGCAAGCGGGTGGCCTTTGCGCTGCACCAGGGCTTCATGGTGTCGCAGGTGGATTCCAACCTGTGGCACCACGCCCGGGCGGTAGCGGTTTACCACGACCTGCTCAACAAGCACGCCTTCGGCAACTTCCGCCAGCTGATGGAAGACATGGCCCTGAGCCCGGCCATGGGCATCTACCTCAGCCACATGCGCAACCGCAAGGAAGACGCCGCCAGCGGCCGCATGCCCGACGAGAACTTTGCGCGTGAGCTGATGCAGTTGTTCACCATCGGCCTGCACGAGCTGAACCTGGATGGCAGCCTGAAGCGCGACGCCCAGGGCAAGCCCGTCGAAACCTATGGCAATGCCGACGTGATGGCGCTGGCCAAGGTCTTCACCGGCTGGGGCTGGGCCTTTGCCGATGCGGAGCTGACCGAGGCCCGGTTCCGCTGGGGCAGCCCCGGCACCACGGCAGCCGCCGACACGCAGATCGACACCCTGCCGATGAAGGCCTATCCCAGCCAGCATTCCGGCGCCGCCAAGGCCTTGTTCGCCGGCAAGCCCTGGGCGCTGGCCATCCCGGCCAACGGCAGCGCGCAGACCGACCTGAAACTGGCGCTGGACGGTCTGTTCAACCACCCCAACGTGGGCCCCTTCGTCGGCCGCCAGCTGATCCAGCGGCTGGTGACCAGCCACCCCAGCCCGGCCTATGTGGCGCGTGTGGCCGGCGCCTTCCACAACAACGGCAACGGCGTGCGGGGCGACCTGGCCGCCGTGGTGCGCGCCATCCTGCTGGACGACGAGGCCCGCAACGCCCCGCCCAGCGGCTTTGGCAAGCTGCGTGAACCCGTTCTGCGGGTGGCGCACTGGGCGCGCGCCCTGGGTGCGCGCAGCACCAGCGGCCAATGGGCCATGGCCTGGGAGCTGGAGGCCGCCGGCCAGCGCGCGCTGGCGGCACCATCGGTGTTCGGCCACTTCCGGCCCGGCCATGTGCCGCCCAACACCCGCTTCGCCAGCAGCGGCAGCACCGCGCCCGAGTTCCAGATCGTCAACGAAAGCAGCGTGGCCGCCTGGATCAACACTGCGGAGGCCATGGCCGGCGGCGGCGTGGGCTGGACCGGTGCGGCCAACGACGTGAAGGTGGACCACGCCAGCCTGGGCGCGCTGACGGCCAACGGCCAGCTGACGCCGCTGGTGGACCAGCTGGACCTGCTGCTGCTGGGCGGGCGCATGCCCGCCAGCATGCGCCAGGCCCTGCTGGACACCATGGCCGCCATCACCGATAGCAGCGCCAGCGGCCTGGCCAACCGCGCCCGCGCCGCCAGCTTCCTGGTGCTGGCCTCGCCCGATTTCGTTTCACAGCCCTGAGCGCACCATGAACGCATCCCGCCGCGCCTTCTTCCGTGCCACCACCGGCCTGGCGGCCGCTGCCGCCGCCCCCTGGGCGCCACGCATCCACCTGCCGCTGGCCATGGGCCTGGCCGGGCTGGGCGCCATGGCCAACCAGCAGGCCCGCAGCGCCGGCATCGCCGATGGCTACAAGGCCCTGGTGTGCCTGTACATGGCCGGTGGCAGCGACAGCCACAACTGGCTGCTGCCCACCGATGCCGGCAACCGCGAGAGCTATGCCAGGGCGCGCGGCGAACTGGCCTGGCCCACCGCGCGCGTGCAGGACATCGGCAACGGCGGCCAGGCGGCCGGCCGAAGCTTCGGCATGCCGGTGGAACTGGCGCCGCTGCGCCAGTGGTACGACAAGGGCCAATGCGCCTGGCTGGCCAACGTGGGCACGCTGGTGCGGCCCACCACCAAGGCCGACTACCAGGCCGGTGTGGGCCTGCCAGCCAAGCTGTTCAGCCACAACGACCAGGCCGCCACCTGGCAGAGCCTGCAGCCCGAGGGTGCACCCACCGGCTGGGGCGGGCGCATGGGTGACCTGCTGATGGCGGCCAACCAGCAGCCGGTGTTCACCGCCGTCTCCGCCAGCGGCAATGCGGTGTTCCTCAGCGGCAGCCAGGTGACGCAGTACCAGGTGGGCCTGAACGGCCCGGTGGCCATCCACGGTGCGCAGGATGGCTGGCATGCAGGCAGCAGCGCCGTGCCCGGCGAGCTGCGCAAGCTGCTGGCCGGCAGCGGCGCCAATGCCTTCGAGGCCGAATACCTGAAGGTGGTGCAGCGCAGCCTGGCCACCAGCAGCAGCCTGCAGGCGGCGCTGGCCGCCGGCCCGGCGCTGGCCCTGCCCACCACGCCCATCACCCTGCCCGGCGGCACGCCGCTGGCGCTGCACAACGACAGCCTGGCGCGGCAACTGCGCATGGTGGCGCAGATGATGGCGGCCGGCCCGAGCCTGGGCATGCGGCGGCAGGTGTTCATGGTCAGCGTGGGCGGCTTCGACAGCCACAGTTTCCAGATGCGCGACCAGCCGCTGCTGATGGGCCGCGTGGCCCATGCGGTGGACTGGTTCCTGACCAGCCTGCAGGCCCAGGGCCAGCTGAACAACGTGCTGCTGTTCTCGGCCAGCGATTTCGGCCGCACCCTGGCCAGCAATGGCGACGGCTGCGACCACGGCTGGGGCAGCCACCACTTCGTGGCCGGCGGCGCGGTGAAGGGTGGGCGCATCCACGGCAGCATGCCCATCACGGCGCTGGGCACGGCCGACGACCTGGGGTCGGGGCGGCTGCTGCCCAGCACCTCGGTGACGCAGTACGCGGCCAGCCTGGGGGGGTGGATGGGGTTGGGGCCCGCGGACCTGGCGGCGGTGCTGCCGAATCTCAGCAGTTTTGGCGGGAGCGGCCCGGGCCTGGTGTGACCTGTCACGGCGTCAGGCTGGCCCTGACTCTGGGGCACAGCGCCAGTCAGGGGAACGTGTCAGATCCCGCGCTGCAATCTCTCCAACGCGATTGACGATTGCCGGCGTGGCAGCGCCTTGCGCCGCGCCGGCAACAGTCGGTCACAAGTGGGTGGGCCTTGCCCTCTGGCCAGACATCTCCCTGCCCCGCTGGGCCGTCATCATGGCGGGCGCGGCTTCAGCGGCCGTTGACCTCTGGCGCGCCAGCCCACCGGCAACAGGCCGCGGCCCCGGCGTCCAGCCCGGCCAGGCTGCGACCGAATGCCCCGATTGCAGCGGTTTGGTGCACACAGCCACCGCTGGCCTCCACAGCTGGTTACAGCGCCCGATTTTTGCCAGCACCTTCGGCAAGTGCCCGACGACCTCGGCCGCGATCATTGCGCCACAGGTTGGGCTCTGCAGACCTGCCCACTCCAGCGACCCGATTCACCTTGCCATGACACCCTCCATGACCCGAGCCGCCCAGGCGGCGTGCGCCGCAGTTCTTTGCCTGGTGTTGTCTGCATGTGGTGGTGGCGCCGGTGACAACACGGCCGCCGCCGCACCGCAGGCAGCCAGTGTGGATGCCACACAGGCCACCCCGGCAGGCATGAAGTTCGTGCGGGCCGCGACCCTGAATGCCGATGGCCCGGCCACCGTGCTGACCGTGCGCGCGCACGGCGTGCTGGCCGGCAATGTCGGTCCGCTGATGCAGTTGCGCATCGACGACACGGTGATCGACACCGTCGAGGTGCGCGCCACCGAGCCGACCGACCACCGCTTCACGGTGCCGGCCATGCGGCCAGGCGCAAGGGTTGATGTGGTCTTCAGCAATGACGCGACCGTGGGTGGCGTCGACCGCAACCTGTTCGTCACCCAGGTCACGGCAGGTGACACCTACATGCTGCCCACCATGCCTGGCGTGGCCATGGACCTCGGCACGGGAAGCGAGGCCTTTGACGGCGTCAGCACCGTTGCTGGCCAAACCGGCGTGTACAGAAACGCTGCCCTGCGCTTCGCGTGGCCCGCCCCCAACATGACCGACCGGCTCATCGTGCGCGCCAGCGGCACCCTGGCCGGCGATGTCGGTCCGCTGATGCTGCTGCGCGTGGACGGCGTGGTCGCGGGCCACACCGAGGTGCGCAGCACCGACGCGAGCGACCACCACTTTGCCGTGCCGCCGCTGAAGCCCGGCAGCCGCATCGACCTGGCCTACAGCAACGACGCGGTCATCGCCGGTGCGGACCGCAACCTGAGCGTTGCCTATCTGCTGGCGGGCAACACCGTGCTGATGCCCGACGCTCCAGGCAACACGATCGACCTGGGCAGCGGACTGGCCGCCTTCGACGGTGCCAACCTGCAGGCCGGCCAGGGCGACCTGGTGGCCAACGGCGCGCTGCGTGGCAGGTGGCCTGCGGCCAACATGACGGACACGCTCACCGTGCGCGCCAGCGGCACGGCCGCCGCCGGGGCCGCCCCGGTGATGCAGGTGCGCGTCAACGGCATCGTGCTCGGCACGGCCAGCGTCACCAGTGCCACCCCCGCCGACTTCAGCTTCCCCACCCTGCCCATCGCGCCCGGCAGCCAGGTCCAGGTGCTCTTCACCAACCCAGGCACCGCCGGCAGCGAGGTCCGCAAGCTCGATGTCGCCTACGCCATCTCCGGCAAGACCTATCTGCTGGCCTCCAGCGGCAACCTCGCTGCCGCCTGGCCCGAGCCCAACCTCACCCACACCCTCACCCTGCGCGCCAAAGGCAGCCTGGCGGGCAACCTCGGCCCGGTGGCCCTGCTGCGCATCAACGGCGTGACCGTGGGCAGTGCCGAAGTGCGCTCCACGGAGTTCGCCGACTACAGCTTTGCCGTGCCCCCCATGGCCCCGGGCGCCAAGGTCGATCTGGTGTTCACCAACGATGCAGTCGTCAGCGGCCAGGACCGCAACCTGTTCGTGGCCTACATGATCTCCGGCACCACCTCGCTGCTGCCGACTGCAGCCGGTGCGGTGTACGACCGCGGCGCCGGAGCAGCCGCCTTCGACGGCGCCGACACGGTGGCCGGCACCGGCACCATGGCCTGGGGCGGTGCACTGCGCGCCGCCTGGCCGCAACCCAACATCACCAGCACCCTCACCGTGCGCGCCAGTGCCACCCTCGCCGGCAACGTCGGCCCCGTCATGCGCCTGTGGGTCGACGGCGTGGCCGTCAGCAGCACCGAGGTGCGCACCACCGCCCTCAGCGACCACACCCTGGCCGCGCCTGCGCTGCAGCCCGGCAGCAAGATCGCCATCAGCTTCGACAACCCCGCCACCGTGGACGACACCCAGCGCCGGCTGCAGCTGGCCTACCTGCTGGCCGGCAGCACGGTGCTCAAGCCCGGCAGCAGCGGTGTCAGCCAGAGCGACGGCAATCTGCAGGGCAGCTGGCCCAGCCCCAACCTCACCGACACCCTCACCGTGCGCGCCCACGGCGTGCTGGCCGGCGACGTGGGCCCGATCATGCAGGTGCTGGTCGACGGCGTGCTCGTCGGCACCACCGAAGTGCGCAACCCCGAGCCCACGGACCACCTCTTTGCCGTGCCCGCCATGGCCCCCGGCACCAAGGTCGAGGTGGTCTACACCAACGACGCCGTGGTCAACGGTGTGGACCGCAACCTGGTCATCCAGCAACTCGGCGCCGGCAAGACCGCCGTGCTGCCCACCGCCAACGGCGTGGTCTTCGACCGCGGCACCGGCGCCGCCGCATTCGACAGCCTCGACACCACCGCTGGGCAAGCCACCCTGGCATGGGGCGGCGCGCTGCGCATGGCCTGGCCCGAGCCCAACCTGACCCAGCAGATCACCGTGCGCGCCAGCGGCAGCCTGCTGGACGGCAGCGGGCCGCTGATGACGCTGCGTGTGGACGGCACGGTCGTCGGCACTGTCGAGGTGCGCACGGCCGAGCCCGCCGACTTCGTCTTCACCACCCCCGCCTTCGCCCCCGGCAGCCGCATCGACGTGGCCCACACCAACCACGCCGGCGTTGGTAGCAGCGCACGCAACCTCGGCGTGCACTACCTGCGCGCGGGCAACACCGTGCTGCTGCCGACCGCCAGCGGCAATGTCTTCGACCTGGGCAGCGGCCTGGCAGCCTTCGACGCCAGCAACCAGATCGCACCGCAGGCCGTCCTCAATGCCAACGGCGCGCTGCGTGGCAGGTGGCCTGCGGCCAACATGACGGACACGCTCACCGTGCGCGCCAGCGGCACGGCCGCCGCCGGGGCCGCCCCGGTGATGCAGGTGCGCGTCAACGGCATCGTGCTCGGCACGGCCAGCGTCACCAGTGCCACCCCCGCCGACTTCAGCTTCCCCACCCTGCCCATCGCGCCCGGCAGCCAGGTCCAGGTGCTCTTCACCAACCCAGGCACCGCCGGCAGCGAGGTCCGCAAGCTCGATGTCGCCTACGCCATCTCCGGCAAGACCTATCTGCTGGCCTCCAGCGGCAACCTCGCTGCCGCCTGGCCCGAGCCCAACCTCACCCACACCCTCACCCTGCGCGCCAAAGGCAGCCTGGCGGGCAACCTCGGCCCGGTGGCCCTGCTGCGCATCAACGGCGTGACCGTGGGCAGTGCCGAAGTGCGCTCCACGGAGTTCGCCGACTACAGCTTTGCCGTGCCCCCCATGGCCCCGGGCGCCAAGGTCGATCTGGTGTTCACCAACGATGCAGTCGTCAGCGGCCAGGACCGCAACCTGTTCGTGGCCTACATGATCTCCGGCACCACCTCGCTGCTGCCGACTGCAGCCGGTGCGGTGTACGACCGCGGCGCCGGAGCAGCCGCCTTCGACGGCGCCGACACGGTGGCCGGCACCGGCACCATGGCCTGGGGCGGTGCACTGCGCGCCGCCTGGCCGCAACCCAACATCACCAGCACCCTCACCGTGCGCGCCAGTGCCACCCTCGCCGGCAACGTCGGCCCCGTCATGCAGGTGCGCGTGGATGGTGTGGCGGTCAGCAGCGTGGAGGTGCGCGCCACCACGCCCACCGACTACCTGATGCCGGTGCCGCCCCTGCAGGCGGGCAGCCGCATCGACCTGGCCTACACCAACGATGCCGTGGTGGACGGTGTCGACCGCAACCTCACGGTGGCCTATGCCGTGGCCGGCAGCACGGTGGTGCCCTCCACGGCGGCCAGCGTGCGCTACGACCTCGGCGCAGGCGCTGCCGCCTTCGACGATGCCAACGTCCTGCCTGGCCAGGCCACGCTGGGCCTGAACGGCGCCCTGCGCTTCAACTGGCCGCTGCCCAACGTGACCGACACCCTCACCGTGCGTGCCAGCGCCACGCTTGCGGCCGGCATCGGGGCCTTGATGCAACTGCGCGTCAATGGCGTGGTGCTGGGCACGGTCGAAGTGCGGTCGGCCACCGGCGCCGACCATGCGTTTGCCGTGCCACGCCTGGCGGCGGGCAACGTGATCGACCTGGTGTTCCTGAACGACTACAACGGCAACGGCGAAGACCGCAACCTCTTCGTCCACTACATCCAGTCGCAAGGCCGCACCCTGGCGGCCGTCGGCCCGACGGTGCAGCTGGACTACGGCCTGGGAGAAACCGCGTTCGACGGCCAGAACACGGCCAGTTCCACCGGTGCCATCACCGGCAACGCCGCGTTGCGCCTGACGGTTCCCGCGCTCACCCCCGCAGACCCCACGCTGCTGGCCAAGCGGCATGCCGCGTCGCGCTTCCTGCAGCAGGCCAGCTTCGGGCCCACGCCCGACGAGATCAACAGGCTGGTGGCCATGTCACCCGCCGACTGGCTGGCCGAGCAGATGGCGATCCCCGCAGCGCCGGACTTCGTGAACCACGTGCAAGCCCAGTACGCACTGGGCGACAGCCACCGCCCCAGGGGCCTGCAGTACGACCCTGGTCGTGTGGGCGAGAAGTTCTGGGCCACTGCAGCCACCAGCCGCGACCAGCTGCGCAAGCGCGTGGCCTTTGCGCTGCACCAGATCTTCATGGTGTCGCAGGCCGACTCGAACCTCTACTTCCATGCCCGCCTGTACGCGCGCTACCTCGACAGCCTGAACCAGCATGCCTTCGGGAACTTCCGGGCCCTGCTGGAAGACGTGGCACTGAGCCCGGCCATGGGCATCTACCTGTCGCACATGCGCAACCGCAAGGAAGATGCGCAGACAGGCCGCCTGCCCGACGAGAACTTCGCGCGGGAACTGATGCAGCTGTTCACCATCGGGCTGCATGAGCTGAACATCGACGGCAGCCCCAAGCTGGACAGCCTGGGCCAGCCGATCGAGACCTACGGCAACGACGACGTGATGGCGCTGGCCAAGGTCTTCACCGGCTGGAGCTGGGCCTTCCCCGACAGCCAGCTCACCGAGCAGAACTTCCGCTGGGTCAGCCCGGACTTCAGCGCCGCCAACGACCAGCGCATCGACCTGCTGCCGATGAAGCCCTACCCCGGCCAGCACTCGCCGGCGGAGAAGCGCCTGTTCTCCGGCAAGGCCCAGGCCGTGGTGATCCCGGCCAATGGCAGCGCCAGGGAGAGCGTGCGCCTGGCCCTGGACGCCCTGTTCAACCACCCCAACGTCGGCCCCTTCATCGGGCGCCAGCTCATCCAGCGCCTGGTGACCAGCCAGCCCAGTGCCGCCTACGTGGCGCGCGTGGCCGCCAGCTTCAACAACAACGGCGCCGGCGTGCGCGGCGACATGGCCACGGTGGTGCGCGCCGTGCTGCTGGACGCCGAAGCACGGCAGACGCCCGCCGCCGACTTCGGCAAGCTGCGCGAGCCTGTGCTGCGGGTGACTCACTGGATGCGCGCCTTCGGCGCCGCGTCGGCCTCGGGCCGCTACATGCTGAGCGGCGATCTGGACGCACTGCTGCAGCGGCCGTTGCATGCGCCCTCGGTCTTCAGCTACTTCCGCCCCGGCTACGTGCCACCCAACTCTGCGCTGGCCGCTGCCGGCGCCACCGCGCCGGAGCTGCAGATCGTCAGCGAGTCCACCACCGCCCAGTGGGTGAACCTGGCCGAAGGCATGGCCGGCTTCGGCCTGGGCTGGGACGGCAGCGCACGCGATGTCAGCGCAGCCTATGCCGCCCAGTCGGCATGGATGGCCGCCGGCGAGGTCGATGCCCTGGTCGACAACCTCAACCTGCTGCTGTTCGACGGCCGCATGTCGGCGGCACTGAAGCTCGATCTGATCCACGCCATGACCAGCATCCTGGGCAACACCCAGGCCAGCCACCTCAACCGCGTGCGCGTGGCGCTGTTCATCGCCCTGTCATCCCCCGAATACCTGGTTCAACGCTGATGCCCACCCCGACCTCCCGCCGCCACTTCCTGCAGGCCGCCGCCGGCCTGGCCGCCGCCGCTGCCGGCCCGATCGCCCAGCGCAGCAGCCTGCCGCTGGCGATGAGCCTGGCCGGCATCGGCGCGCTGGCACAGCACCAGGCCCGTGCGGCCGACACGTCCAACGGCTACCGCGCCCTGGTGTGCCTGTTCATGGCCGGTGGCAACGACAGCCACAACTGGGTGGTGCCGATGGATGCCAGCGGCCATGCCGAATACGCCGCCGTGCGGCGTGAGCTGGCGTGGCCACTGGCCAGCCTGCTGCCGATCACGCCGGGAGGCCAGGCAGCGGGCCGCAGTTTCGGCATGCCGCAGGAACTGCAGCCGTTGCACGACTGGTACGAGGCCGGGCAGGCCGCCATCGTGGCCAACGTGGGGCCGCTGGTGCGCCCCATCACCAGGGCCGAGTACCTGGCCAGCATCGACCGGCCGGCCAAGCTGTTCTCGCACAACGACCAGCAGAGCATCTGGCAGTCGCTGTCACCCGAAGGCGCACGCAGCGGCTGGGGCGGCCGCATGGGCGACATCCTGATGTCGGCCAACCAGCAACCGGTGTTCACCGCCGTGTCGGCCACCGGCAACGCGGTGTTCCTGTCGGGCAGCAGCGTTACCCAGTACCAGCTGGGCGCCGAGGGGCCGGTGAGCGTGCGTGCACTGGGCGCGGCCAGCGCGCTGGGCTCCACCACCGCACCGGCCGTGCTGCGCCGCGTGCTGGCCGATGGCGGCAGCACCGCTTTGCAGACCGAATACGTGCGGGTGATGCAACGGGCCATCAACAGCGACACCGTGCTGCAGGCCGCACTGCGCGGCACCAGCGTGCCAGCCATCCCGGCCACACCGCTGGCCCTGGGCATGGGCAACAGCACGCTGGACCAGCAGGGCCTGGCCAGGCAGCTGCGCATGGTGGCGCAGATGATCGGCGCCGGGCAGACCCTGGGCATGCGGCGCCAGGTGTTCATGGTGCAGATGGGTGGCTTCGACAGCCACAACAACCAGATGCGCGACCAGCCAGGGCTGATGGCCACGGTGGCCCATGCCACCAGCTATTTCCTGTCGGCGCTGCGCGGCATGGGCCTGCTGAACAACGTGACCCTGTTCAGCGCCTCCGACTTCGGCCGCACGCTGACCAGCAACGGTGATGGCAGCGACCACGGCTGGGGATCCCACCACTTCGTGGCGGGCGGCGCGGTGAAGGGCAAGACGATCTACGGGCGCTTTCCCGTCACCGCCTTGGGCACGCCGGATGACATCGGATCCGGCAGATTGTTGCCATCGCTGGGGGTGACGGAACTGGCGGCAACACTCGGCGCCTGGATGGGATTGAGCAGCACCGAGCTGGCCTATGTGCTGCCGAACATCGGCAGGTTTCCGAGTGCACGTCTTGGGTTTCTTTGACGTCCTTGCAGACATGGCGCGCAGTTGACTTTCACCATCGAAACCAGGCCCGCGCAGGCCTGACAACAACTACCGACGCAAGAGCAAGTCTCTGACCGCCAATGGGATGAAGCGAACATCCCTGACCAAGTAGCGATGCGCCAGCCGCCGCGGCTCGCTCACCAGACGCCAGAACCATTCCAGCCCGGCATGGCGCATCCAGGTTGGCGCCCTTTGCACCGTGCCCGCCACGAAATCGAAGGCCGCACCCACGCAGAGAATCGGGCCCGCCTCCAGCCGGGCTGCGTGCTGGTGGGCCCACAACTCCTGCTTGGGTGCGCCCAGGCCCAGGAACAGCATGTCCGGGCGCCAGGCATTGACCATGCCGACGATGCGCGAACACTCGGCGGCATCGTGCTCGAACCCGAACGGCGGACTGTAGGTGCCTGTGATCTGCAGGCCCGGGTGCGCAGCGCACAGCCGCTTGGCGGCCAGCTCCGCCACGCCGGGATTGCCGCCCACCAGCGCCACCCGCAGCCCGGTGCTGGCGGCTTCGGCACACAGCCTGGGAAAGAGATCGGCGCCGGTCACCCGCGCCGGCAGGCGGGTGTGCCGCCGCAAACGGCTGAAGGCCACCACCGGTGCCCCGTCGGCCAAGACAAACAATGCGTCCCGATAGACAGCACGGAAGGCCTCGTTCTCGCTGAGCTGCACGATGTGGTCCACATTCGGCGTGACCACCACGCCGCGCTGGCGGCCCCTGGCGGCCGCCAGCACAGCGGCCACCGCCTCGTCGAACGTGAGGGCGTCGATCTCGATGCCCAGCAGGCGCACCCGTCGCCTGGGCGCATGGCTTGGTGGATGGGGCATGTCAGGCTCCTGGCGGGGTGGGCAGGCGCGCCAGGGCGGCCACCAGCTGTTGTTGAAAGCGGCTGGCACGGGCCCGGGCCCAATCCGGCCCGCGCCCATCGAGCGTGTTGCCGGGCTGCTGCAGGGCCTGCAGCACCGCCGCCGCAAAAGCCTCGGGGGTGTCGGCGCACTGTGCCGAGGCGGGCAGATCACGAATGCCACGCACCGCAAAACCCGTGGCGACCACGGGGCGGCCGCAGGCGATGGCGTCCAGCGTCTTGATCTGGATGCCCGCGCCCGCCACCGACGGCACGCAGACCACCCGGCACGACTGCATGAAGGCTTGCGCATCCGGCACAAAGCCGACGCGGTGGATGCCCTGCTGCACCTCGTCGGCACCACGCCCGGCCACCGCCACCCGCACGCCGGGGCCCAGCAGCGGCCGCACACGGTCGACAAACCAGCGCAGCCCCTCGGCATTGGCCGCCCACGACCAGGTGCCGATGAGGCCGACATCCCAAGCCAGATCCGGGCCGCCGCCGGGCCGGGCCGGCGCAGTGGGCGCCAGGGCGACATCCAGGGTCTGCACCGCATGCGCACCAAGGGCCCGGAAATGGGTGGCGTCGGCATCCGTCAGCGCCCACACCTGGGCGCAGGCCTGCACCAGCTGGCACTCCAGCGCCTGCATGCGCCGCGACTCGCGGCGGGCGATCCAGCGGCCCGGACCGGTCGCGCCCCGGGCCTGCTCGGCGTACAGCGCGGCCTCCACGTTGTGGGCCAGGAACACGGTGGCCGGGTGCGTGCGCAGCTGCGCCAGCACATGGCCGGATTGGGCGTGGTCCACCACCACCAGCGCACCAGGATCAGCCGCCAGCAGGCGCTGCAGGGCCTGGCGGTAGCCGGCACCGGCGTACTTCTGCACCGAGTACGGGCGACCCTGTGCCAGGGCCTGGGCCAGCCAGAGGTACTTGCGCAAACCGGCACGGTCCGACTCGATGGGGCGGGCCGCCACCACGATCGACCCGTCCGGCCAGCCGGCGGTCTGGCCCGGCCTGGCGTAGCCCAGCACGGTGACGGCATGTCCGGCGCTGCGCAAGGCGGCAACCACGGCGTCAGACACGATTTCACCGCCCGTCGACCGTTTGGCGGGCAGCACTGTGGTGAGGAACAGAACCTTCATGGCCGTGTCAGCTGGGCTCAGCGGCGGCCCGGCCAGGCGCCATACAAGGCCTCGCCAGGCACGTCACCCCGCAACAGCAGGCGCCCGCTCTGCACCAGGCGGGCAAAGCCGGCCGCCGCCGGGGTGCCTGCGGATGGACCGTGCTCGGCGTTCCACACCAGCACATAGGCCGCACCAGCAAACAAGCCCGACAAGGCCGGCTGGAACACCGTGTCCCAGAAGTCGGCCTGCCGCTGCGCCGCACCCTGGAAGCCCACTTCGGTCACGGCAAACGGCAGGTCCTGGTTCCTGGCCAGCAGGCGCAGCGCCTGCACACTGCGCACCATCATGTCCTCGCGCAGCGCTGCCTGCGGCGCATTCTCGTAACCGTCCACGCCCACCACGTCCACGTAGGCCCGGCCCGGCCAATACCCCATGAAGCGGTCCACCGACGCCCGCCGGTCGATGTTGGGCGACCACACCCAGAGCAGGTTGCGCAGCTTCCGGGTCTGCACCAGGTGGCCGTGGGTGAAACGCCAGAGTTCACCGATGCGCCGACCATCGTTGGCGTCGCCCCACCAGAACCAGGCACCGTTCATTTCATGAAAGGGGCGCAGCAGGACGGGAACGGCCTGGCCGTTGACCTGCAGGCCGCCGATGAAGTCCGCCAGGCGGTCGAGGTAGGCCACGAAGTTGCCGTGCGCCATGCCGCCGGGCAGCACCGCCTGCAGCGCGTCGGCCGAGCGGTCCCAGCTGTTGCCGCCGGTCAGCAGGTTGGGCATGTGGTCGTTGATGGTCACCACACCACCCGCGGCGGCGTGCTCCTGGATGTAGCCACTCGCCTGCACCTGGGCGTCACGCCGGCGCTCGGGCGGCCCGTCGTCGTAGTACTCGATGCCGAAGACCAGGGGCAGCCGGCCGCTGATGGCGGCCTGGTCACGCCAGCCGACCGATTTGCTGCCACCGTTCCACTGCGCGCCCAGCGCAGGCTGTGCACGGGCGGTCCTCAGCCAGGCGCGCAGGCGCTCGGTGGGCGCATCCAGTTCGGCACGCGCGCCGCCACCCAGCGGCAGGCCCAGCCCGGCCAGCACAAGCGCACGCCGATTCATCATGCTGGCTCACGCCCCAGCAGGATGCGCAAGATCAGCAGCATGCGATCGGTTTGCCCACGCAGGCCACGCCGCATGGCCTGCAACAGCATCACCAGCCAGACGGTGGGCACGGCCAGCGGATAAAAGCGCCGGGTGAACTTCAGCCGGTTGCGGAACAGGTATTTGTCCGACAGGGCACTGGTCTTGCGGGTGTCGCTGTGGGTGCCGATGCTGGCCCCCTCCTTGTGGTGCACGATGGCAGACGGTGCATAGCCGAGGTGAAACCGGCCCTGGCCGCGCAGCGCCCAGTCGATCTCCTCGAAGTAGAGGAAATAGTCCTCTGCCATCAAGCCCACGGTCTCCAGGTACTGCCGGCTGACGAACATCGAGGCGCCGCACACATACGACAAACGCGGCTCCACGTCCTCAGCCCTGGGCAGGCTGGCCGGATCGGACAAGTGGCCCAGGTGGAAGGCGCGCCCGGTCCAGGGGTTGTGCACGGCACCGCCCCAGGCCTGCACCCGGCGGCGGGTGTCGGCATAGACCAGGGTGGCGCCGCAGATGCCGATGCTGGGGTCGGCGGCTGTGCGGGCCAGCAACTGGGCCATGGCGTCGGGCGCCACGGTGCAGTCGTTGTTCAGGATCCAGACATGGCGCCAGTCAGGGCGGTGCATGGCTGCACGGATGCCGGCATTGTTGCCGCCGGCATAGCCGGCATTGGCGCCGGTGTCCAGCCACACCACCTGGTGCTCGAACTCGCGCGCCACGCGATCAGCGGGGTCGCCCGGCAGCAGCAAGTGCTGGCTGGCCGCGCCCGCATGGGCAGAGGCCCAGCGCAGGAATGCATCGGTGGACCCGTCACCCGACCGGTTGTCACACACCACCACCCGGAAGGCCCGGTGCGTGGACTGCATCAGGCTGTCGAGGCAGGCCAGGGTGTCTGCGGCGTTGCGCCAGTTCAGCACCACGACCAGCACGTCGGCGTTCACGCGCGCACCTGCCGCTCGAGTTGTTGCGAGGCCAGCACCATCGCCAGCATCAGTGCGACGAAGGCCACGCCGGGGCCGTACATCCACTGCGGTTGGGTGAAGGCCGCCACCACCACGGCCATGAACGCACCCAGGTAGGCCCGGCGCTCGGGATAGGCCTGGGCCGGCCCGGCCCGCGCGGCCTGCCGGTCCTGGTGGAGCCACACCAGGCAGCGCCAGATCAGCAGGGCCAGCAGCACCAGGGACACAAGCCCCAGCTTCACGGCCAGGTACAGGTAGCCGTTGTGCACATAGCGCCGCAGGTTCTCGTCCATGCGGGCATGGAAACTGGGGTGGTTGAAGCCGCCCAGGCCGACACCGATCAACGGGTTGCGGGCGATGTTCTTCAGCGCGTGCTGGGTCTCGATCACCCGCCACTCGAACGACGAGCCGACACTGACCTCGCGCCGGATGCTGGTGGCACGGTCGACGACCGCCTCGGCGGTTTGCGGGCGCACCACCCACAGCGTGGCGAACAGCACCGCCGACAGCAGGCTGCCCACCAGCAGGAAGCGGGCAAACGCCCGCCAGCCCATGGACGCGGCAACCACCAGCGCGCCGACCAGGGCCGCAAACCACACCGCACGGCCAAAGGTCACCAGCAGGCCGGCCACCAGCGGCATCACCAGCAGTGCGGCCCATGGCAACGCGACCCGGCCGGAGAGCCAGCGTGCCAGCAGGTACAGGATTGCAAACACGACTAGGAAGATGCCCGGGGACGTGGTGCGGGTCACATCCGAGGTCTGATCCAACGTGATCAGCGCCTCCGTGCGCCCTCCCCCCAAAAGATCAATCCCCGTCAGATGCTGGACCACCAACCCGGTTGAGATGAGGTAGGCGATGACCAGCAGCCCCAGCGTCATCGCCCGGTAGCGCCGTTCATCGGACGACGCCACCGCCAGCGCGAGCGGCAAGACCAGCCAGTAGAGGAAGTACCGTGCCTCGGCCAGCACATGCTTGGCAGGGTTCTGGAAATACAGCAAGGCCACGGCAAACGAGACCACCGCCAGCAGCAACAGGCCACCCACCGGCAGCAGCACCGGGCGCATGCTGCGCCAGATGGACGGCAGCGCCGGGCCGAAGCGCACGGCATGCGCGGCCAGCAGGCCCAGCAAGGCCAGGTCGCTGGCCTGGAACCGCCCGCCGCCGATGGGCAACTGGGGCACCAGCGCCGCGGGCAAGACGCCGTAGATCACCGCGATCAACGCCAGGAAGGCCGTCACGGGCGACGTCCAGGCGACGATCAGAAAGACCGGCAGGAACAGCAGGGCCAGGGTGAACTTGGCGGGCAGCACCGCTGCTGCCACGCCGATGAACAGCGCCACCGGAATGACCATCGCCAGCAAGGCGACTGGCCCCACGCGTGGGGGGCCTGACCGGCGCGGGGTGGTGGACGACAACCGATTGATGTCTGCCAATGCCATGGTTCAACCCCTCGATCCGATGCTGCGCAACCAGGTTCCGATGCCATTCCGCACGAGGCGGACCGGGTTGGTGCCCAGCGCCGCCCGGATCAGCCGCAAGCGCCGGAATCTTGGAATGGGCTGGCCTGCCAGCAGCCGCCCCGCCAGCCTGGCCAGCAGCACGCGCTTGCGTTCGGCCTGGTAGGGCTGCATCTTCTCGATGTCGGCGACCTGCAGGCCATCCGAGATGATGGCCCCAGCAGCGCTGGCCTCGGCGTGCAAGCGTGCGCCTTGGCCTGACCGGATCACGATGAGACTGCGGCCCTCGGCTTCCACGAAGGTCGGAAATCCCTTGTCGTCACCAAACCAGGCGTCGGCACAGGTGATGTCGGCGAACTCGCCCGTGCCGTCGGGGCACAGCTTGCAGCGCAACTGCAGGTGCCGATTCAGGATGGTGCCCCAGGAGGTGGCGTAGTCCATCACCGCCGTGCGGCCATCCCTGGCCTCGGCCTTGGCCTGGCCCGGCCAGCCGTCACCACGGTAGCGGAAGCGCACCACATCCTGCCGCTGCATGCCGAGCTGACCCAGCACGGCGTCGGTGCCGGCCATGCCGGGCGTCCCTGCACACATGAACGACAGCATGACCGGGAACTTGCTGGCCACCTCCGGCGCCTGCCGCGACAGGGCGCGCAGCGCCGCCACGTCGCAGGGCTTGCCGATGAATGCCAGCGGGCCTGGCTCTTCCAGGCAGCGTTGCAGGATCTTCAGCGGTGCCGCCGGGGCATAGCGTGACCCGGCGGCGCGCAGCACATCGGCACGCGTGCGACTGATCTGCGGTTCATTGGCCAGCGGATCGGTGTCGCTGGCGGCGATCTGCACCACGCCAGCCACCTGGCCAGACTCCAGCAGGTGGATGGCCAATGCGCTGACCACACCGCCCGACGACCCGTTGTGCCGGGTCTGCGGGTCCACCGCATGGCCGGTACGCACCTCGGCCAGCGGCCCCCACAGCGGGTGCACCGGCGCCAGCGCATCAGGCGCGCCGCCCGGGTGCTCCACCTGCCGCCCAGGGCACACCGCCCTGAAGCGCGCCGACTCGGCGTCGGTCAACGGCCGCTGCACCACGGGCCGGAGATGGCCAGCCGGCGACATCCGCATGCGGGCAGCCTCCTGGGTGAACATGCCTGCGCACAAGCCGCAGCCGACACAAAGGCCGCCAGCCACGACCTCGTCGATTGCATGCAGGCCGCTCACGGCCTGCTCCGGCCGGCCTGCAGTGCGCCGACCAGGCAGGACTGGTAGGGCTGCAGCTTCTGCAGGGCCAGCGCATTGGCAGCCTGCACCGCAGTGGCCAGCTCGCTGCGGCGCTGGAAGGCCTGGCAGACGAAGGCAAAGGCTTCATCGGTGGACAACGCGCGGCAATCCACGAACCAGCGGTACCCCAGCGCACCGAACAGGCCATTGAACTTGCGGCTGTAGGCCAGCGGCACCGTGGGCACGCCGGCCGAGAACGCGCCGATGCAGGCGTGCATGCGGCCGCCGACAAAGAAATCCAGTGAGGCCATGAACGACTTGGCGTCCACCGGCGATGCAAACGGCCCTGCCAGATGGACGCCATCGAACTCGGCAACCAGCCGCTGCGCCGCAGCCAGGTCGTCTTCTTCCGACAGCGAATTGGAGGTCACGTGCGGCACCAGCCAGACCTCGGCCTGTTGCTGCCTGGCCCAAGTGATCAGCTGACGTGTCAGCGCAGCGTAGTCGGTGCGCAGGCCCAGGCTGTTGCCACCACCATAGCCGCCGCCGAACAGCAGACCCGAGACATTGATGCCCAGGCGCGCAGGTCCGGGGCTGGACACCGGTGCGCGCGGACTGAAAGGCAGCTTGAACGCCATGTCGATCGCCTGCGCAAAGCGCGGCGAAGGCCCGCGTGCGACCAACCAGTCGTAAGACAGCGGATCTCTGGCGAAGACCATCGTTGCCTTGCCGAGGGCCCAGCGGGCAAGCCGTTCGGCCAGGCTGCTGGCGAACGGCCCTAGGGTCTGCGGGCTCAGGATCAACACGGCATGGCGTGCGGCAAGCAGCTTGGTGGCCACCAGATAGAACAGCCGCTTCAGCCCGTAGATGTCGGAGAAGCTGTCACCTTCACCGACGTCGAGTACCACATCACATGCCGCCAGCGCTTGCCGGAACGCCGACCCTGGCAGCAAGGCCCGGGCGCTGATGGGCACAAAGCGCACGCCGGGCAGCGTCGCCGCATTGGCGCTGTCGGGCTGCCAGCCGAAGATGGTGATGTCGAGCTGCACCTTGGCCTGCCTGCCGGCCTCGTCGAGCAGGGCGAGTTGTGACAGCGTCAGAGCGACGACGCCCAGGTTGCCGGAGCCGACCGAATGCCAGAGCAATCCAATGTTCATCTCAACCGATCAGCGCGCGGGGCGCCATCACTCCCTGTTTGCAGGCTGCCAGCCCAAGCTGAAACCATGCCAGATCCACCAGTAGGCAGCAGCGATGATGCTGAAGCTGAGCACGAGCGCCAGAACAAAGGCGTTGAGCTGCAGCGACAGCGACGACAGCAACACCGAGGCCAGGACCAGGCTGCACAAGGCGACAGCCTGCACCGCCACACGGCGCCGCTGCATGCCGATCGCGGTGATCACGACCCCCGCACTTGCCGCCACATAGCGCACGAACACCAGCAAACCCAACCAGGGCAGCAAGTCGACCAGTTCGCCATATTGCTGGCCGAGCAGCAAGGCCACCAGCGGCTCGGCGAAGAAGAGCAAAGGCAGCGCCAACACCAGCCCCATCGCCCCCAGCAACAGGTGCGTGAGCCGCACATCCGACACAAGCCTTGCGCTGCGCTGCCCATGCGCACGGGCCAGGCGGGGAATCATCACGTTGCCGACAACCGGCGCCAGGGAGGCCAGGCCTTGCACCAGCCGCTGTCCGGCGCTGTAGATGCCCACCACCTGCACCCCATACAGCAGGCGGACCAGCAGCACATCCAGTTGAGACCAGGCGGTGGTGAGGAAACCATCCACACCATACGGCCACAGCCGCCCGAAGGTTGTCCGCGCAGCTTGGGCGCTGGGCAAGGACAGCTGGAGCCCGCCGACCACACGCCGCGCAGCCCAGATGGAAGCCGCCAGAAACAACACACGACACACCAGCAGGACCCAGGCGGCCAAGGCAGGGCCGGCGCCTTGACTCCACGCCGCACAGCCCACTGCGACGAACTGCAGCAGGTTCGCGGCGACAACCACTGCAGACTCGATGTCGAAGCGCCCGAGCGCACGCAGCGGCGCGATGAAAAACTCGCAGTAGGACAACACCAGGGCGGCACCGACCAAAGGCACGAAGATCTGCGGCGGCGCCACCTCGGCACCCATGAACCAGCCTGCCGCACCGGCAGCCACAACGAACACGGGGACCAAGGCGCACTTTGCCCAGAAGGCAGAGCGCAGCAGGACTGCCGTGTCGTCGGGTGCCGCAGACACCTCACGCAGGATGTAGGCGGCGAAGCCGAAATCGATCACCAGGGCCAGGAGTGCTGACGCGCTGAAGAGAAAGGAGAACAGGCCGAACTGTTCAGGGCCCCAAACACGCGCCAGGATCAGGAACAACAGGAGACCTGTCAACAATCTGCTGCCGATGGCGATGGCCGTGAAGATCAGGTTCCTCTTCATCACGGCGGACGGCCGAATACCCGGGCGCCGGCACGTGGATCCAGTTGGCGGGAGAGGTCGGCGATGAAGCGCTCCTGCATCGCATGGCCCTGGGCCATGTCATTGCCGATGCTCGACACACGAACCAGCATGCCATCGGCGATCACGCCACGCAGCCCGTAGCGCATCTGGGCGAGTTTCTGGCCGATACCGGTGGTGACGATTTCTCCACCCACCACCACCCAGTAGGTGATGGGTTCATGGCGCGGCCCGAGATTGCTCATGAGCCTGCGCACCGGCAACAAACCCTGTGCCAAGGGCACGCTGGCCACTTGATTCGACGTGATCGCAAAACCCTGCGCTGGATAGCACACCTCGGGGCGGTGCGCACTGGTACCGTCGCTCTGGTCGCCGCCATAGGCCACCGACAACATGATGCGCTGCCCCTCCGCGTTGACGTAGGTGCGCGAGAGAACCTGGTTGTAGATCTTGTCCAGCAAGGCCTGCACATCGGGGGACGGCAGGATCACCGGCATGCTAGTGTCCACGCGCCAGGTGCCGAATGATCGGGGAAACATGCGTTCCAGGTCGGGCATGCCCACCTGGTCAGCCATGTGTCTGGTCGGCCGGCCCAGCACCGCAGCACCGGCGCCGGCCACCATCAGCAATGCCACCAGCAGGGCCTGCCACCGAAGACGGGTCATCACGGCTGGCTCGCCCGTTCACGAAACACCAGCCTCAGCAGGCTGTCGGTCCCCAGCATCAGCACCAGGCCGACCAGGAACAGCACCATGCCCGCAAAGCCGTGGATGAAGCCTTGACCCGCCTCGTCACCCAAGTGAAAGGTCACCAGCACCAGGATCATCACCCGGACGATGTTCGCGGCAAACGAGATGGGGATGATCAAGATCGCCAGCAACACGTTGCGCACCACGTTGGTGTAACGCATCAGGTTCATGTAGAGCAGGCCCAGGGCCTCCAGTGTGAACATGCTGTTCAGCCCGGCGCAGGCATCGGCCACCAGCAACTGGTACGGACCGACGGTCATCACCACACCGGCACGGCCCACCGGGTAACCCAGGTGGTAGAGCAGGCTGGCAGCGACCGCAGACACCGCGCTCTTCAGTGGCCCGGTGATCGATGCCACCAGGCTGCCTGGCAAGGGCACCATGAAGAGCAGGAAGAACAGCGGAAACCAAACCACCCGCAGCGCCCGGGTGCCCAGGAAGATGAGCACCAGGGCGGCCAGCACCAGGATCTGCGAGAACACCTCGAAGACCATGATGAACTGCGACCGTCCCAGCACGTACATCACCAGTCCCAGCAACAGCAAGGGCAACCCCAGGGCCAGGCTGGGCTGCCGCTGCAGCGCGGCCAGTTCATGGCGCTTGCCGTACAGCAGCCAGATGCTCACGGCCAGGATGATGGGGCCATGGCCTTGTTCGTCCGTGGGCCAGATGCGCTCCGCCAGCATCAGGTAGCTCGGCACGTACAAGGCCGCAAACCCGAGCAGCAGCGCGACCAGCGCCATCAAGTCAGTGCCTGGTGGAATGACCTGCTGCCTTTGCCCAGCGGCGGCGGCAGCCCCGTCGCGCGGCAATGTGGCCACGCTCAGAACTCGTTGACGATCACCCCAGCCAGCTTGGCAGGGGTTTCGGCGAGATTGGCCACCAGGTCCTGCAGGCTCACCACCTGGCTCTTGCCCTGGCGGGCCACCACCAGCGCGGCGCCGCAGCGCGCGGCGATCACCGCGCTGTCGCTGCCGTACTGCGCCGCCGGGGTGTCCACCACCACATGGTCGAACTTGGCCAGCAGTTCACGCACCAGCAGTCCGAATGCCGGGCGCTCCACAAGTTCCAACGGGTTGGGGGGGGTGATGCCCACGGGCAGCACGAACAGGCTGGGCACACCCACCACCTGCTGGATCACCTTGGCCTCGGCCCGGCCGCTCAGGATGCCTGACAGGCCGGCGCTGTTGTCGATGCCGAACACCGCATGCTGGCGCGGGCCGCGCATGTCGGCGTCCACCAGCAGGGTGCGCCCGCCCAGCTGCGCCAGCGTGACGGCCAGGTTGGCCGCGAAGAAGGTCTTGCCGTCGCCGGAATCCGGGCTGACGATGGCGATGGCGCGGCGCTCCTGCCCTTCGTTGAACAGCCGCATCATGATCTGGCTGCGGATGGCGCGGAAGCTCTCGGCCTGCACGCCGAAGGGCTGGTTCAGCGCCACCAGTTCGGGG
Organism: Pseudomonadota bacterium; assembly: GCA_040386375.1. Classification (GTDB taxonomy): domain Bacteria; phylum Pseudomonadota; class Gammaproteobacteria; order Burkholderiales; family Burkholderiaceae_C; genus Pseudaquabacterium. The sequence continues at coordinate 106,618 of JAZKFQ010000029.1, forward strand.
TTGGCCTTGCGCCGGTCTTCGGCAGCATACGGGTAGTGGAACTGCTGGCTCAGCGCAAACAGCACATCGTCGGTGCTGGCATAACCCAGGGCGATGGCGGCTTCGCCGAAGCGGATGCCCTTGGCCTTCTGGTGCGCCAGCACCTTCTCCACCTGGTCGGCGCTGAGGTTGCGGGTCTCGGCAATGATGGACCCGATGGAGCGGTCTGCCACCTCGGACTGGTGGTCTTGCACCGCGTTGCCGCCGTCGCCGTGGGCGCTGGAATCTTTGAACTTGGCCATGGAGTCGTCGCTTCGGGCCTCAGCCCTTGTTGGCATGCGGGGCCGGCAGGCCGATCACGCGCTGCTGCATCTGCAGCGCATGCTTGCCCGAGACAAAGCGCTTGGCCGTGGGCTTGGGCAGCACGCCCAGCACCGGCAGGCCCAGCGCCGCCACCACGTCTTCAGGCGCGCGCACACGCCGGTTGCCCAGTTCCAGCAGCAGGGCCACGCCCACGGCCAGCAGCGCACCCAGGAAGATGGCCAGCGCGGTGTTCAACAGCAGCTTGGGGCTGGCGTGCTCGGCCGGCGGCTGGGCGCTGGTCAGCACATTGGCATAGCTCTGGTTGGCCTGGCTCTCCATGGCCGTCTGGTTGAGGCGGGCCATCACGCTGTCGTAGGCACGCTGGGCGTTCTCCACCTCGCGCACCAGCACCTGGCCCTGGTCACGCACGGCCTTCATCTGCAGCAGCTTGCTGCGCTGGGCCTCCAGCTCGCGCCGCACCTGCGCTTCGCGCTGCTTGTTGATGGTGTTGGTGATGCTGACACCGCCCGTCACCTTGCGGGTCTCGGCGTCGATGCGGCTGCGCAGTTCGGCGATGCTGGCCTTGGCCTCGACCACCTGCGGGTGGTTGTCGCCGAACTTGCTGTTCAGCTCCTGCAGGCGGGCCTCGTTGCGGGTGAGGTCGGCCTTCAGGCTGCCGATCACCGGGTTGTTCAGCACCTCCTGCATGCGGTCGCCCTGGGCGCCCTGGGCCTGCTGCTGGCGGCTGCCCGATTCACTGGAGATGGCCTGGATCTGCACCAGCTGGCTGCTCAGCTCGGCCAGGCGGGCGTTCTCCACGTCCAGCCGCTCGTCGGCGGCGATGATGCCCTTGTCGCGCTGGAAGGCCGAGAGCTTGCCCTGCGCGGTTTCCAGTGCAGCGCGGGCGTCCTTGCTCTGCCCCACGAAGAAGCTGCTGAACTGCTTGGCCGGGTCGACCTTCAGCTCGAGCGTGGTGGCGATGTAGGCCGTGGCAAAGGCGTTGGCCAGGCCGGCGGCAAAGCGCGGGTCAGGTGAGCGGTAGCCGATGGCGATGACGTTGCTCTCGCGGGAAGGCTTGACGTCGAGGTTCTTCTTCAGCAGCTCGATCAGCCACTGCTCCACCGTGCCCTTGCCCTCGCCCTCGGTCTGCCACTGCTGGCGCAGACCGGGGTTCTCCAGCAGCTTCAGGTCGCGGATGACCTTCAGCGCCACGCGGTCGCTGGTGAGGATGTCCACCTGCGTGGCCATGAAGCTGGGCATGGCCATCGAGGGGAAGGCCATGGCCGACACCGGGTCGGGCTTGATGTCGATCACCACGCTGGCCGCCGCGTCGTACTGCTTGGGCAGCAGCAGGCTCACCAGCACGGTGGTGGCCACCACCAGCGCAAACACCAGCAGTGCGGCCCACTTGCGGGCGCGCAGGATGGAGAGGAATTGTCCGAAGGTCATGGGTGGCGGCCGGTGGTGGTCAGAACAGGCTCTCGCGCACGTAGACCACGTCACCGTCCTGCATGCGGTCGTCCATGCCGGGGGTGATGATCTGCACCTTGCCGTCGGCAGCCTTGCGGTGCACGCGGATGCCCTTCTCGGTGCCACGCTGGGTGAGGCCACCACCGGTGGCCAGGCTCTGCATCAGGGTCATGCCGCGCTCCAGACGCATCGGGCCGGGACGCTGCACTTCGCCGTAGATGTAGACGATGGGCTGGCGGTCGACCCAGACGGTGTCGCCGTTGAGGATCAGCAGGTCCTTGTCCTTGCCGCCGGGCTGGAACACCGTGGGCAGGTCGACTTCCAGCCGGTAGGGCTGGTTGTTGCGCGTGCCGGTCACGATGACCATGTCGGCACCGCTGGCCGCCGTACCGCCGGCCATGGCCAGCAGGTCGGTCAGGCGCATGTCGGCCACCTCGATGGGGTAGCGGCCGGGGCGGTTCACCTGGCCCAGCACGCTGGCCTGGTTGCCACGCACCTGCAGCACCACCAGGGTCACCTGCGGTTGCTTGACGAAGTTGCCGCTGCGCAGGCCGTCGGCAATCAGCTTCTCGGCGGCCGTCACGCTCAGCCCGCCCAGGCGGATGCTGCCCAGCAGCGGGTAGCTCACCACGCCGGCCTCGGTCACCCGGGTTTCCAGCGTCAGATCGGGGTTCTGGTAGACGTTGATGCGGATCACATCACCCGAGCCCAGTCGGTATTCGGTGGCCGCGGCGGGCGTGGCCGCACCCTGCGCTTGCGCGGGGGTGATGCCACCACAGCCCAGGCAGAAGGCCAGTGCCAGGGCGGCATACAGCAGCGGCTGCAGGTGCTTGCGCGCATTCATCACTTCAGCCCCATGCCTTTGCTGATGTCGGTGGCGTTGAGCCCGCTCGCCGCAGGCGCAGCCGGCGCGGTGGTGGCGGCCGGCGACGCAGGCGCTGCGCCCGGTGCACCTTCACCGAACTTGCCCACGTATTCGATCTTGGCGGCGCTGCGCATGGCCTTGACGTCTTCCTCGATCAGCTTGCGCTTGCGCTCGTTCAGGATGAACTGCTCGATCGCGGGACGGGCCTGCTCCTCGCCCACCGGCTGGCTGCGGCTGCCGGCCAGCACCACCACCTGCACGCCGTTGGCGGCCTGGTTCAGCATCGCCTGGCCGTCGCTCATCTTGGCAAACGCGTCCAGGCTCTGCAGCGGCAGCTGCTCGGCGGCACGCACCGCCTGGTTGCCGGCGAACTTGAAGTCGTTGGCTTTCAGGAACTCGACGAACTCGGGGATGTTCTTGCTGGCGGCCAGCTTCTCGCGCAGGGCCGGCACCTGGTCGGGCTTGGCCTCGATGGCGATCTCCTGGATGCTGTAGATGCGGCGCTCCTTGAACAGCGCCGGCTTCTCGTCGTAGTACTTCTTGATCTCCTCGGGCGTGGGCTTGGCGGCGGCCTCGCCCACCTTCTCCAGGTAGGCGCGGGCGATGATCTCGCGCTTGGCGGCTTCCAGCTGCTGCACCACACGCGGCTCGCGGTCGAGCTTCAGGTCGTCGGCCTTCTGCAGGGCCAGTTCCTGGTCGATCAGGCGTTCCAGGATCTGCTTGCTGGCGGCATCGGCCTGCTCGGGCCGGATGTTGCGCTGCTGCTGCAGCACGAAGTTGATCTGGTGCACCGTCACCTCGGCCTTGTTGACCTTGGCCGCGGTCTGGCTGGCGCCCTTCTCCTTCTTGTCACCGCAGGCCGACAGCAGGGCCGCGGTGGACACCAGGGCGATCAGGCTCAGGCGCATGAGGCCATGGGGCGCGGCCGGACGTTGCGGGGTCTTCATGTTCGATGGGGCTCCAGCCGAGGTGCGGCCTGCATTGACGCCGGGTTGCGGGCAGGGCGCCGGCAACCGTCACAAATAACCGGCGAAGTGTAATGGTGATCAGTGACAACCCTGTGGCTGCGCTCCACCAAGCCGGGGGGCGCGGCACCCAGTGAAGTGCGACAGTCTGTGACAGATGCCCGCGGGGTGGCGAGCGGCGCGGCGCCCGGTGACAGCCTGCTTCAGCAGCGGATGCCGACGTGCAGGGCCACCACGCCCGCGCTGAGGTTGTGCACGTCCACATGGCCGAAGCCGGCGGCCTGCATCATGGCCTTGAGCTCGGCCTGGGGTGGGTGCATGCGGATGGATTCGGCCAGGTAGCGGTAACTGTCGGCATCGTTGGCGATCAGCTTGCCCATCAACGGCAGCACGTTCAGCGAGTACCAGTCATAGGGCTTGCGCAGCGGCTCGGCCACCTGGCTGAACTCCAGCACCAGCAGCCGGCCCCCGGGGCGCAGCACACGGCACATCTCGGCCAGGGCGCGGTCCTTGTGGGTCATGTTGCGCAGGCCGAAGGCCACGCTCACCAGGTCGAAGCTGCCACTGGGGCAAGGCAGTTGCTCCGCGTCGCACACCAGGGTGGGCAGCAGCAGGCCTTCGTCGACCAGGCGGTCGCGGCCGGTGCGCAGCATGGCCTCGTTGATGTCGGTGTGCAGCACCAGGCCGGTGGGGCCCACCTTGCGGGCAAAGGCGCGCGCCAGATCACCAGTGCCGCCGGCGATGTCCAGCACCTTGTCGCCCGGCCGCAGATTGGCCACCGCCACGGTGTAGGCCTTCCACACCCGGTGCAGGCCCATGGACATCACGTCGTTCATGATGTCGTAGCGCTTGGCCACGCTGTCGAACACGCCGCGCACGCGGCCTGCTTTCTCGCTCTCGTCGACGGTGCTGAAACCGAAGTGGGTGTTGGCCATGGTGTTCGGCCTCAATGGCTGGCGCAGGCGCCGCCGGCCTTGACCGGCATGGGCGCGTCGCGGTCCACGCCGGCCTCGGCCAGGCGCTGCTCGTAGCGGGCCCACAGCTCGGCCTGCTCGCTGCCCAGCTTGTAGAGATAGCCCCAGGCGAAGATGCCGGTGTCGTGGCCATCGCTGAAGGTGGGCTGCACCGCATAGTGGCCCACCATCTCAAGGTTGCTGATGCCCACGTCGCGCTTGCCGGTCTGCAGGGTTTCCTGGCCGGGCCCATGGCCCTGAACCTCGGCCGACGGGGAGTAGACCCGCATCAGCTCGAAGGGAATGCGGAACACCGCGCCGTCGTCGAAGCCCACTTCCAGCACGCGGCTGGCCTGGTGCAGGGTGAGCGCGGTGGGCTGGGGGGCGGGAGCAGGCATGGGCGTGGCCGGTGGTGGCGGGGTCGGACCTGCAGTTTACCGGCCAGCCCCCGGCCGGTCAGAAGGTGACATGCAGCCGCCCGAAGTACGAGGCGCCGTTCAGCCCGAACTGCACGCTGTCGTAGACGAAGCCGTTGTCGGTCTCGTTCGGGTCCTGCTTGCTGGGCTTGACGTTGAAGATGTTGTTGCCGCCGAAGCTCAGGCGCGTGCTCTTGTTCAGCGCCACGCTGAAGGCCAGGTCGGCCGAGGTCCGGGCCTTGTAGCGGGCATTGGGCACACCCGCGGCCGTGCCCGAGAAGGTGCCCAGGGTCTGCGGGCCGAAGTGGATGATCTTCAGGTCACTGGTCCAGGCGCCGGCCGCGTACTCGAAGCCCAGCGTGGCCTTGCGGCTGGGTGCGCCCTGCTCGATGAACAGGCGTTCACGCTCGCTCAGCAGCACGTCCTCGAAGCCGGCCAGCGCGGCCGGCGCATGCACCGCGCCCACCCGGGTCTTGCTGCGGTTCAGGGCCAGGTAGGTGTTGAGCTGGCCGCCGGCCAGCTTGCCCTTGTGAGAGACCGTGAGGTCCAGCCCGGTGGTGCTGGTGTCGACCGAGTTGACGAAGAACTGCGCCTGGCCCACGCCCAGCTGCTGCAGGATGTTGCCCAGCGCCGGGTAGTTGGCGGCATCGAAGCGGCCCGACAGCACGATGCGGTCGGCGATGCGGATGCGGTAGACATCGGCCGTCATGGCCCAGGCGGCGTCGGGCTTGAAGGTGGCGCCCAGGGTGAGGTTGCGGCTCTTCTCCTGGGTCAGCCTGGGGATGCCCGCCGCGTTGGCGATGGCCCCGCCGTTGGGCGCCAGCACCACGTCCAGCGGCACGCCGCTGATGAAATCGGTGAACGTGGACGAGAAGAACACCTGCTGCAGACTGGGTGCCCGGAAGCCCGTGCTGGCCGCGCCACGCAGCATCAGCGCCGGGTTCAGCCTGAAGCTGGCAGCCAGCTTGCCATTGGTGGTGCTGCCGAAATCGCTGTAGCGCTCATGGCGCAGGGCCACCTGGGTGGTGAGTGCGGCGCTGGGGGTGGATTCGAGTTCGGCATACAGCGCATGGCTGCGGCGGCTCTTGCGGGTGGCATCGGCCGGCTGGAAGCCGGGGAAGCCCTGGCTGCCGGCGTTGCCACCCACACCCACGCCGTCGGCGTCGATGTAGGAGCCGGGCTCGCCGGCGCTGATGCTGTAGCGCTCGCGCCGCAGCTCGGCGCCGAAGGCCAGGTTGCTGCCACCCAGCAGGCCGTCGAAGTACCGCGCAGCGTCGAGGTTGGTGGTGTCCTGCTGGAAGCTGAAGCCACCGGCATCGAAGCGGGTGGCGCTGGTGCCTGCACCGCCATTCAACAGGTCGAGGTTGGCGATGGACGCATTGAGCGTGCGGCTGATGTCGTAGCGCATGGCATTGCGGCCATGGGTGTGCGACAGGTCGACTGCCCAGCCGGCCAGGGTGCTGCGCAGGCCGGCGATGGCATAGCGGTCATCGATGTCGCCGTTGATGAAGGGCACGAAGCCGTTGGGGTACATGGCGAGCGAATTGCGGGTCGGCACGTCACCGCCGTTGCTGCCGTCGTCCACCAGGCCATTGCGGGCGAACGCGGCCGACGACGCGCGCCGGTCCTGCACGCCCGCCGTGCCGTAAAGCACCATGCCGCCGCCCAACGGCAGTTCACCGTTGAGGTACAGGCTCTCGTTGCGCACCTGGGTGTCGCCGATGATGCGCGGGTTGCCGGCCTCGGCCCGGTTGCTGCGGCCGCGGTCCTGCCATTCCCCCGTGATGCCCAGGCTGCCGCCGCCGAGCTCGATGCCGCAGTAGGCCGACAGCAGGCCGTTCTTGCCGTCGCCGGCCGAATACTGGCCATAACCTGCCACCGCCTCGCAGCCCGCGCGCTTCTTCAGCTGGATGTTGATGACACCGGCGATGGCGTCGGAGCCGTACTGCGCGGCGGCGCCGTCGCGCAGCACCTGCACATTGTCGATGGCCAGCAGCGGGATGGCGTTCATGTCGGTGCCGGTGCTGCCGCGGTTGCGGGCGCCGAACAGGTTCACCAGCGCCACCGTGTGGCGCCGCTTGCCGTTGACCAGCACCAGGGTCTGGTCGCTGCCCAGGCCACGCAAGGCGGCCGAATCGATCAGGTCGGCACCGTCGGCACCGGTCTGGCGTGTGCTGTTGAACGAGGGCGACAGGTACTGCAGGGTCTGCGCCAGGTCGAACTGCCCACCCGATTCGGCGGCCTTGCCCAGCGCATACACGTCCACCGGCACCGTGGTGTCGATGGACGAGCTGGCCGGCGTGGCCCGGCGGCTGCCGATGATGGTGATGCGCTCGGTGGCATCGGCCGCAGCCTGGGCCAGCACCGGCGCCGGCACGCCCGCCAGGCCTGCGGCCAGCGCAGCCAGCGCCGCCGCAGCGGCGCGCAGGTGCAGGACTGGAGGCTGTGGGTGTCGGGCAGTCGGCATGGTCTCTCCTCGTGTTGTTTGTCCGGGTGTCAGAGCTGGCGCGCGTCGAAGGTGTTGCAGTCGGCCATGCGGCCGCCGGCGATGCCGCGCTTGAACCAGCTCACCCGCTGCGCGCTGGTGCCATGGGTGAAGCTCTCGGGGCGGATGGCGCCGCCACCGCCCTGCAGCTTGTCGTCGCCGATCTGCGCAGCCGCGTTCAGCGCCTCTTCCACATCCCCCTGCTCCAGCACCTGGCGGCTGCGCTGGGCATGGTGGGCCCACACACCGGCCAGGCAATCGGCCTGCAGTTCGAGGCGCACGCTCAGCGCGTTCATGCGCGCCTCGGGGATGCGGCCACGCTGGGCATCGAGCTTGGCGGTGATGCCCAGCAGGTTCTGCACATGGTGGCCCACCTCGTGGGCAATCACATAGGCCTGGGCGAAATCGCCCGGCGCGCCCAGCTTGTCGCGCAGGGTCTGGTAGAAAGCCAGATCGATGTAGACCTTCTGGTCGCCCGGGCAGTAGAACGGGCCCATGGCCGACTGGCCCGTGCCGCAGGCGGTGGGCGTGGCGCCGCGGAACAGCACCAGCTTGGGGTCCTGGTACTGGCCGCCCTGGGCCTGGAACAGCTGGCGCCACACGTCCTCGGTGTCGGCCAGCACGGTGGACACGAACTGGCCCATCGGGTCTTTCGGCGGCGCGGCGGGCGCCTGCTGCACCTGGGGTGCGGGCTCGGCCACACCGCCACCACCCAGCAGGCCCAGCACGGTGAGCGGGTTGATGCCGAAGATCCAGCCCGCCACCAGGGCGATGGCCACGGTGCCCAGGCCCACGCCGCGGCCACCGATGCGCCGGCCGCCGCCTCCCAGGCCACCGCCGCCGCCATCACGCCGGTCTTCCACGTTGTCGCTCTGGCGCTGGCCTTCCCACTTCATCGCGGTCTCCGGTGCGCGGCCCGCGGCCGCATCTGGTGTTGGTTTGGATTCAGGTCTTGGGCAGGGTCACGCCGCGCTGGCCCTGGTACTTGCCACCGCGGTCCTTGTAGCTGGTCTCGCAGACGTCGTCGGGATCACTCTCGAAGAACAGCACCTGGGCACAGCCCTCGCCAGCGTAGATCTTGGCCGGCAGCGGCGTGGTGTTGCTGAACTCCAGCGTCACATAGCCCTCCCATTCGGGCTCGAAGGGGGTGACGTTGACGATGATGCCGCAGCGGGCATAGGTGCTCTTGCCCAGGCAGATGGTGAGCACGTTGCGCGGGATGCGGAAGTACTCCACCGTGCGGGCCAGCGCAAAGCTGTTGGGCGGGATGATGCAGACATCGGCCTCGATGTCGACGAAGCTCTTCTCGTCGAAGTTCTTCGGGTCCACCACAGTGCTGTAGATGTTGGTGAAGACCTTGAACTCAGGGGCGCAGCGGATGTCGTAGCCGTAGCTGCTGGTGCCGTAGCTCACGATCTTCTGGCCGTCTGCGGCCTGGCGCACCTGGCCGGGCTCGAAGGGCTCGATCATGCCGGTCTGTTCGGCCATGCGGCGGATCCAACGGTCGCTCTTGATGCTCATCAGTGGCCCTGCGTGGCGGTCCTGGGACGGTGGCGCATTCTAGGAGCGCCACCCGGGCGCCACCCGGGCGGCCACCGGCAGCGCATTTCCGTGACGCCGTGGCGCTGCGGCCGGCGCCGGCTGTGGTCCACTCCCCTGCAGTTTGTTCACTTCGGAGCTTTTCGCATGGCTGCGCGCGCGCCACAGACCGTTGTCACCCCTGCCACCGGCCCGGCCCCCACCGTGCTGGTGATGGGCGCGGGCAACATCGGCTGCTGGCTGGGTGCGCGCCTGCAGGCTGCCGGCGCCACGGTGCACCTGGTGGGCCACCAGCGCATGCTGCAAGCCCTGGGCGCCCATGGCCTGACGCTGAGCGACCGCGCCGGCGGCCAGCTGGCCCTGCCGGCGGCCAGCCTGCGGCTGTGCGACGCCGTGCCGGAAGGCCTGAAGCCCGACCTGGTGCTGCTGTGCGTGAAGAGCGGCGCCACGGCAGGTGCCGCAGCCCAGCTGGCCGCCAGGCTGCCGGCCGGCACCCTGGTGCTGTCGATGCAGAACGGCATCAGCAATGCCGACGTGGCGCAGGCGGCCGCCCCCAAGCTGCTGCTGCTGCGGGGCATGGTGGGCTTCAACGTGGGCGAACTGGGCCCCGGCCGGCTGCACCGTGGCACCGACGGCCAGCTGGCCGTGCAGTCGCACCTGGGCCTGCTGCCCTGCCTGCCCTGGTTCGACGCCGCCGGCCTGCCGCTGGCCCTGCACGAGGACATGCTGCCAGTGCTGTGGGGCAAGCTGCTGCTGAACCTGAACAACGCCGTGAATGCGCTCAGCGGCCTGCCCCTGCGCGCGCAGCTGCTGGACGCCGACCTGCGCCATTGCACGGCAGCCCTGGTCAGCGAGACGCTGCTGCTGCTGAAGCAGGCCGGCATCCGGCCGGCGCGTGTGTCGTCGCTGCGGCCCGGCATGCTGCCGGCGGTGCTGCGCCTGCCCACGCCGCTGTTCCGCCTGGTGGCGCGGCGCATGCTGCGCATCGACGCCAAGGCACGCTCCAGCATGGCCGACGACCTGGCCTGGCGCCGGCCCACCGAGGTCGACGCCATCCAGGGCGAGGTGCTGCGCCTGGCCGGCCGGCTGAACCAGCTGGCGCCCTGCAATGCCCGCATGACCCAGCTGGTGCGGGCCTGGTCGCCGCGCAGCCAGCCGCTGAGCGGCCGTGGCATGCGCAAGTTCCTGAACCTCTAGATCGCCGGCCCGTGCGCCTTCAAGCCGCGGCCGACAGCTCCAGCCGCTGGCTGGCCCCGGCAAACTGGCCCAGCAGGCGCACCAGCACCGGCAGCGCCTCGCGCAACTGGGCCCGCAGGGTGTGCGGCGGGTTGATCAGGAACACGCCGCTGCCCAGCATGCCGAAACCACGCTCATTCGGCTCGGCCACCGTCAGCCGCGCATGCAGCCAGCCCTTGCGCGCCTGGGCATTGGCAATCGCCTTCAGCCGCAGCGGCAGGTTGGCCGATTCACGCGCGTCGATCTGCGGGTACCACACCATCACCATGCCCTCGGCGAAGCGGGTCAGCGCCTCCTGGGCGGCGGCGGCCACGGCGGCGTAGTCGGTCTTCAGCTCGTAGCTGGGGTCCATCAGCAACAGGCCACGCCGGCTGGGCGGGGGCAGCTGGGCCTTGATGCCGGCAAAGCCGTCGACCCGCAGCACCTGCACCGTCTTGTCACCGGCGAAGGCCTCGGCCAGCAGGGCGTGGTCCGCCGGATGCAGCTCGTACAGGCGCAGCTGGTCCTGGGCCCGCATCAGGGCCTTGGCCAGGCAGGGTGAACCGGGGTAGGCCGTCAGTTCCTCGTGCGGGTTGAACTGCCGCACCTGGGCCAGGTAGTCGGCCAGCAGCGGCGGCAGGCTGGCCTGCTGCCACAGCCGGGCAATGCCCTGGCGGTACTCACCCAGCTTCTGCGCCGATTCGGCGTGCAGGGCGTAGGCGCCGGCGCCGGCATGGGTGTCGACCAGGCGCCAGCCCTTGTCCTTGGCATTGAGGTGGTGCAGCACGGCCACCAGGGTGGCGTGCTTGAGCACGTCGGCATGGTTGCCGGCGTGGAAGGCATGGCGGTAAGCGAGCATGGGCGCACTGTGCCATGGCGGGCATCATCGGCCGCCCTCACCTGACTGCCCCCTGCGCGCCTGCATGACTGCCCTGCCCTACCAAGCCATTCCCCTGGTCAAAGGCCTGCCCCTGGTGGGCAACCTGATCAAGTTCCTGCGTGATCCGCTGGACAACGCGCAAAGCCTGGAGGTGCACGGCAACGTGGTGCGCTCGCGCACCTTCTTCGAGACCGTGACCCTGCTGGGGCCGGAGGCCAACCAGTTCGTGCTGCACGACCGCGAAGGCAACTTCAGCAGCCGCGGCGGCTGGTATTACTGGATCGATGCGGTGTTTCCCGGCGCCATCATGGCCATGGACGACCCCGCCCACAAGCACCACCGCCGCATCATGCAGGCCGCCTTCCAGCGCCGCGCGATGGAGCGCTACGTGGCCGACATGGGCCCGGTGATCGCCGCAGTGCTGGACACCTGGCCCGACGGTGGCATGCGGGTGTTTCCGCAGATCAAGGCGCTGACGCTGAACATCGCCGCGCGGGTGTTCATGGGCATGGCGCTGGGGCCCGAGGCCGACCGCATGAACCGGGCCTTCATCGACACGGTGGAGGCCTCGCTGGCGCTGATCCGCAAGCCGGTGCCGCCCTTCGGCATGTGGCGCGGCGTGCGGGCACGCAACTTCCTGGTGGGGCTGATGCGTAGCAAGCTGGCCGCCAAGCGCGCCAGTGAAGGGCCCGACCTGTTCAGCCAGCTGTGCCATGCACGCGGCGAAGACGGCGAGCGCTTCAGCGACGACGAGGTGGTCAACCACATGGTCTTCCTGATGATGGCGGCCCACGACACCACCACCTCCACCCTGACCACCTTGTTCTACTGCCTGGCCCGCCACCCGGAGCGGCAGGACCGGCTGCGCGCCGACGCCCAGGCCCTGCCCGGTGCGCAGCTGCAGCACGTCGACCTGGCCGCCTGCCAGCGCAGCGAGTGGGCGATGAAGGAGGCGCTGCGGCTGTACCCGCCGCTGACCAGCATCCCGCGCAAGGCCGCCCGGGACTGCAGCTTCGGCGGCTTCCAGATCCCGCGTAGCACGCCGGTGGGCATCTCGCCCATCCACACCCACCACATGCCGGCGATCTGGACCGACCCCCACCGCTTCGACCCCGAGCGCTTTGCGCCCGAGCGTGCCGAGCACAAGCGCCACGCCTATGCCTACCTGCCGTTCGGCGGCGGCGCCCACCTGTGCATCGGCCAGCATTTCGCCGACATGGAGGTCAAGAGCGTGCTGCACCAGGTGCTGCGCCGCTTCCGCTTCAGCGTGCCCGAGGGCTACCGCATGCCCTACCAGCTGGTGCCCATCGCCAAGCCCAGGGACGGGCTGCCGATCACGCTGCAGCGGCTGTGAGGGGGCTCAATCGAGTGTGATGCCCAGGTCGGTGGCCAGGGCGATCCACTGGGCGGAGTCCTGGTCCCATTCGCGGCGCACGTCGGCCGGGTTGGTCAGCGGCAGATTGGGGATGCCGAACTGGTCCCGCAGGCCCTTGAGCTGGGGCGTGGCCGAGGCCTCGCGCACCGCATCGGCCAGCTTCTCGAGGATGTCCTTCGGCGTGCCCGCGGGCGCGGCAAACGGCAGATAGCCCTCCATGCCGAACACCGGCGCGGTGAAGCCCTGCTCCACCAGGGTCTGCAGCTCGGGCAGGCGGGGTGTGCGCACCTTGCCGGTGGCGCCGATGGCACGCAGCTTGCCGGTCTGGATGTGCGGCAGGATGCCCTGCACGCTGCCCACACCGGCCTGGATCTGGCCGCCGATCAGGTCGGTCAGCATCGGTGCCTCGCCACGGTAGTGCGCCACCACCATGTTGAGCTTCTCGGTCTTGCTCAGCACGTCGCCCAGCATGTGGGCCCAGGAGCCGGCGCCGTAGGTGCCCCAGGCGGCCGGGTTGGCCTTGGCGAAGGCCACCAGCTCACGCAGGTTCTTGGCCGGCACGTTGGCGTTGACGGCCACCAGCAGGGCCCCGCTGGGGAACAGCGCCACCGGGTCGAAATCCTTCACCGGCGTGTAACCCAGTTTCTTGTACAGCACCTTGGCCGTCCAGGTGGGCGTGCTGGTGGTGATCAACAGGGTGTAGCCGTCGGGCGCGGCCTTGGCCACCTCGCCCGCACCCAGGGTGCCGCCGGCGCCGGTCTTGTTCTCGATGGTGAAGGCCTGGCCGAACTTGCGCGACAGGTGCTCGCAGTACATGCGGGCGTAGGCATCGGTGAGGCCGCCCGGCGGAAAGGGCACGACCACCCGCACCGGACGGTTGGGCCAGGCGGCCTGCGCCTGGGCCGCGGCGGGCAGCAGCGCGCCGACGGCGGCTGCGCCAGCCCCCAGCACCAGTTGGCGGCGTGACGGGCCCGACGTGTTGTCGGCATCCAGGGGCAGGGTCGGCAAGGGCATGGACGGGTCTCCAGTGTGCAAAGGTGGCGCATGCTGCGGCGCGGTCGCACAGGCAGCTGTCGCTTGGCCGACAGCCGGTCTTCCGATTCCGAGAGGGCCGCCTCTGTGGAAACGGAAGTGCGCTATTCGCCCAGGTAGGCCGCCCGCACCTTGGGGTCGTTCAGCAAGGCCTTGGCGTCGCCGTCCATGGTGATCAGGCCGCTCTCCATCACATAGCCCCGGTCGGCCAGGCCCAGCGCCCGGCTGGCGTTCTGCTCCACCAGCAAGATGGTGGTGCCGCGGCCGTGGATGTCGGCCACCACCTCGAAGATCTTGTCGACCATGATGGGCGACAGGCCCATCGAGGGCTCGTCCAGCAGCAGCACCTTGGGCCGGGCCATCAGCGCACGGCCCATGGCCAGCATCTGCTGCTCACCACCGCTCATGGTGCCGGCCAGCTGCAGCGCCCGCTCCTTCAGCCGCGGGAAGATGGCGAACACCTTGTCGATGTCGGCCTGCACCTCGTCGTCCTCGCGGATGTAGGCGCCCATCAGCAGGTTCTCGGTGATGGTCATGCGGGTGAAGGTGCCACGCCCCTCGGGCACCATCACCAGGCCCTGCTTCACCAGGTCCCAGGCGCCCTGGCCCTTGATGCTCTGGCCCATGAAGCGAATGTCGCCATCGGCCGCCGGCTGGGTGCCGGTGACGGCCTTGAGGGTGGTGGTCTTGCCCGCGCCGTTGGCGCCGATCAGCGACACCAGCTCACCCTGGCGCACCTGGAAGCTGGCGCCCTTGACGGCCTGGATGCCGCCGTAGGCGACCTTGAGGTTGCTGACTTCGAGCAGGACCTGGTTGTTGTTCTGAGTTGCCATGCTTGTCACCGCCTCAATGGGCTTTGTGGCCGGCGCCGAGGTAAGCCTCGATCACCTTCTCGTTGCGCTGCACGTCGTGCGGCGTGCCCTCGGCGATCTGCTTGCCGTAGTCCAGCACCGTCACCCGGTCGCACAGGCCCATCACCAGCTTCACGTCGTGCTCGATCAGCAGGATGGTGCGGCCGTCCTTGCGGATCTGGTCGATCAGTTCACGCAGCACCAGCTTCTCGGTGGCGTTCATGCCGGCGGCGGGCTCGTCCAGCGCGATCAGCTTGGGGTCCGTGGCCAGGGCACGGGCGATCTCCAGCCGGCGCTGGTCGCCATAGCTCAGGGTGCGTGCCTTCATCTCGGCCATGTGGCCGATGCCCACGTAGTCCAGCAGCTCCTGCGCGCGCTTGGCGATGGCGGCCTCCTCGGCCTTGAAGCCGGGCGTGCGGAAGATGGCACCCAGCAGGCCCGAACCACTGCGCACATGGCGGCCCACCATCACGTTCTCCAGCGCCGTCATCTCGGCGAACAGGCGTATGTTCTGGAAGGTGCGCGCGATGCCGGCCTTGGCCACCTCGTGCACGGCCGTGGGCTTGTAGGGCACACCGCCCAGGTCGAAGCTGCCCGAATCGGGTGTGTACAGGCCGGTGATGACGTTGAAGAAGGTGGTCTTGCCTGCGCCGTTCGGGCCGATCAGCCCGTAGACCTGGCCCTTCTGGATGCGGATGCCCACGTCGGACAAGGCCTGCAGCCCGCCGAAGCGCTTGGACACACCTTTCACCTCGAGCACGATCTCGCTCATGCCGCGCTCCCGTTCTTGCCCGCACCCGCACCACCCGCCACCGGCTGCGGCGCCGCCTTGCCGTGTTCGGGGGACGGCCACAGGCCACGCGGGCGCACCAGCATGATGGTGATCATGGCCAGCGCGATCATCAGCTGGCGCAGGATGGCAGCGTCGATGCGGCCGTCGGTCAGGCGCTGCAGGTCCAGCTCGCCGGCCACCCAGCGCAGGGCCTCGGGCAGGGCCGCCAGCAGCACCGCGCCCAGCACCACGCCGGGGATGTGGCCGATGCCACCCAGCACCACCATGGCCACGATCATCACGCTCTCCTGCAGCGAGAAGCTCTCGGGCGAGACGAAGCCCTGGAAGGTGGCGAACATCACGCCCGACACACCGCCGAAGGTGGCGCCCATCCCGAAGGCCAGCAGCTTGAGGTTGCGGGTGTTGATGCCCATGGCCTTGGCGGCGATCTCGTCCTCGCGGATGGCCATCCAGGCGCGGCCGATGCGGCTTTGCTCCAGCCGGTAGCAGATCACCACGCTGATCACCACCAGCAGCAGGAACAGGTAGTAGTACTTGGTGACCGAGGAGATCTCGTAGCCGAACAGTTCACCGGTCTTGCCGAAGTCCAGGCCGAAGAACTTCAGGCTGTCGATCTGCGACAGGCCCTTGGGCCCGTTGGTGATGTTCACCGGGCGGTCGAGGTTGTTCATGAACACCCGCACGATCTCGCCGAAGCCCAGGGTGACGATGGCCAGGTAGTCGCCGCGCAGCTTGAGCGTGGGCGCACCCAGCAGCATGCCGGCCAGGCCTGCCAGCCCGGCCCCGAGTGGAATCACCAGCCAGATCGGGCTGTGCAGGCCGTTGGGGAAGGCGGCCTTGAACATCGCGAAGTTCTCGGCCAGGTGGGGCGATGCCATCAGGCCGAACATGTAGGCGCCCACGGCGTAGAAGGCCACGTAGCCCAGGTCCAGCAGGCCGGCATAGCCCACCACGATGTTCAGGCCCAGGGCCAGCAGCACGTAGAGCAGCGCGAAGTCCAGCATGCGCACCCAGAAGTTGCCGGCCGATTGCGCGATCAGCGGCAGCACCATCAGTGCCACGGCGGCGATGAGGAAGACGATCAGCTTGTTTTTCATGGTCTTGTCTCCGGGCTCAGGCGCGGTCGGCCACACGTTCGCCCATCAGGCCCTGCGGGCGGATGGTGAGCACCAGGATCAGCACCAGGAAGGCGAAGATGTCCGAGTACTGGCTGCCCAGCACACCGCCGGTGAGGGCGCCGATGTAGCCCGAACCCAGTGCCTCGATCACGCCCAGCAGCACACCGCCCACCACTGCGCCGCCCAGGTTGCCGATGCCGCCGAACACCGCTGCGGTGAAGGCCTTCAGCCCCGGCAGAAAGCCCATGGTGTGCTGCACCGTGCCGTAGTTGGCGGCGTACATCACACCCGCCAGCGCGGCGAGTGCAGCGCCGATGATGAAAGTGGCCGAGATCACATGGTCGGGCCGCACACCCATCAGCGCGGCAACACGCGGGTTCTCGGCCGTGGCGCGCATGGCCCGGCCCAGCTTGGTGCGGTTGACCAGGTACATCAGGCCCAGCAGCACCACCACCGTGGTCACCAGGATCAGGATCTGGGTGAGGTTGATCACCGCGCCGCCGATGAAGAACGGGTCGTTGGGCAGCAGGATGGGATAGGGCTTGGTGCTGGGCTGCCAGATGATCATGGCCAGGGTCTGCAGCAGCAGGCTCATGCCCATGGCGGTGATCAGCGGCGCCAGGCGCGGTGCGTTGCGCAGCGGCCGGTAGGCGATCTTCTCGATCACGTAGTTCAGCGCCGAGCACACCACCACTGCCGCCACCAGGCTGATCAGCAGCATCAGCCAGCCCGGCAGGCCGCTGTCGGCCAGCATGCGCAGCACGGTCCAGCTGGTCAGCGCGCCCACCATCAGCACCTCGCCGTGGGCGAAGTTGATCAGGTTGATGATGCCGTACACCATGGTGTAGCCCAGGGCCACCAGCGCATACATGCTGCCCAGCACCAGACCGTTGATGATCTGCTGCAACAAGATATCCATGGTGGGAGGTCTCCGGTCCTCGGCCCGCCGGCAGGCGCTGCCCGGGCGGCAGCGCCGGGGCACGGCCGGGCTTGTGTGTGTTGTCTCTAGCAAGAAGCCGGCCGGTGGTGAACCTGGCCGGCCCTGCTGGCTGGGCGGGATTGTAGGCAGGGGGTCACCTGTGAGACAGCAGGAGATTCCCGCCTGCCGGCCGAACAATCGGCTGAAGATCGGTCGCAGCGCCGAGGCTTGTTCGGCCTATCGGGTTGTCCCTGATCAGCTGGAGGTCGGCGGGCCGGGCCCGTCGGCGCCGGGCCGGGCCTGCTGGTTCAGCCGCCGCAGCTCGGCCAGGCGCTCGCCGATGCGCAGTTCCAGCCCACGCGGCGCCGGCTGGTAGAACAGCTGGCCTGCCAGGCCGTCGGGCAGGTACTGCTCGCCAGCCGCGAAGCCGCCGGCTTCGTCATGCGCATAGCGGTAGCCGGCGCCGTGGCCCAGGCCCTTCATCAGTTTGGTGGGCGCGTTGCGCAGGTGCATGGGCACGGGGCGGGTGCTGTCCTGCTTGACCAGGGCACGCACCGCATTCCAGGCGCTGTAGACGGCATTGCTCTTGGGCGCCACCGCCAGGTAGACCACCGCCTGCGCCAGGGCCAGCTCACCTTCGGGCGAGCCCAGGCGCTCATACACCTCGGCCGCCTGCAGGGCCAGCTGCTGGCCACGCGGGTCGGCCAGGCCGATGTCCTCGCTGGCCATGCGGATCACGCGGCGCGCCACGTAGCGCGGATCGGCGCCACCATCGAGCATGCGCGCCAGCCAGTACAGCGCGGCATCGGGGTCGGAGCCGCGCACGCTCTTGTGCAGCGCGCTGATCATGTCGTAGAACTGGTCGCCACCCTTGTCGTAGCGGCGCAGCAGTTCACCCAGGGTCAGCTCCAGCCGGGCCTCGTCGATCTGGGCGGGCGGTTCAACACCATCCCCCAAACCGTCCACCAGGGCCTGGTAGCCATTCAACAGGCGGCGCGCGTCACCGTCGGCGTGGCCGATCAGGCGCTGGCGGGCGGCATCGGTCAGCGGCGGCGCGCCCAGCGCCGCCTGGGCGCGCAGGATCAGCGCGGCCAGGTCATCGTCGTCCAGCGCCTTGAGCACATGCACCGTGGCCCGGCTCAGCAGGGCCGAGTTGACCTCGAAGCTGGGGTTCTCGGTGGTGGCGCCGATGAAGGTGAACAGGCCCGATTCCACATGCGGCAGGAAGGCGTCCTGCTGCGCCTTGTTGAAGCGGTGCACCTCGTCGACGAAGACGATGGTGGGCTGGCCCGATGCCGCCAGCGCGGCGCGGGCCTGGTCCACCGCGTCCCGGATGTCCTTCACCCCAGCCAGCACCGCGCTGAGCACGATGAAGCGAGAACTGACGGCACCAGCCACCAGCCGCGCCAGCGTGGTCTTGCCCACGCCGGGCGGGCCCCACAGGATCATCGAGCGGATGCGGCCCGACTCGAACGCCACCCGCAGCGGCTTGCCCGGGCCCAGCAGATGGGTCTGGCCGATCACGTCGGCCAGCGTCTGCGGGCGCAGGCGCTCGGCCAGCGGGGCCTGGGCGGTGCTGGCCACGGCGGGGGCAAGCGGCCCGTCAGGCGGAGCGAACAGCGAATCCTGCAGCGGTGTCATGCAACAGATTGTCATTAAGAAAGGCTTCAGCCGCGGCCCGTTCAATCGGTTTTGTGCAGGCACAACCCACCAACCAAGCAAGCCACAGGACATCCACCATGAAGCTCTCCCACATCGCCGCCATCGCCCTCGCCCTGGGCACCACCGCCGTCACCACCGCCGCGGTTGCCGGCCCCAGCTGCAACCAGCCGCAGGCGCAGTGGATGAAGGAAGGCGACTTCAAGACCAAGCTGGAACAGCAGGGCTACCAGATCAAGACCTTCAAGGTCAGCAAGGGCCAGTGCTACGAGATCTACGGCTTCGACAAGGGCGGCAAGAAGGTCGAGATCTACTTCGATCCGGTGACGGCCGCCGTGCTCGAACAGAAGTGAACCACCGCCCGCCACGCTGACCACCCGCGCCGCCATGCCCACCCACACCCTGCCCCCCGCCGCCCAGCGTGTGTGGGATCCGTTCGTGCGGATCTTCCACTGGAGCCTGGTGGCCTGCGTGCTGCTGAACCAGTTCGTGCTGGAGGGCGGCGAGACCCCGCACCGATGGACCGGCTATGCCGCCGTGGCCCTGGTGCTGGCGCGGGTGGTGTGGGGCTTCATCGGCAGCCGCCATGCGCGCTTTGCCGACTTCTTTCCCACCCCGGCACGCCTGCGTTGCCATCTGCAGGCGCTGCGGCGGCGCGAGCACCCGGTGCACGCCGGCCACAACCCGCTGGGTGCGCTGATGATGCTGGCGCTGATGGCCGCCGTGCTGGCGCTGGGCTTCACCGGCTGGCTGCAGGGCACCGATGCCTTCTGGGGCGACGAGGTCCTGCAGGATCTGCACGCAGCACTGGCCAACGCGCTGCTGTGGGCCGCCGGCCTGCATGCGGCAGCAGCCATCGTGGTGGGCCGACTGGAGCGGGTGAACCTGGTGCGTGCCATGGTCACCGGCATCAAGCGGCAGGGCTGAGCGGCCCGAACTGCCGTCACGAACGCCGGCTGATCGGCAGATCACCGGCGGCTGCCAGGGCCACACTCGCCTGGCAGTCCACCGTGGCCGCGGGCCGGGCCGACAGCACCACGGAACACCCCCACAACGGGCCGCCAGGGGCCGCCCGCACATGCACCAGGAGAGGCCGATGAGCGCCGTCAACATCCAAGAAGCTGCCGCCTTGTCGCAGGCCGCAGCCCTGCACGGCGCACCGCGCGAAGTGCTGTCGTTCAAGCTCGGTGCCGAGGAATACGGCATCGACATCCTGAAGGTGCAGGAGATCCGCGGCTACGAACCGCCCACCCGCATTGCCAACGCACCCGGCTTCATGAAGGGCGTGGTCAACCTGCGTGGCGTGATCGTGCCCATCGTCGACATGCGCATGCGCTTTGCGCTGGACGACGTGAAGGTCGACGCCTTCACCGTGGTCATCATCCTCAACGTGGTGGGCCGCACGGTGGGCATCGTGGTCGATTCGGTCAGCGACGTGCTGGAACTGCGCCCCGAGCAGATCAAGCCCGCACCCGAGTTCAACGGCAGCGTGGCCGCCACCCACATCACCGGCCTGGGCACGGTGAAGACCGGCGACGACGAGCGCATGCTGATCCTGCTGGAGATCGAGCAGATGATGCGCAGCGCCGACATGGGCCTGATGGACCAGTTCGCGCACTGACGGCGCCACGGCCGGACCACCACACCCACCTCCCCAACCGAGACGCCCATGACCCTGCTAGCCCACCATCTGCTGTTCGTGTCTGCCGGCGCCCTGCTGCTGGGGTGCAGCGCCACGGCCTGGGCGGACCGACCGCTGGTCAGCGAGACCGCCGATGTCATCGGCGCGGGCAGTTGCCAGATCGAGACCGGCCTGGCGACGCTGCGTGCCAGCGGCTCGCCATCGGCCCGCGTGGCCGACATGCTGGGCTCCTGCGGCATTGCCGGGCACAGCCAGCTGGGCATCAGCCTGGCCTCGGCGCGCCAGGCCGGCAGCACCGACCTGAGCGTGGGCCTTGGCGGCAAGACCACGCTGAAGATGCCACAGGACGGTGCCATCGGCTACGCCCTGGCCTACGGCATCAGCAGCGAGAAGGGGTCGGGCCAGGGCTGGCGCCACGGCAGCACACGGGTGTTCGGCGTGGCCACCAAGGAACTGGGCAAGGCCTTGCTGGGCCATTTGAATCTGGGCTGGGTGCGCACCGAGAATGACCGGCTGAACAGCACCACCTGGTCACTGGGCATGGAGAGCGAAGGTGGCCTGCGCTGGGCCGCCGACGTGTTCGGCGACGACCGGGCCCGGCCCTGGGTGTCGGCCGGCCTGCTGTTCCCGCTGGCCGACAGGATCAGCGCCAACCTGGCCTATGCCCAGCAGTTCGACCAGCCGCGTGTGCGGCAATGGACCTTGGGCTTCAAGTTCGAGCTGTAGCCTGCGGCGGGCTCAGGGCCCGATCACGTCCACACCCGCCGGCGGCACGAAGCGGAAGCGCTCGGCCGGCAGGGCCAGGCCCTGCTGCACCGCGCTGAACTGCAGCAGCGAGCGCTGGCCGAAGGCGTCGACGATCTCCAGCGCCGCCAGTTCCTTGCCACGGAACCCCACCCGCAGCTGGGCCACGCTGCCGTCCTTGGCGCGGGGAGTGGCCTGCACCCAGTCCAGTCCGTCCTTGGCCGGCTGCGCGACCAGCTCAAAATCCTTCTCCAGCGAGCCCCCGGCCAGCAGCGCCGCCGGTGTGCCGCCCAGGGCCTGGTCGAGCAGGCGCACGCTCACCTGGTTCAGGTCGATGTCGTGCAGCCAGACCTTGCTGCCATCGCTCACGATCAGCTGCTCGAAGGGCTTGCCGTAGGCAAAGCGGAAGCGGTTGGGCCGGCTGAACTCGAAGCTGCCGCTGGAGGTTCTCTTCTTCGCGCCATCGGGCGAGGTCACGGTCTGGCTGAAGTTGGCGCGGCCGGTCTTCACCTCGCGGGTGAATTCGCGCAGCGTGTCCACCGCGTCGGCCCAGGCCGCCGGTGTACCCAGGGCCAGGGCCAGCAGGCCGGCAAGCAGCGGGCGCTTGAGCGTCATCGTCATGCACATCCTCATTCGTCGCGGCGGGGCACCAGCAGGTCGCGGTTGCCGCTGGCCGACAAGGCCGACACCAGGCCACTCTTCTCCATCTGCTCCAGCAGCCGCGCCGCCCGGTTGTAGCCGATGCGCAGATGCCGTTGCACCAGCGAGATGGAGGCCTTCTTGTTCTGCAGCACGATGGCCACTGCCTGGTCGTACATCGGATCGGATTCGGCATCCCCAGCACCACCGGCAGCACCGCCGGCGGCATCGCCGTCACCATCCAGCGTGCCACCCTCGAGGATGCCCTCGATGTAGTTGGGCTCACCCTGGCTCTTGATGTACTCCACAACGCGGTGCACCTCCTCGTCGCTGACAAAGGCGCCGTGCACCCGCACCGGCAGGCCGCCGCCTGGTGTCAGGTAGAGCATGTCGCCCTGGCCCAGCAGGGCCTCGGCGCCCATCTGGTCGAGGATGGTGCGGCTGTCGATCTTGCTGCTGACCTGGAAGCTCAACCGGGTGGGGATGTTGGCCTTGATCAGGCCGGTGATCACGTCCACGCTGGGCCGCTGGGTGGCCAGGATCAGGTGGATGCCGGCCGCACGCGCCTTCTGCGCCAGGCGGGCGATCAGCTCCTCGATCTTCTTGCCGATCACCATCATCAGGTCGGCCAGCTCGTCGATGACGATCACCACGAAGGGCAGGCGGTCGAGTGGCTCGGGCTCTTCCGGTGTCAGGCTGAAGGGGTTGGGGATCAGCTCACCGCGCGCCTTGGCGTCGTCGAGCTTCTTGTTGTAGCCGGCCAGGTTACGCACGCCCATCTTGGACATCAGCTTGTAGCGGCGCTCCATCTCGCCCACACACCAGTTCAGCGCGTTGGCGGCCTGCTTCATGTCCGTCACCACCGGGCACAGCAGGTGCGGAATGCCCTCGTAGACGCTCATCTCCAGCA
This sequence comes from Pseudomonadota bacterium, assembly GCA_040386375.1. Classification (GTDB taxonomy): domain Bacteria; phylum Pseudomonadota; class Gammaproteobacteria; order Burkholderiales; family Burkholderiaceae_C; genus Pseudaquabacterium. The sequence continues at coordinate 129,370 of JAZKFQ010000029.1, forward strand.
TCTTGGGGTCGATCAGGATCAGGCGCACATCGCGCGCCTCGGCCTTGTAGAGCAGGCTCAGGATCATGGCGTTGATGCCCACCGACTTGCCCGAGCCAGTGGTGCCGGCCACCAGGCAGTGCGGCATCTTGGCCAGGTCGGCCACCATGGGCGCGCCCACGATGTCCTTGCCCAGGCCCATGGTCAGCTGCGATTGCGCATCGTGGTAGATCTGCGAGCCCAGGATCTCGGCCAGGCGGATCATCTGCCGCTTGGCATTCGGCAGCTCCAGCGCCATGGTGGTGCGCCCGGGAATGGTCTCGACCACGCGGATGCTGATCAGCGACAGGGAACGCGCCAGGTCCTTGGCCAGGCCCACCACCTGGCTGCCCTTCACGCCGGTGGCCGGCTCGATCTCGTAGCGGGTGATCACCGGGCCGGGGCTGGCCGCCACCACCCGCACTTCCACGCCGAAGTCGCGCAGCTTCTTCTCGATCATGCGCGAGGTCATCTCCAGCGACTCGGGCGTGACCGTGTCCACACGCACCGCCGGCGCGGCATCCAGCAGGTCCACCTGCGGCAGCTTGGTATCGGCCAGTTCGGTGAAGAGCGGCTTCTGCCGCTCCTTGGCCACACGGGTGCTCTTGGGCACCTCCACCATCGTCTCCTCGATGACGATGGGCGCGTGGTCCTCGACCACGGCGCGCTCTTCCTCCACCACCAGCTCACGCTCGCGGGTCAGCACCTCGGCGATGCGCAGGTCTTCCTTCACCTCGCGCTTGTCGGCCTGGGCGCGCCACAGGCCCTCGATGCGCTGGCCCAGCAGGTCGGCCACCCGCGCCCAGGAAAAGCGCATGGCCAGCGACAAGCCCAGCACCAGGCTGGCGATCCACAGCACACCCGAGCCGGCAAAGCCCAGCCAGGTCATCGACAGGCCGCCCACCACGGCGCCCAGCACACCACCGGCCTGGCCACCAGGCACGGCGCCGTCCAGGCGGTAGAGGCGGGTCCATTCCAGGCCGCAGCTGGCGGCCATCAGCAAGGCCAGGCCGGCCCAGAACCACCAGGCGGGCGGATGGGCACCGGTCTCGTGCTGTGGCTGCGGGCCGCGCAGGCGGCCGGCCAGCAAGGCCAGCCAGGCGCGAGCGCCCACCAGCATCAGCCACCAGGACGAATAGCCGAACAGGAACAGCGCCAGGTCGGACACCCAGGCACCCAGCAGCCCCGCCCAGTTGCCGACCGGCGCACCGGTGCCCGAGGTGGAGAAGCCAGGGTCGCCAGGGCGGTGGCTGGCCAGGGCCAGCAGCAGCAGCAGCCACAGCACACCGCCCAGCAGCAGCAGCAGCTGGGGCCGCCAGCGTGGTGCCTCGGCCAGTTCGGCGGCGCGCTGGGAGGCCAACGCGCTGCCACCATCACGCAGCAAGGAGCCCAGGGGGAACGTCATGCGCCAGATTGTGGCGCAACACGGCCCGCGGGCCGGGCCGGCTACTCGGGCTGCGGCGCGCGTTCCTTGATGATGACCGAGCCGTTCTCCTGGGTCTCGATCACGCCGCGCTCCTCCAGGTCCTTCATCACCCGGCTGACCATCTCGCGCGAGGCGCCCACCACCTTGGCCATGTCCTGGCGCGAGACCTTGTTGCGGATGGTCTTCACGCCGTTGATCTCTTCGGACATCTCCAGCAGCGTGCGTGCCACGCGGCCGTACACATCCAGCAGGGCCAGCGATTCGATCTGCCGGTCGGCGTGGCGCAGGCGGCGCACCAGGCCACGCAGGATGGCGTAGCTCAAGGACGAATGCTCGGGCAGGCAGCGGGCGAAGTCGGCCCGGCCCAGGATCAGCATGTCGGTCTGGATTTCGCAGCGCACCGTGGCCGAATGGGCCTCGTTGTCGATCAGGCTCATCTCGCCCACGTAGTCGCCACTCTCCAGCACTGCCAGGATCACCTCGCGCCCACGGCTGTCGGAGGTGAGCACGCGCGCCCGGCCGTTGAGCAGGATGAACAGCGTATTGCTCTTGCGGCCCTGCTCCACCACCAGCTCACCGCGGCGGAAGCGCCGCTTGACCACGCTGTCGGCAATCGCCTGCGCTTGATCGTTGGTCAGCATGGAGAACAGCGGCACGCGCCGGATCAAATCAAGATTCGTCAACATGGACATGGTGAATTCCCTTCCTGCCTGCAGTGTGTTCTGTCGCCGAATCCGCCAAACGCGCAAGCAGCACGGGCTTCCCGGGTCAGTTCTGATCGGGTTTCCCTATTGTGCCGATGGCGTGGGCTGCAATGCCCGGGTTTCCCCCGCATGTGACAATTCCTGGACGCCTCCGGGCCACTGGCCTGCGCCCCATCCATCCACCACATCGGACATCTCATGAGCACCCCCATCCTGCACGCCCAGGTGCTGATCCTGGGCTCCGGCCCGGCCGGTTACAGCGCCGCCATCTACGCCGCCCGCGCCAACCTGAAGCCGGTGCTGATCACCGGCATGGCCCAGGGCGGACAGCTGATGACCACCACCGACGTCGACAACTGGCCGGCCGACGTGATGGGCGTGCAGGGCCCGGAACTGATGGAGCGCTTCCAGAAGCATGCCGAGCGCTTCAACACCCAGATGGTGTTCGACCACATCCACAGCGTCGACCTGTCGAAGCGGCCGTTCACCCTCACCGGCGACAGCGGCAGCTACACCTGCGACAGCCTGGTCATCGCCACCGGCGCCAGCGCCAAGTACCTGGGCCTGCCCTCGGAGACCGCCTTCATGGGCCGTGGTGTGAGCGGCTGCGCCACCTGCGACGGCTTCTTCTACCGCGGCGACGAGGTGGCCGTGGTCGGTGGTGGCAACACCGCCGTGGAGGAGGCGCTGTACCTCAGCAACATCGCCAGCACCGTGCACCTGGTGCACCGGCGCGACAAGTTCCGCGCCGAGGCCATCCTGATCGACAAGGTGCACGAGAAGGTGGCTGCCGGCAAGATCGTGCTGCACCTGCACAGCACGCTCGATGAGGTGCTGGGCGACCAGAGCGGCGTGACCGGCGTGCGGCTGAAGAATGTGAACACCGGCGCCACCGAAGACCTCACGCTCAAGGGCTGCTTCATCGCCATCGGCCACCAGCCCAACACCGACATCTTCAAGGGCCAGCTGGAGATGAAGGACGGCTACATCGTCACCCGCACCGGCCTGAACGGCTTTGCCACCATGACCAGCGTGCCCGGCGTGTTTGCCGCCGGCGACGTGCAGGACCATGTCTACCGCCAGGCCATCACCTCGGCCGGCACCGGCTGCATGGCGGCGCTGGACGCCCAGCGTTACCTGGAGCAGCAGTCCTAGCCCAGCGCCGCGGCCGGTTTTCTGGCTATAATCGCGGTCTTTGCCGAAAAGCAAGGCCTTGCTGTGGGTGACCATGGCCAGGCCCCAATCAAAGGCAGCCATCAAGCGGTGCAGCGCTGCTGCACCAGCCATTCAAACGGATGGCAGGCTTGCGCTGGCTGCCGTGCCTGCAACAGTCAAGTTCTGGAGAAGCGTCATGGCACGCGTCTGTCAAGTCACGGGCAAGGGCCCGATGGTGGGAAACAATGTCTCCCACGCCAACAACAAGACCAAGCGTCGCTGGTTGCCCAACCTGCAATACCGCCGCTTCTGGGTCGAGAGCGAAAACCGTTGGGTGCGCCTGCGCATCACCAACGCCGCACTGCGCCTGATCGACAAGGTCGGCATCGACCAGATCGTGGCCGACCTGCGCGCCAAGAATGCGCTGTGATCACGCTGTGATCGCACGCTAACCCCACGTTACCCAGGAGCACACCATGGCAGCCAAAGGCGGACGCGAAAAGATCAAGCTGGAGTCCACCGCAGGAACCGGCTTCTTCTACACCACCAACAAGAACAAGAAGACCACGCCCGAGAAGCTCGAGTTCATGAAATTCGACCCGAAGGCCCGCAAGCATGTCCTGTTCAAGGAAATCAAGCTGAAGTGATTCGGCGACCGGTGGCAACACTGGCCTGAACGACAAAGCCCGCGATTGCGGGCTTTTTCATGTCTGCCCGCTTCGGCGGGCTTTCTGCTGTGCGCATCGGACGTGATGCAGGCATGAAAAACGGGCCCGAAGGCCCGTTGTGGCTTGCAGCGCTTGCGGGGATATCAGGCGTGGGCAGCGCGCAGCTTCATCGAGAACTGGGCCAGCGCATCGATGCCGCTGCTCTCGGCCTTCTTGCACCAGTGCTGCAGGTCGACCACCAGTTGCTCGGCCGACACATTGGTGCGAGTCCAGAGCTGGCGCAGCTCCTCGCGCATGTGCACGAGCTGGGCCAGCTTGGGGCTGCCGTTCACGGCATTGGCCAGCTGCGGCAGCACGGCGCTGGGGATCTTCTCGGCATCCCGGTGCAGCCAGCGCTGGGCCAGTTTCAGGTCCGCCAGGCGGGCGGCGGCGCCCTGCTGCTTGACCTGCTCCAGCTCGGTGGCGCAGGCGGCACGCAGCTCCTTGGCGTACTTGGCCATCACCTCGTAGCGGTTGGCGATGATCGCCTCCAGCGTCTTGGCGTCGGCCTGCGGCTTGATCTCACCCAGCTTGAGCTGGGGCACGGTCTTGCGCGCCTTGGCCAGGCCCACCATCTCCATGCCGCGGATGTAGACCCAGCCGATGTCGAACTCGAAGGGCTTGACCGAGAACTTGGCCGAGGTGGGGTAGGTGTGGTGGTTGTTGTGCAACTCCTCGCCACCGATCAGGATGCCCCAGGGCGAGACATTGGTGGAGGCGTCGGCGGCCTCGAAGTTGCGGTAGCCCCACCAGTGGCCGATGCCGTTGATGATGCCGGTGGCCATCACCGGAATCCACAGCATCTGCACGGCCCACACCGTCAGGCCGATGGCGCCGAAGATCGCCAGGTCGAGGATCAGCATCACGCCCACACCCTGCCAGCTGTAGCGGGTGTAGAGGTTGCGCTCGATCCAGTCGTCGGGCGTGCCCTTGCCGTACTTGGTGATGGTGTCGGCCACCTTGCTCTCGGCACGGTACAGCTCCACGCCGGTCAGCAGCAGGGCCTTGATGCCGCGGGTCTGCGGGCTGTGCGGGTCTTCCTCGGTCTCGCACTTGGCGTGGTGCTTGCGGTGCACGGCCACGAATTCCTTGGTCACCATGCCGGTGGTCAGCCACAGCCAGAAGCGGAAGAAGTGCGACGGGATGGCATGCAGGTCCACCGCACGGTGGGCCTGGGCGCGGTGCAGGAAGATAGTGACTGAGGAGATGGTGATGTGGGTCATCACCAGCGTCACCAGCAACACCTGCCACCAAGTGGCCTCGGCCCACAGGCCGTTGGCCAGCCAATCGACCAGCGCAAACCACACCGTAGAAATTTCAGTCATTGATCAACCTTGCACGCCCAGACGCAGGCGGGTCTCTGATTGTAGGTGAGCACCCTGACAGCTCGCCTGCGGATTGTGCGTACTGGAAAGTGCGCTGTTCCGAAGATGGGGACGATGCCGCCGAGCACAATGCTGCGCCCGCTGGGGCAGCGCAATCCCGCAGGCGCCGCGCAGCCGCCTACTTCCGTTGCCAGACGGCCGCAAAAAAGCCATCGGTGGCGTGCCGGCTGGGCCACAACCGCAGATAGCCGTTCTCCACCAGCTCACCGGCCCGCTCCACATGGGCGGCGGCCAGGGCCTCGTCGGCCGGCAAGGGAATGAAATCGGGATGCGCGGCGCCGAAGGCCTCGGCCACCGCCTCGTTCTCCTCACGCAGCAGGCTGCAGGTGGCGTACACCAGCCGGCCGCCGGACTTCACCAGCCGCTGGGCGCTGTCGAGGATGGCGGTCTGCTTGGCGTTGAGCTCCACCACGGCCTGCGGGCTCTGGCGCCACTTCAGGTCGGGGTTGCGCCGCAGCGTGCCCAGGCCGGAACAGGGTGCATCCACCAGCACACGGTCGATCTTGCCGGCCAGGCGCTTCACACGCTCGTCACGCTCGTGGGCGATCTGCGCGGGGTGCACATTGCTCAGGCCGCTGCGCGCCATGCGGGGCTTGAGCGCGTCCAGCCGGTGGCCGTTGACGTCGAAGGCATAGAGCCGGCCGGTGGAGCGCATGGCCGCGCCCAGGGCCAGGGTCTTGCCACCCGCGCCGGCGCAGAAGTCGACCACCATCTCGCCGCGCTTGGCGTCCACCAGCAGGGCCAGCAGCTGGCTGCCTTCGTCCTGCACCTCGATGTCGCCACGCACGAAGGCGTCGAACTTCTGCAGCGCCGGCTTGCCCGGCACGCGGATGCCCCAGGGCGAAAACGGCGTGGGCGCGGCGCGCAGGCCGGCCTGGTTGAGGGTGGACAGGATGTCCTCGCGCCTGGCCTTGAGCACGTTGACACGCAGGTCCAGCGGCGCAGGCTCGTCCAGCGCGGCCACCAGCGGCCAGAAGGCGTCTTCGCCCAGCTGTGTGCGCAGGGCCGAGGCCAGCCAATCAGGCAGGTTGTGGCGGAACTTGTCGGAGAAGCCGGCCGGGTCGATGGCCTTGACCTGGCTGCGCCACTGCGCCTCGTTGCTGCCCAGCGCGCCCTTGAGCAGGTTGGCATCACCCGACCAGGCCAGGATGGCCAGGCGGCGCTCCAGCGCGCCGGTGCCACTCTGGGCCAGGTGCTGCAGCAGCGGGCGGCGCCGCAGCACGGTGTAGGCGGTTTCGGCCAGGGCGTTGCGCTCACGCGGGCCCAGCGCGCGGTGGCGCTTGAAGAAGTTGGAAACAATGCTGTCGGCCGGGGCGTCGAGCTTCAGGACCGCACGCAGCAGTTCGGTGGCCAGGTCCAGCAGGGCGGTAGGATGCATTCAGCGATTATCCCTGCCATGCCCGCCGACGATCTTCCGCCCCTGCCCGCCGTGCCCAGCGGCCGCTACCGGCACTACAAGGGCCAGCTGTACGAACTGGTCGGCGTGGTGCGCCACAGCGAGACGCTGGAACCGCTGGCGCTGTACCGCCCGCTGTATGGCGAAGGCACGCTGTGGGTGCGGCCCTGGGCCATGTTCTTCGAGACGGTGCTGGTCGACGGCCTGGAACAGCCGCGCTTCCAGCGGCTGGATCAGCCCGGCAACAGCAGCTGGGACGCACCGCCGGTGTGATGCACCACGCCGCGGTCCAGCCGCAGCGCGCCTTCGACAAACCAGCGCACGGCCCGCGGATAGAGCAGATGCTCGGCCGCCAGCACCCGATCCGACAGCGCCTCGGGCGTGTCGCCCGCCAGCACCGGCACGGCCGCCTGCGCGACGATGGGGCCGTGGTCCAGCGTGGGGGTGACGAAATGCACCGTGGCGCCGGCCAGCTTGCAGCCGGCCTCGATGGCGCGGCGGTGGGTGTGCAGGCCGGCAAACGCCGGCAGCAACGAGGGATGGATGTTCAGCAGCCGGCCGGCATAGTGCTGCACAAAGCCGTTGGTGAGAATGCGCATGAAGCCGGCCAGCACCACCAGGCTGGGTGCAAAGCCGTCGATGACCCGCGCCAGTTCGGCATCGAAGGCCTCGCGGCCGGCAAACAGCGTGTGGTCGACCACGGCGGTGGCGATGCCCTGCTGGGCGGCGAAGTCCAGCGCCGCCGCGCCGGGCCGGTTGGCCACCACGGCCACCACCTGTGCCGGCCAGCCCTCGGCGGCGCACTGTTGCACGATGGCCTGGGCGTTGCTGCCGCGGCCGGAGACCAGGATGACGATGCGCTGCATGACGGGGGCGGAGTGTACGGGCGGGGCGGTCTGAGAGAATCCGCCCTCCCCTGACGGAGCCTCCATCCCATGCGACCCCGCGTTCTTTCCGGCATGCGCCCCACCGGCGCCCTGCACCTCGGCCACTACCACGGCGCGCTCAAGAACTGGGTGCGGCTGCAGGACGCGCACGACTGCTTCTATTTCGTGGCCGACTGGCATGCCCTGACCACGCACTACGAAGACCGTGCGGTGATCGAGAAATCGGTCTACGAGATGGTGATCGACTGGCTGGCCGCGGGCCTGGACCCGGAGAAGGCGACGCTCTTCATCCAGAGCCGCCTGCCCGAGCATGCCGAGCTGTTCACCCTGCTGGCCATGGGCACGCCGCTGGGCTGGCTGGAGCGCATGCCCACCTACAAGGACCAGATCGAGAAGCTCAAGGACAAGGACCTGGCCACCTACGGTTTCCTGGGCTACCCGCTATTGCAGGCCGCCGACATCCTGATCTACCGCGCCAGCCATGTGCCGGTGGGCGAAGACCAGGCGGCCCATGTCGAGATCACGCGCGAGGTGGCGCGCCGCTTCAACCACTTGTACGGCCGCGCCGCCAACCATGCTGAACAGGTGGCCGCGGCCCTGGCCGCCCTGGGCAAGGACGATGCGCGTTATGTGGAGAAGCAGCGCAAGGCCTATGGCCAGGACGGCCATGCCGAGGCCCTGGCCAAGGGCGAAGCGCTGGTGCGCAAGGCGCAAGAAGGCGCCCGGCTCAACGCCGACCAGACCGAGCTGCTGCTGGGCCACCTCAAGGGCAGCGGCAAGAGCGTGCTGACCGAGCCCGGCGTGCTGCTCACCGAGACCAGCAAGCTGCCCGGCCTGGACGGCGACAAGATGAGCAAGAGCCGTGGCAACACCGTGGCCATGCGCGACGACCCAGCCGTGGTCACGCAGAAAGTGCGTGGCATGAAGACCGACCCGGCGCGTGCCCGCCGCACCGACCCCGGCACGCCCGAGAAGTGCCCGGTGTGGGAGTTCCACAAGGTCTACACCGATGACCAGACCCGGGCCTGGGTGCAGCAGGGCTGCACCAGCGCCGGCATCGGCTGCCTGGACTGCAAGCAGCCGGTGATCGACGCCATCATCCGCGAGCAGCAGCCCTGGCGCGAACGCGCGGAGACCTACCTGGCCAACCCCAAGCAGGTGCACTGGATCGTGGAGATGGGCACCGAGCGTGCCCGCACGGTCGCCCGCCAGACGATGAAGGATGTGCGCGAAGCCATGGGCCTGAACTACTGAAGCTCAGGCCAGTGGCAGCGCGGCGGACGCACCCGCCGTGATGCCATACACCTCCACCCGGTTGCGGCCGGCGCGCTTGGCCTCGTAGAGGCTCTGGTCGGCCTGGCCGTAGAGCCGGTCGCCCGACAGGCTGCTGTGTGCATCGGCCACGGCCACGCCGGCCGAGACCGTCACCTGCACCGGCGTGCCATCCGCGCTGCTGGCCAGCACCATGGCCTCCACCTCGCGCCGCACCGCTTCCACCAGCCAGCGTGCGCCAGCCACGTCGGTGGCGGGCAGCACCAGGCCGAACTCTTCACCACCGGTGCGGCCGAACACATCAGACGCGCGCAGCCGGCGCCGCACGGCGTCGGCAAAGGCGCGCAGCACGGCGTCACCGGTGCGGTGGCCGTGGCGGTCATTCACCTGCTTGAAGTGGTCCAGGTCCAGCAGCACGAAGGCCACCGGCGTGGCCGAGCGGTGGGCCCGCTGCAGCTCGTGCGCCAGCAGGGCGTCGGTGGTGCTGCGGTTCCAGCAGCCGGTGAGGCCGTCGTGCGTGGCCATCTCCTCCATCTGCTGCGCCACCCGCTCGAACACCGCCAGGATGAAGCCGAAGCCCGCGCCCAGCAGGCAGACGAAGGCCACCAGAAAGGTCAGGCCCTGGCCCAGACTGGCCTGCATCAGCTCGCCGTAGTCGTCGGGGTGCCAGATGGCGTGCACCGCCCGCACCAGCAGGGCGGCCATGGCCAGGGCCATGGTCAGGGCCACGGCGCGCAGCGAGCGCTCGGCGCGCCAGCCATGGCGCAGGATCACCGCCACGCTGGGTGCCAGCAGGCCGGTGTAGACCAGGGACAGCAGCGCCGTGCGCTGGTGCAATGGCCAGTCCAGCATCAGCACCAGGCCCAGCCAGATCGCCGGCTGCAGCTGCAGCAGCAGCTTGGGGCCGGGGCTGTCGCAGAGCAGCCGGTACAGCGCCTGGGCGTAGAGCGCCAGACCCAGGCAGATCAGGCTGTTGCCCAGCACCACCGACAGTTCCAGCGGCAGCAGCACCCGGCCGGCCAGCGCGGCAAAACCACCCAGCAGCGCCCAGCAGCCCAGGGTCCAGCGGCGGATCTCCGGCCGCGCGCGCAGGCCGCGTTGCGACACGCCCAGTGCCAGCGTCAGCAGCAGGAAGCCCAGCAGCAGGGCCAGCATCAGGGTGGGGATGTGCAGCATGGCGGGCCAGGGACGACGCGGCGGCCGGTGGCGGCAGTATGCCCGCCGGTCGGTCCGCCCCGCCGCTGCGCCCCTGGTGCAGCAGCCATGCCGGCGGGGCGCCGCGCCTGCGCTTCATGCCGGTGGTGCACGCTTGGCGCGGGCCCGGGCCAGGCCGGCCCGGCCACGCTGCTTCCACTCGGCCAGCTGGGCCTGGCGCTGCTGCAGGCTGAGCTGGTCACGCTGGGCCTCGCGCAGCAGCTTGTGGAAGTTGTGCAGCCGCGGTGCGTCCACCGCCAGGCGCACCGCGCAGCCGGGCTCCTGCAGGTGCTGGCAGTCGCGGAAGCGGCACAGCGGCGCCAGGCGCGCCACGTCGCCAAAGGCATCGGCCAGCTGCTCGGCCTCGTCCAGGTCCAGCCGCAGGGCGCGCAGGCCGGGTGTGTCGATGATGCAGGCGCCGCCCGGCAGGGGCAGCAGGCTGCGCACCGTGGTGGTGTGGCGGCCGCGGCTGTCGTCGGCCCGCACCGCGCCGGTGTGGCGGCCCGATACCGTGCCCGCCTCGCCGTGCGCGGCCAGCAGGCTGTTGGCCAGCGTGCTCTTGCCGGCGCCGCTGCTGCCCAGCAGCACCAGGGTCTGGCCGGGCCGCAGCCAGGCGGCCAGGGCCCCGGCCACCTGCGGCTGGCGCATGTTCAGCGCCAGCGCGGGCATGCGCGGCGGCAGCACATCGGCGGCCTCGGCCAGCCGGCGTGCCGCCAGTTCGGGCGGCACGGTGTCGGCCTTGCTCAACAGCAGCACGGCGGGCACGCCCGCCAGTTCCACCAGGGCCAGGTAGCGCTCCAGCCGGCGCAGCTGGAAGTCATGGTCCAGCCCCATCACCAGCAGGGCGGTGTCCACATTGCTGACCAGGGCCTGGCGCTGCACACCGCCACGCAGCCCATGGCGACCACCGCTGCGGGTGCGCCGCGTCAGCTGGTTGACCGGCGGCAGCCGGCAGCTGATGCAGCAGCCACCGGGCTCGTCGGGCCGGGCCAGCACCCAGTCGCCCACCGCCAGGCTCTCGCCCTGGGCCAGCAGATCCTGCTGCAGCGCGGGGCAGCAACGGGCACGGTGGCTGCGGTGGCCGTCATGCAGCAGCCAGTGCTCCCGCTGCACCTCCACCAGACGCATGGGCCGCGCCAGCGGATCGGCCACACCGCAGGCCAGGCGCTCGCGCAGGGCATCGCCCAGGCCGATGGCCTGCAGGGCGGGAAAATCGATCGCAACGTTCATCGTCGTCGGTCCGGAATGCCGATGGGCCGGGTGCACGCAGGCGACCAGGCCCCACCGGCCGGCGGCAGGCCACGCAAGCGGGCCATGCCAGGGCTGCGGCGGCGCCAGGCGCACACCGCGGTCGGTTGGGGTCGGGCCGCTGCGGCCGGGGTGGCCGCGCGTGCATTCAGGTGGGAACTTGAGCCAGGCAGGGTGCCCGGTGATCCCGGTGGGCGGCCATGGGGCCGCCGCTGCGCAGGCTCAGGCCGCGCGGTCCGACGAAGTGGCAGAGGGGGCGGCAATGGGCATCTGGGTCATGGCACGCTCCTCGAAGTGGTCGGACGCCGGTGGCCGGCGGAAGCGCGAAGTGTCTGCAGTCTGCATGCGCGCGTCAACCGCCCGCTGCCTGCAACTGTCCACCCACGGTGTGACGCCCTGCACACAAGGCCTGGTCTGGCCCAAGTCCCAGGCCTCCACAGGGTCTAGGGAAAACCCTATACTGCACCGCAACACGAACCCGATCCGGGTGTTGTGCAACCGATGGAGTCAACACCATGACCAGTGCATCCATGAGCTTTGGGCGCCCTGCCCGTCTGAACATTCCCCGCGGCTCGCTGTGGTTCGCCAATGGCGCCGCGACGCTGATCGAAGGCCTGCGCCGGCTGGACCGCTGGCAGCTGAGCCTGGCCCAGAAGCAGGAGCCGCGCACCGCCGAAGACGTGCTGGCCTGGGCCAAGCGCATCGAGGCGACCGAGCCAAGCTTCGCGTCCGACCTGCGCGCCGCCGCCCTGCGGTCGATGGACGGCGACAAGCGCTGATCTGCCAGGCCCTGCCTGCTGACCGACGCGGGCAGGACCACCCCCCGAATCCCGGGCGCGCTCTTGCGGGGCCCCGGGTGCAACCGGGTGTCCGACGGCAGCGCCGACCGCTAGCATTCTGGCCGTTGTGAACCGGCGCATCCCGTGCCGGTGCTGACCGAGACCCGGGCATGCCGCTGTTCTGTCCTCCGGCTGGATCTGGCCACACCGGCATGCCGGCGCAGCTGCCCCGGCGTGCCTGGCTGGCCGGGGCCCTGGGCCTGGGCGCTTCACTCGGCGGACTGGGCGGCTGCGCCACCGCGCCGGCCGACCCGGCGCACGAGCCGCATGGCGACCACCTGCCCGAGCAGACGCCGGCCGCCCAGGTGGTGCCGTTCTCCAGCGCCGCCAGCGGGCAACCGCCGGCCGCCTGGCGGCCGTATGCACTGCGCAAGGACCTCACCCGCACCCGCTACACCGTCGTGCGCGATGGTGACCGCCAGGTGCTCAACGCACGTGCCAGCGCGGCCGCCACCGGCCTGCGCTGCGCCGTGCGCATCGACCCGGCGCAGCTGGGCCTGCTGCAGTTCAGCTGGCGGGTGCGCGAGGTGCCGGCGCAGGCCGATGTGGCCGAGGCCGTGCAGGACGATTGCCCGGCCCGGCTGATCGTCGCCTTCGACGGCGACCACACCCGCATGCCGCTGCGCGAACGCCTGCTGTTCGACCAGGTGGAACTGTTCACCGGCCAGCGCCTGCCCTATGCCACGCTGATGTACGTGTGGGACGGCGGCCGCCACGCGCTGGAATCGGTGCACCGCAACCACCGCAGCAGCCGCATCCAGTACCTGACGGTGGAATCCGGCGCGCAGCGCGCCGGCCGCTGGCTGCACTACCAGCGCGACGTGGTGGCCGACTACCAGCGTGTGTTCGGCGAGGCGCCCGGCGCCATCACCGGCGTGGGTGTGCTGACCGACGCCGACGCGCTGAAGCTGCAGCTCGAGGCCTGGTACGGCGACATCACGCTGGCGCCGCGGGCGGCGCCGACTCCGGCGGCAGGCAGAGGCTGACCTCCAGCCCCGGCGCCGCGTTGCGCCACTGCAGCGTGCCGCCGTGCGACTGCGCCACCAGGCGGCACAGGTACAAGCCCAGGCCCACACCCCCTGCAGCGCGGCTGCGCGCCGCATCGGGCCGGTAGAAGGGTTCACCCAGCCGCGCCAGCACGGCGGCATCCACCCCCGGGCCCTGGTCGCGCACGGTCAGCAGCCAGCCACCACCGGCAGGCACGTTGGTGCGCAGCAGCACCGGCCCGCCGCCGCCATGTCGCAGCGCGTTGTCCAGCAGGTTGCGCAACAGCAGCTGCAGGCGGGCGCGGTCGGCCTGCAGCTGCGGCAGCGCCGGCGCCAGGTCCAGCTGGACGCCCCGCCCGGCAAACTGGCTGGCCACCAGCGCTGCGGCCAGTGCGTTCAGGTCCAGCGCCTCGCGCTGCAGCGCCGCCGCCCCGCCCGCGAGGCGCTCGCTCTCCAGCAGGTCGCTGATCAGGTCGCGCATCTGGCCCAGGTCTCGCAACAGGGCCTGGCGCTGCGCGCCCTCGTCCAGCAGCTCGGCATGCAGGCGGGCGCGGGTCAGCGGCGAGCGCAGCTCGTGGCTGATGGCCAGCAGCAGGCCACGCTGGCCGGCCAGCATGTGCTGCAGGCTGCTGGCCATGGCATTGACCTGCGCCGCCAGCGCGCCCAGCTCGTCCTGCCGGCGCTGCGGGATGGGCTGCGAAAAATCACCCTGGCCGTAGCGCAGGGCACCGGCCTGGATGTCGGCCAGCGGCCGCAGCAGGTGGCGCACCCAGGCATAGGCACCGGCCGTCAGCGCCAGCAGCGCAGCCAGCGTGGCCCAGCCGAACCAGTGCGGCCGGTCGTGCCAGCCGGCGCCGGCCCAGTCGATGCCGAAGTGGATGCGGTGGCCATCGGCGCTGCGGCGCTCCAGGGCGTCGCGCCAGCGTGGATCGTGTGGACCATGGGACTGCCGCTGCGGCTGCGAATCCCATTGCACCTGCGGCCCGTCGATGCGGATCGACAGCGGCAGGCGCTGCACCAGGGCCTGGGCGCGCAGCGGGTCGGGTGGGCTGCCCAGGTCGGCGGCCAGGCGGTCCAGGTAGTCGGCCACCAGCGGGCGCACCAGTTCACGCCAGCCGCTGAAGAACAGCTCCCGCGTGGCGGAGACAAACAGCAGGGTGGTGCCCAGCGCCAGCGCCAGGAACACCAGCACCAGCCGCGCCTTCAGCGAATGCCCCAGGCGCCGCGCCCAGCCCGTCACCGGCGCCCCCGCAGGCGGCGCACCGCGGCATCTGCCCCCACGCGGCCCGGCTGCCGTGTCATGCCGGCGCCAGCGCCAGCGCATAACCGGTGTTGCGCAGGGTCTTGATGCAGGCCAGCGGCTCCAGCTTGCGGCGCAGGCGGCTCACCAGCAGGTCCACCGCACGGGTGTAGAGATCGGCCTCGCGGCCGCGCAGGTGGTTCAGGATCTGGTCGCGGCTGAACACCCGCTGCGGCGCACGTGCCAGCAGCAGCAGCAGCTCGAACTCGGTGCCGGTCAGGTCCACCGGCTGGCCCTGGCGCAGCACGCTGCGGCGGTCCAGGTCGATCTGCAGGCCATCGAAGCGCAGCACACCCGCGGCCACGGACGCAGCTGCGGCCACCGGCCTGGCGCGGCGCAGGATGGTCTGCAGCCGCGCCGCCAGCTCACGCGGCTCGAACGGCTTGGGCAGGTAGTCGTCGGCACCCAGCTCCAGGCCCACCACCCGGTCGCTCAGCTCACCACGCGCGGTGAGCATCAGCACCGGCACGTCGCGCAGCGCTGCACTGCCCTGGCGGATCTGCCGGCACACCGCAAAGCCGTCCATCTCGGGCAGCATCACGTCCAGGATCACCGCGGCGATGCCGCCGGCGGCCAGCCGGGCGAAACCGGCGCTGGGCGTCAGCGCCGCCTCCAGTTCGAAGTCGAAGCGCCGCAGGTAGGCCGCCAGCGGCGGCGCCAGGTGCTCGTCGTCGTCGATCAACAGGATCTGCTGCATGCCTGCCATGGTGGCACAACAGGGCGGTGCATCAGCCGCGGCCCCAGCCCTGCCGGCCCTTGGCCAGCATGTCGCGCAACTGCTGCTGCTGCGCCGGCTTCAGGCTGTCGTAGAAATCGGCCATGGCGTTGACCACGGCCGGCGCCTTGTCACGCACGGCGGTGGTCTTGCCGTCCACCAGGGCCTGGGCGCGGGCCCGGTCGAAGCTGGTGCCGGCCACCAGGGCCTGCAGTTCGGTGCGCGGGTTGCCACCGGCCAGCAAGGCCGCGCGCTGGGCCTGCAGGGCATCGGCCAGGGTGGCCAGGCGGGCCTTCTGCGCCGCGTCCAGGTCCAGCTTGCTGGCGGCGCGGTCGATGAAGCGTGTGCGCAGCTGCACGATGTCGGCCTCGGTCATGGCGCCATGGCCGTGGCGCGGGCCATGCGAACAGGCGGCCAGGGCGCCGAGCAGAACACCGGTGGTGGCCAGGCCGATCAGGCTGCGGCGGATCCAGGTCTTCATGGGGTGCTCCAAAGGGTGTGTTGAACAGGCCTCGATGGTGCTGGCGCGTGCCCTGGCAGTCCTGTCGCAGCGGTATCGGCCGGTATCGTTTCATGTCGGCGCTGGGGTAGGCTGCGCGGCTTGACACGCCACACCCCCTCCCTGTCCGTGGTCCACCAGAGCGTCCAGCTGCTGGTGGTCGACAAGCCCGCCGGCCTGCTGTGCGTGCCCGGGCGTGGCCCCGCCGGCGCCGATTGCCTGTCGGCCCGGGCGCAGGCGCTGTGCGCCGATGCCCTGGTGGTGCACAGGCTGGACATGGCCACCTCGGGCCTGGTGCTGTTCGGCCGTGGTGCGGCGGTGCAGCGGGCCCTGTCCATCGCCTTCGCCCAGCGCCAGGTGCACAAGCGCTACGAGGCGGTGGTGGCCGGCCTGCTGGCCGACGAGGCCGGCGAGATCGACCTGCCGCTGGGCCCCGACTGGCCCAACCGCCCGCGCCAGCAGGTCGACCAGGTGGCCGGCAAGCCCAGCACCACCCGCTGGCAGGTGCTGGCGCGGGATGCCGGCACCGCCACCACCCGCCTGGCGCTGCAGCCGCTGACCGGCCGCACCCACCAGCTGCGCCTGCACCTGGCAGCCATCGGCCACCCGATCCTGGGCGATGCGCTGTATGCCCCGCCGCCGGTGCTGGCCGCATCGCCGCGCCTGCTGCTGCATGCCAGCCAGCTGGCCTGGCAGGATGGACAGGGCCAGCATGCCTTCCACAGCCCCACCCCGTTCTGACGCCATGACCACCGACCACCGCCTCGACGTGCCCCTGGCCCAGGCCAGCCGCCTGCTCAACCACGGCCCCACGGTGCTGGTCAGCGCCGCCCATGGCGGCCAGCGCAACATCATGGCCGCCGCCTGGGCCATGCCGCTGGATTTCGACCCGCCCAAGCTGGCCGTGGTGGTGGACCGATCCACCTTCACCCGCCAGCTGATCGACGCCAGCGGCGCGTTTGCGCTGCAGCTGCCCTGCGCGGCGCAGGCCGATGTCTGCTACAGCCTGGGCAGCAGCAGTGGCGCCGCGCTGGCCGCGCAGGGGGACGACAAGTTCCGCCGCCTGGGCCTGGCCACCTTCAGTGGCCGGCAGGTGGCGGCGCCGCTGCTGGCCGGCTGCGTGGCCTGGCTGGAGTGCCGCGTGATCGCCTGGCCGGCCGTGCAGGCGGCACACGACCTGTTCCTGGCCGAGGTGGTGGCCGCCCAGGCCGATGGCCGGGTGTTCAGCCAGGGCCGCTGGCAGTTCGATGCCGCACCGGCCGCGCTGCGCACCCTGCACCACCTGGGCGGCGGGCAGTTCGTGCTGCCGGGCGAGGCGCTGAAGGCCCGCCTGCTGCCCGGCCTGGCCTAACGCAACGGGGCAGCGGCCGCGGCGGGCTCCAGGCCCGCCACCAGGGGCGCGCGCAGGCGCTGCGCAAACTCGCGTGGCGCCACGTACTGCAGCACACCACGCTGGCCCGGCGCCACGCCGATGCTCAGGCCCAGCTCGGGATAGAGCAGCACCTGGGCGCCAGCGGCCTGGGGCAGGGTCTCGGCCGGGGCTCCGAAGCGCTGGCGCACGTCTTCTTCGGTCAGGCGCACCGACGGGATGAAGCTCAGCCCCACCAGGCGCGCCTGGGCGGCCTGCTGGCGGTGCTCGGGGCGCAGCTTGAAGCGGCGCACACCACCCTCCATGGGCTCGGAGCTGCCCGCACCGTCGCGCCAGGCCTGCAGCTGGTCGGGCGGCACCTCGAAGGCCAGCACCAGGCGCCCGGCCACGAAGCCGGCCACGAAGGGGTCGGCCAGCGCCTCCAGCGCGCCGGCTTCGCCCAGGCGGGCCACCAGCGCCACCTGCAGCGCATCACCCAGGCGGGCCTGCACCTGGGCCAGGGTGTCGCGCCCGGGCTCCAGGCCGAACACCTGGGACCGGCCCTCGGCCAGGCGGCTCACCTGCCAGGGCAGGCCGGTGCGCGGCGCCCCGTCGTCGTCGGCCAGGCCGCTGCCGGCGCCGCCCATGCGCAGCAGCGGCAGGGACAGGCCCACCAGCAGCACGATCACGCCGGCAGCCAGCGCCAGCACCCAGGGTTTTTGCATCGCGCCATTGTCGGCGGCAAGCCTGCAGGGGGCTGACAAAGAGGGCGCCGCAGCCGCGGTTTATGCTCGCCGCATGACCCAACTCCAAGCGCTCTACGTCGTCACCGGCTCCTCACGCGGGCTGGGTGCGGCCCTGGTGGCCCAGCTGCTGCAGCCCGGCCACCAGCTGCTGGGCATCGCCCGCCGCAGCAACCCCGGCCTGCAGGCACGGGCCGATGCAGCCGGCGTGCCGCTGCAGCAATGGACGGCCGACCTGGCCGAGCCGCAGCCGGTGGCCGAGCGCCTGGCCGGCTGGCTGGCCGGCTTCGACGGCGCGGCCGTGGCCAGCGTCACCCTGGTCAACAACGCCGGTGTGGTGGGCCTGCCCGCCAACCTGGACCAGGTGCCGCTGGCCACCCTGAGCCTGGCCCTGCGCGCCGGGCTGGAGGCGCCCCTGCTGCTGACCAGCGCCTTCCTGGCCGCCACCCGCGGCTGGGCGGGCACCCGCCGGGTGCTGAACATCAGCTCCGGCCTGGGCCGGCGGGCGATGGCCGGCAGCGCCGCCTACTGCGCGGCCAAGGCCGGCATGGACCACTTCAGCCGGGCCGTGGCCCTGGAGGAAGCGGCGCGGCCCAACGGCGCCCGCATCGTCTCCATGGCCCCGGGCGTGGTCGACACCGACATGCAGGCCGAGCTGCGCGGCGCCGATGCCGGCAGCTTTCCCGAGCAGGCCCGCTTTGCAGCGCTGCATGCCCAGGGCCAGCTGACCAGCGCCGACGACTGCGCCCGCGCTCTGCTGGCGCGGCTGCAGCGGGCGGATTTCGGCCAGGATCCCATCGCCGACATCCGCGAAGGCTGAGATCGCCCCGCCAGAACCCCGCGCCGCGGCGGCCCCGCGCGGCGCTGCTGCTGCCCATGCCATGACCCTGTCCCGCCTGATCGCCGGCTTCGTGCGCCAGCACTGGCGCGCCTATGCCTCGGCCGGGGTGATGCTGGCCGGCATCGCATTGCTGGGCGTGTGGCTGCCACGCCAGATCGGCCACATGGTCGACGCCCTGGTGGCGCAGCGCCTCGGTGGCGCCGCGCTGTGGGTGGAGATCGCCTGGCTGCTGGCCGCCGGCCTGGCCATCTACGGCCTGCGTGTGGCCTGGCGCCTCAAGCTCTACGCCACCGCCTACCGCATGGGCGTGGGCCTGCGGGTGCAGCTGTACCAGCGGCTGGCCCAGCAGGGCCCGCGCTTCTACCAGGGCCAGCGCACCGGTGACCTGATGGCCCTGGCCACCAACGACGTGGACGCGGTGGAGCTGGCGGCCGGCGAAGCCCTGCTGGCCGGCTTCGACGGCAGCCTGACCCTGGTGCTGGTGGTGGCCACCATGACCCTGGGCGTGGACTGGCGCCTGGCCCTGGTGGTGCTGCTGCCGTTTCCGCTGATGGCGCTGGGCTTCTGGTGGATCTCGCGCCACCTGCATGCGGCATCCCGCCAGGCGCTGGACGCCTTCGGCGCGCTCAACGACCAGGTGCAGGAAAGCATCGCCGGCCTGCGTACCCTGCGTGCGCTGGGGCTCACCGGCCAGAACACGGCGCAGTTCGCCGGCCTGGCCGGCGTGGCCGCCGACCGCGGCCTGCTGGCCCAGCGCTGGGAAGCCCGCTACGAGCCGGCCGTGGGCATGACACTGAACGCGGCCATGGTGCTGTCGCTGGGCTTCGGCGGCTGGCTGGTGTGGCGCGGCGAGATGACGGTGGGCCAGCTCACCAGCTTCGGCCTGTACCTGGGCCAGCTGATCTGGCCGATGTTCGCCGCCGGCTGGGTGCTGTCCCTGATCGAGCGTGGGCGCGCCGCCTGGGGCCGGCTGGAGCCGGTGCTGAACGCACCGCTGAGCGTGGACGACCATGGCAGGCTGGCCGCCGTCACCCCCGGCACCCTGGTGGCCGACGGGCTGCACTTCCGCTACCCGGGCGCGGGGCAGGAGGCGCTGGCGGGCGTGGGCCTGGATCTGCCCGCGGGCCAGACCCTGGGCCTGGTGGGCCCCACCGGTGCCGGCAAGAGCACGCTGCTGAAACTGCTGCTGCGGCAGTGGCCTGTGGACCAGGGCCACATCACCTGGGGTGGCACGGCACTGCCCGAATTTTCCCTGGCCGCGCTGCGCGCCGGCATCGCCTGGGTGCCGCAGGAGCCTTTCCTGTTCTCGGCGACGGTGGCGGAGAACATCGCGCTGGCCCGGCCCGAGGCCACGCCGGCGCAGATCGAGGCCGCCGCCCGCGCCGCGGCAGTGCACGACGACATCGCCGCCCTGCCCCAGGGCTATGCCACGCCGGTGGGCGAGCGCGGCATCACGCTGTCGGGCGGCCAGCGCCAGCGTGTGGCCATCGCGCGGGCCCTGCTGGCCGACGCACCCCTGCTGCTGCTGGACGATGCGCTCTCGGCCGTGGACACCGGCACGGCCGCACGCATCCTCCAGGCGCTGCGCCACCAGCGTGCTGGCCGCACGGTGCTCATCGTCAGCCACCGCCTGGCAACGGTGGTGGACGCCGACCAGATCCTGGTGCTGCGCCATGGCCGGGTGGCCGAGCGTGGCAACCATGCCAGCCTGCTGGCCGCCGCCCCCGTGGACGGCCACCCGGGTTGGTATGCCACGCAGTGGCAGGTGCAGCAGCTGGAGGCGTCGCTGGAATCCGACGCGGGGCAGGCATGAGCCAGGAGACCAAGGCCAGGGCCGATGCCAGCGAGCGCCGGGATGCCCTGGCCCTGCTGGCCCGCAGTGCCGCACCCGACCTGGCCACGCTGCGCGCCGCCGCGCTGTGGCTGGTGCTGGCCGCCGCGCTGGAGGCCCTGGGCCCGGTGCTGGGCAAGGCCTTCATCGATGCCTACCTGCTGCCGCGCCACGCCGACCTGCCCGCCATCGCCGGCCTGCTGGGTGGTGCGCTGCTGGCAGGCTGGGTGGCCAACGGCCTGCGCTACTGGCAGCTGGTGAACCTGGCCGGCGTGGCCATGCGCAGCGTGCAGCGCCTGCGTGAGCAGGTGTACGGCCATGTGCTGCGCCTGCCGATGGCCTACTTCGACCGCGCCATCGGCGGCGCCCTGGTCAGCCGCATCACCAACGACACCGAGGCGGTGAAGACGCTGTATGTGCAGCTGCTGTTCGTGATGCTCGACAGCGTGATCATGCTGGCCACCACCCTGGTGGCCATGGCCTGGCTGGACTGGCGGCTGATGCTGATCGTGGCCCTGCTGATCCCGGCGGTGGCCGGCATCGTGTGGCTGTACCAGCGCCTGTCGGCCCCGGCGGTGGCCCGCACCCGGGCGCTGCGCAGCGACATCAACGCCCAGGCCGCCGAATCCATCGCCGGCATGGCCGTGGTCCAGGCCAGCGGTGCGGCCGGGCGCTTCAGCCAGCGCTTTGCCGACACCAACGAAGCCCATTTCCGCAGCCGCCGGCGCGAGCTGCGCGCCAATGCCTGGCTGCTGCGCCCGGCACTGGACCTGCTGAACGTGGCCCTGCTGGCGGCGGTGATCGGCTTCTACGGCCTGCGCCAGGTGCCGGGCGGCGCCGGCCTGTCGGCGCTGGAGGTGGGTGTGCTCTACGCCTTCGTCGGCTACATCGCCCGGGTGGTGGAGCCGCTGATCCAGATCACCATGCAGTTCTCGCAGCTGCAGCAGGCGGTGGTGGCCGCGGCGCGGGTGAACACCCTGCTGCATGAGCCCGCCGAACCGGTGCGCGATGGCGCGGCCCGGGTGCAGGCCGGGGCGATCACGGTGCGCAACCTGCACTTCGCCTACCAGCCCGGCCACCCGGTGCTGCACGGCATCGACCTGCAGGTCGAACCCGGCCAGTTCGTCGGCATCGTCGGCCACACCGGCAGCGGCAAGAGCACCTTGCTGTCGCTGCTGCTGCGCTTCTACCCGGCGCCGGCGGGCAGCCTGGCTGTCGACGGCCAGCCGCTGGACAGCCTGGGCGATGCGGCCTTCCGCCAGGCCGTGGGCCTGGTGCCGCAAGACCCGTTCCTGCTGGCGGCCAGCGCCCGCGACAACATCGCCATGGGCCGCCCGCTGAGCGACGCCGAGATCGAGACCGCCGCCCGCGCCGCCCATGCACACGGCTTCATCAGCAGCCTGCCGCAGGGCGATGCCACGCCGCTGGGGGAAGGCGGGGCGCGGCTGTCGGTGGGCCAGAAGCAGCTGATCGCGATGGCGCGGGCGCTGGCCGGCCAGCCGAAGATCCTGCTGCTGGACGAGGCCACCGCCCACATCGACAGCGAGACCGAGGGCCATGTGCAGGCGGCGCTGGCCGCGCTGCGCGGCCGGGTGACGGTGCTGGCCATCGCCCACCGCCTGTCCACCATCCGCGAGGCCGACCAGATCCTGGTGATGCACCACGGCCACATCGCCGAGCGCGGCAGCCATGCCACGCTGATGGCCATCCCCGGTGGGCTGTACCAGCGCCTGGTGCAGCTGCAGCGCCTGGTGGCAGACGACGACGAGGCCTGACGCCGGCCCGGCCGCTGCGCGCGGCCCGGGCTCGGCTGTTGCCCGCTGCGGCGAACCAATCTGAATAATTCGAATCTCGCGCCACGGCCGCCCTGTGCGGGCCTGTAGCATCGGCGGTTGGCCGGCGGCGTGGGCACCGGCCTGGTGGTGGCGCCGTGGCTGCGGCTGTTTGCGGCCCGGGCGCCACGGGCCCCCTCGGCCAGCCGGACGGCACAGCACAGCGATAGAGGTAGTCAATGGGGTTGAATGAGGCCGATCTGCACGGGCTGGCACGCTTGTTGAGCGGATTCGGCGTGTGGTTGTCGGTGGCCGAGGACGGCGCGCCCGCACAACACCTGGCGGGCACGCCGGCTGCGGCCGCGTCCACAGCGCCCATGGCCCGTCTGCAGCTGGCCGACGGCCGCAGCCTGCTGGTGGCCGGGCCTGCCGGCCAGCCGCCGGCCAGGCCGCCCGCCGGCACCACGCTGCAGGAGCGCCGCGCCGGCCCCGAGGTGGCCGACATGCGCTTTCGCCTGCTGGCCGAGCATTCCATCGATCTGATCGTGGCGGTGGACGCCGACCTGGCGATCCGCTACGCCTCGCCCGCCACGGTGCGGCTGCTGGGCTGCGAGCCGGCCGATCTGCATGGCCACACCCTGGCCGAGCTGCTGGCGCATGAAGACCGCGCCGCCTTCATCGCCCGCCACTTCACCCGCGCCGCCCAGCGTGGCCAGAGCGTGCCCGACCTGTTCCGCGCCCTGCACCGCGACGGCAGCACACGCTGGGTGGAAGCGCGTGTGGCCCGGCTGCCGCCCGGCAACGGCCTGGGCGACTACCTGGTCACCCTGCGCGACGCCGACCAGCGCCGGCGCTTCGAAGAATCCCTGGACAAGGCCAACATCGAGCTCAAGACCCTGGCCAGCACCGATGCGCTGACCGGCCTGGCCAACCGCCGCCAGTTCGACGCCACGCTGCACAAGGAGTGGTACCGCGCCCTGCGCGACGCCACGCCGCTGGGCCTGCTGATGATCGACCTCGACCGCTTCAAGGCCCTGAACGACCGCTTCGGCCACCAGACGGGGGATGCCTTCCTGGCGCGTGTGGGCCAGGTCATCCGCGACAACGTGCGACGCGCCGGCGACATGGCCGCGCGCTACGGTGGGGAAGAATTCGCCGTGGTGCTGCCCGGCACCGCCGCGACGGGTGCGATGGAGATCGCCGAACACATCCGCCGCGCCGTGGCGGCCACCGACACCAGCGACCTGGTGGAAGGCGGCCATCCCCTGAGCGTGAGCATCGGCGTGGCTGCCACCGTGGCCCTGGCCGGCGGTGGCTCGTCCACCCTGGTGCACAGCGCCGACAGCGCGCTCTACCAGGCCAAGCGCAACGGCCGCAACCGGGTCGAGATCCTGCAGTGAGCCGCACAACCAAGAGACCAACGCATGCCTGACACCGACGTCCTGAGCACCGAGATCCACCCCGCCGGTTATGCCGTGCTGACGCTGAACCGCCCGCAGGCGATGAACGCGCTGAACAAGGCGCTGATGGGCGCCCTGGCCGATGCCGTCGACGCCCTGGCCAGCAACCCCGCCGTGCGGGTGCTGGTGCTCACCGGCGCCGGCCGTGCCTTCTGCGCCGGGCTGGACCTGAAGGAGATCGGTTCCGGCCAGGGCAGCCTGGGTGGCAGTGACGGCCGCCCGACCGGCAACAAGGCAGGCGACCCGGTGGCCGCCATCGGCCGCTACCCCGGCCCGGTGATCGGCGCCATCAACGGCGCCTCGGTCACCGGCGGCTTCGAGCTGGCGCTGGCCTGCGACGTGCTGCTGGCCAGCAGCAACGCCCGCTTTGCCGACACGCATGCCCGCATCGGCGTGGCACCCGGCTGGGGCCTGAGCCAGAAGCTGAGTCGCGCCATCGGTGCCTACCGTGCGCGTGAAGTCTCGTTCACCGGCAACTGGGTCAACGCCGAACAGGCCGCGGCCTGGGGCTTCGTCAACCGGGTGCTGCCGCCCGACGAGCTGCTGCCGGCCGCCCGCCAGCTGGCGCTGGACATGCTGGGCACGCTGCCGCACATGCTCACCCGCTACAAGGCGGTGATCAACGATGGCTGGGCCCTGCCCGCCGGCGAGGCCATGGTGCTGGAGAAGAACCGCGCCCGCAGCTTCAACAGCCAGGTGGCGGCCGACGACGTGGAGCAGCGCCGCGAGGCGGTGCGCGCCCGCAACCGCGCGGGCGGATGAACACCGCGCCCGCCGGGCGTGCCGCTGCGCTGGTGGAGCTGCTGCAACTGGCGCCGCATCCCGAGGGCGGCTGGTACCGCGAGCACTTCCGCTCGGCCGTTGCCGTGCCCCACCCCGATGGGCGCGGCACGCGCCAGGTGCTGACCTCCATCGATTTCCTGCTGTGTGCCGGTGAGCGGTCTGCCTGGCACCGGGTGGCGTCGGACGAGGCCTGGCACCTGCTGGAGGGCGGGCCGCTGCGGCTGTGGCTGCTGCCACCCGACCTGGGGCGCATCGAGTTGCTGACCCTGGGGCCGGTGGACGCCAGCGGCCAGCGCCCGCGCCATGTGGTGCCGGCACACTGGTGGCAGGCGGCCGAGCCGGCGCCCGGCAGCAGCTTCGCCCTGGTGGGCGCCACGGTCGGCCCGGGCTTCGACTTCGCCGACTTCCACTTCGGCCGCGACCACCCCGCCCTGGTTCAGGCGCTGCCGGCCCTGTCGGACCAGGCCCTGCGCCTGCTCTAGCGCATCAGTGCATCAGCGCTGCTGCGCCTGGCGGGCCGCGGCCTCGCCGTCCTCGCGCATGTGGCGCGCCATGTAGCGCGCGAAGAACACGCCCATGCCCAGGGTGAAGGCGATGACGGCGGCGCTCAGCAGGCCGTAGTCGGTCGTGAAGAAGTCCTGCAGTGCGTGCATGGGATGCTCCCTGTGGATGACATCCGCATCTGACGCCCGCGGCCGCCCGCAGGCATTGCGTTGGCGCAAAAGAAGCCCCCGGTGCACGGGGCGCCGGGGGCAATGCTCCTCATCGCAAACGCCGCAGTTTGCTGCAGCACGGCGGCCGGTGACATCACGGCAACCCGGGCCCAACACACCACGACCAGGTCAGGGTACGACCGGCCGACCCGGCTGCCATCGGTACAAATGCAGAGGAACCAAGCCGGACCTGGACACTCCGTGCGCCGGCATGGCGCCGTGTGCCGGCGGATGAGGCCAGCGGGGTCAGCCCGGTGTGCCCAGGCACACGCCCAGGGCCCGGGCTGCGGCCAGCAGCGGTGCATCCTGCGGCACCGGGCGGCTGCGGCCGGCCACCTCGGCGAGCGGCACCAGGCCCAGGCGGTCGCCATCCAGCGTGACCATGCCGCCCCAGCGGCCCGCGCGCACCTGCTGCGCCGCCTGCCAGCCGAAGCGCGTGGCCAGCACACGGTCGAAGGGCGTGGGCGAGCCACCCCGCTGCACATGGCCCAGCAGGGTGGCGCGCACCTCGCTCTGCAGCAGCGGCTGCAGCTGGTGCGCCAGCAGCGCGCCCACGCCGCCCAGGCGCAGCGGGTCGGGGCTGTCGGCGATGGTCTGGGCCACGCTCCGTCCTGCACCCACGGCATGCGCGCCCTCGGCGATGCAGACCAGGGTGTAGCCCTCGCAGGCCTCCCGCGCGCGGCAGCGTGCGGCCACGGCCTCCAGCGACCAGGGCAGCTCGGGCAGCAGGATCACGTCGGCCGCGCCGGCCATGCCGCCTTCCAGCGCGATCCAGCCGGCATAGCGGCCCATGGTCTCGGCGATCATCACCCGGCCGTGGCTGCGCGCGGTGGTCTCCAGCCGGTCCAGCGCCTCGGCCACCACCGCCACCGCGCTGTCGAAGCCGAAGCTGCGGTCGGTGTGGCAGAGGTCGTTGTCGATGGTCTTGGGCACGCCCACCACCGGCAGGCCACGCTGGTGCAGCCGGTGGGCGATGGCCATGGTGCCGTCACCGCCGATCACCACCAGGCCGTCCAGCCCCAGGGCGGCGGCATTGGCCAGCGCCTGGTCGGACACATCGGCCCCGCCGGCGCCGAAGTAGTGGAACGGATCGCAGCGGTTGTGGGTGCCCAGGATGGTGCCGCCCTGGGCCAGGATGCCGGCCACCGCCGGCACGTCCAGCGGCAGCACCTCGTTGGTCAGCAGGCCCAGAAAGCCGCGGCGGATGCCGGTGACCCGGGCGCCGCATTCATGCACCAGCGCCAGGGTGACGGCGCGGATCACGGCGTTGAGGCCCGGGCAGTCGCCGCCGCCGGTGAGGATGCCGATGTGCATGCTCACGGCAGCAGCCAGTTCACCAGATCGGTCTTCAGCCGGGCCAGGTCGGCCTGCCGGGTGTACATCATGTGGCCGGCGTCGTAGCGGTGGTGGGTGATGCGGGCCAGCACCTCGGGCGGCGCATCCATCTGGGCCAGCGACCAGTCGGTGGCGCTGTAGGGCGTGCCCAGGTCGTAGTGGCCACTGGCCACCAGCACCCGCAGGTGCGGGTTGCGGCGCATGGCCCGCGCCAGGTCGTCGCTGGTGGTGGTGAAGCCCGCCGGATCACCGCCCGGGTTGTCGGCCGCACCACGCACCCAGCGCCAGGTCTTGTGGGCGTCGAACGACATCACCTCGTAGCGCTGGTCGGTGGGCAGGCCCAGGCTGGCCTGGTAGGCCATGGCGGCAGCGGTGTAGGGGACCAGCACCGCCTCGATGCCTGGGTCGAACAGCATGTCGCGCTCACGCCTGGCGCCCATGGGCGCGGTGGCGCGGGATTCCAGCCGGCCCACCAGCAGGCCGCGGCTGCGCAGGGCCTCGGTGAAGAACAGGGCGTCGCTGATGCGCAGGTTCTGCTCGGCCACCACGCTGCGTGGCAGGCCGGTCAGCTCGGCCAGGCGCTTCTCGATGCGCCCGCGCGCCTGCGAGCTGAGGCGGGCGCCGGCATGCAGCGCCGCCAGGTAGTCGCTGGCCACGAACTCCTCGGCCGCCGCCCGCGCCGCAGCGCCCGAGGCCGCCAGCGCCCCGGTGAGCGTGCCGTGGTACTGGGCGGTGGCGGCAAAGGCCGGCAGGAACAGCGCGTGCGGCAGGTCGTTCTTGGGCCGGAACACCAGGCTCTGCAGGTCCATGGCGCACGACACCAGGATCACGCCGGAAAACGCCAGGCCCAGGTCGGTCATCTTGTCGGCCAGCGCGGCGCCGCGGGTGGTGCCGTAGCTCTCGCCGCACAGGTAGAGCGGCGCGCCGAAGCGGCGGTTGGCCGCCAGCCAGCCGCGCATCACCTCGGCCAGGGCCTCCACATCACCGTCCACCGACAGGTGCAGCTTGCGCGCCTCGTCGCTGGCGCTGACCGACCAGCCGGTGTGCGGCGGGTCGATGAAGACCAGGTCGAAATGTTCCAGCCAGGTCAGCGGGTTGTCGACCACCGCATAGGGCGCGGGCGGCAGGCTGGCGTCGTCGTTGACACACACCCGCTTGGGGCCCAGCGCGCCCAGGTGCAGCCAGATCGATGACGAGCCCGGGCCGCCGTTGAAGGCGAAGCACACCGGGCGGGTGCCGGGGTTGGCGCCCTGCACGGTGTAGGCGGTGGTGAACACCGCCGCCTGCGGCTCGCTGGCCACCAGGCCCAGGCCCACGCCCAGCACCGGGATGAAGCCGGCCTTCACGGTGTAGGCCAGGCGGCTGCCATCGGCCAGCAGCACGCTGTCGTCCTGGCTGACCGCCGGGCGGGCCAGCAGGCGCTCGGCGCGCTCACGCAGGCGCTTGCTGGTGTCGGCGCTGTCGTTGGCGCTGCTGGCCACGGGCTTGTCGGTGTCGCTCATCGGGTGCTCCTCGGATCAGGGCGTGGCCAGGAACTGTGCATAGCGCGGCAGGTCGACGTTGCCGCCCGACAGGATCACGCCCACGCGGGCGCCGCGCCAGCTCTCCACGCCTTCCAGCAGCGCGGCGGCGGCCAGGCAGCCGGTGGGTTCCACCACCTGCTTCAGGCGCTGGGCGAAGAACTGCATGCTGCGCACCAGCTGGGCGTCGCTGACGGTGACGATGCGCGCCACCAGGGCCTGGATCACCGGGAAGGTGAGCTGGCCGCTGGCCTGGGTCTGGGCGCCGTCGGCAATCGTCTGCGGCACGTCGATGCTGACGATGCGGCCCGCCGCCAGGCTTTGCTGGGTGTCGTTGCCGGCCTCCGGCTCCACGCCCACCACGGTGATGCCGGGCAGCAGGTGGGTCGCCGCCACCGCGCAGCCCGAGATCAGGCCACCGCCGCCCACACACACCAGCAGGGCATCGAGGTGGCCCACCTCGTCGATCAGTTCCAGCGCCGCCGTGCCCTGGCCGGCCATCACATGCGCATGGTCGAAGGGTGGCACCAGGGTCATGCCACGCTCGGCGGCGATGCGCTGGCCGATGGCGGCACGGTCCTCGGTGTAGCGGTCGTAGACCACCACCTCGCTGCCGGGCTGGCCGGCCTGGTAGGCGCGGGTGGCGGCCAGCTTGGCGGCCGGCGCGTCCTGCGGCATCACGATCACCGTGGGGATGCTCAGCAGGCGGCCCGACAGCGCGATGGCCTGGGCATGGTTGCCCGAGCTGAAGGCCAGCGCGCCGGCCCGGCGCTGGTCGGGCGTGAAGGCGGCCAGCGCGTTGTAGCCGCCGCGGAACTTGAACGCGCCCATGCGCTGCAGCTGTTCGGCCTTGAAGAACACCTGGGCGCCGGTGCGCTCGTCGGCCGTGCGCGAGCGCAGCACCGGCGTGCGGTGGGCCACGCCGGCCAGGCGGGCGGCGGCGGCTTCGATGTCGGCGAAGGAGATGGCGAGTGTGGTCATGGACCGGAGCATAGCGAGGCGGCCCTGCGGCGCCTGCGCGTGCCGGCCGGCACCAGGCCGGCGCCGCGTGCCCCCGCGAACGCGGCCCCCCCAGGCTGAGGGAGCCACGGGGGTTCGACACACACGGTTACTGCCAAGGGCCTGACAATGATTTAAGGACTTTGTTGACGCTTGCGCAACGCACCAGAAACCACCGGACCATGAAGACCACCTCCACCATGAAGAGCATTCCCACCCTGCGCGCCGTGGCGCTGTCGGCCATGTGCCTGTGCGGCACCGCCCAGGCGCAGAGCCTGGACTATCTGCAGGGCCTGCTGGACGCCACGCCGGGCGGCGGCTGGGTCAAGGCCAACACCAACCTCTGGTCGCAGGCCTGGCCGACCGGGGCCGAGGCGGTGGACGTCACCAAGGAACTGGCCGCCACCCGCAACGTGGTGCATGCCTGGAGCTCGATGGCCTGGGACAGCAACCGCAACAACCTGCTGCTGTGGGGCGGTGGCCATTCCAGCTACGCCGGCAACGAGATGTATGTCTGGAACGGCAGCACCGGCGCCTGGGGCCTGGGCTCGCTGCCCAGCCGGGTGGAGAGCGTGGCCAACGCGGTCGACAACCGCACGCGCCTGGTGGTGGACGATGCCGCGCCGCAGTCGGCCCACACCTATGAAGGCAATCTGTTCCTGCCGGTGAACGACATGTTCGTGACCATCGGCGGCCCGGTGTACCAGGACGCCGGAACTTTCAAGGTGCGTGGCGCCAACGGCAGCCTGGTCACCGCCGGCCCCTGGCTGTGGGACCCCAACAAGGCCAACGGCAGCCAGGTGGGCGGCACCACGGGCTCGGGCTGGAACCCCGCCACCACCGGCGGCCAGATGTGGACCAACCAGGGCGGCAGCTGGGCGAACACCGCGGGCCTGAACCACTTCGTCAACAACAGCACCGCCTACGTGCAGGAGAACGGCCAGGACGTGGTCTACGTGACGGTGAAGCCGGGCGCCTGGGGCACGCTGTACAAGTACACGCCGGGCGACGTGCGCAATGGCAGCACCGGGGCCTGGTCGCTGGTGGGCGTGCCGTCGTACCGCGCCGCCAGCCTGGAGTCGTCGGCCACGATCGACAGCCTGAACGGCCTGTACATCAACACCGCCTACCACCCGTCCACCATCGCCAACTTCGACCTCAATGTGTGGGACCTGTCGAAGGCCGGCAGCCGCAACGTGGACACCTCGGTCAACCTGGTGATGGCCGACGGCACGCCCTTCAGCATCTCCAACGAGTTCGGCATCGACTTCAACTCGTCCGACGGCACGGTCTACATGTGGGACGGCAACAACCGCGGCACCCTGTACCGCACCCAGGCCGCGTTCAACGCCGATGGCTCCATCGCCACCACCTGGACCGTGGACCAGTTGCTGAGCTCCACCGCGGCCCAGCCCGACGGCAACCACCGCTTCGGCGTGGGTGGCAAGTGGCAGTACGTGGACGCCCTGGGCGCCTTCGTGGCGCTGGACGAATACAGCCTCACCACGGGTGACGCCGGCGTGTGGTTCTACAAGCCGCTGGTCACGGCCGTGCCCGAGCCGACGTCGGTGGCCTTGATGCTGGCCGGCCTGGGGCTGGTGGGCATGCGGCTGCGGCGCAAGCAGCCCGCCTGATGCCAGAAGCCGGCCCAGGGCCGGCTTTTTTTCGCCGCCGCAGCGCGGCGCGGCGGCCAGGCCTGTCACCTGCCTGACAGTGGATGTACCGGCGCGCGCCGGCCCGGATTCACGCACCATCGGCGTGTCGTCTCCGGAGAACCACCGATGCTCAACCGTGCCACCCTGCTGCGCGCCGCCCTGGCGGCCGCGGCCCTCTGCCTGCCGGCCGCGCCTGCCCTGGCGCAGGCCTTCCCCATCCCGGGCAAGCCGGTCCGCATCGTCGTGCCCTTCCCGGCCGGCGGGCAGACCGACATCCAGGCCCGGCTGCTGGCGTCCAAGCTGCAGCCCCTGCTGGGCACCACGGTGCTGGTGGACAACAAGCCCGGCGCGTCCAGCATCCTGGGCACGATGGAGGTGGTGCGCGCCCCGGCCGACGGCCACACCCTGCTCTACACCATCAGCGTCACCGCGGCCCAGAACCCGCACCTGTTCAGCAAGCTGCCCTACGAGCCGTTCCGCGACCTGACACCGGTGATGTTCGCGGCACGCTCCACCACCGT
Organism: Pseudomonadota bacterium; assembly: GCA_040386375.1. Classification (GTDB taxonomy): domain Bacteria; phylum Pseudomonadota; class Gammaproteobacteria; order Burkholderiales; family Burkholderiaceae_C; genus Pseudaquabacterium. The sequence goes on from JAZKFQ010000029.1 coordinate 160,622, forward strand.
GCTCACCGTGCCGGCCAACTCGCCGTACAACAGCGTGGCCGACATCATCAGGTTCGCCAAGGCCAACCCGGGCAAGCTGAACTACGCCTCCTACTCGCAGGGCAGCACCTCGCACCTGGTGGCCGAGATGATGCAGCAGGCCACCGGCACGCAGATGACCCACATCCCCTTCAAGGGCTCGGCCGACGCCGGGATGGCGCTGATGGGCGGCCAGGTCGATTTCCTGTTCGACGGCCCCACCACGGCCATGGCCAACGCCAAGGGCGGCAAGGTGAAGATGCTGGCCTACACCGACCCCAAGCCCTATGTGGCGCTGGGCAAGCTGCCCAACATGGCCGAGGCCGGTGTGCCCGGCGTGGACGTGTCGGGTGGCCTGCAGTTCTTCGGCCCGGCCAAGCTGCCCCCCGAGGCGCTGGCCAAGCTCAACGCCGCACTGGCCACCGCCCTGAAAGATCCCGAGGTGGTCAAGGCCTTCATCGACGGCGGCAGCGAGATCCTGGCCTCCAGCCCCAGCGAGCATGCGGCGGCGGTGAAGGAACAGCATGAGCGCTGGGGCAGCGTGATCCGCAAGCTGGGGCTGAAGCTGGACTGAGCGGCCATACACGGCGGCCGCGGCATGCGGCTGCCGGCGCCGCGGTTAACCTCGGGGCATGAGCCCCACGCCGATCCAGCGCCGCACCGGCATGCGCACCCGCCGCAAGTTCCTGCTGGCCAGCGCCGGCCTCGCCGCGGCCGGCACCGGCCTGGTGGTGGCCTGGGGCCTGATGCCGGTGCGCCAGCGCCTCACCGGCAGCCAGCCCCTGCCCACCCTGCCCGGCCAGCAGGCCTTCAACGGCTGGGTGACCATCGGCAGCGACAACCTGGTGACGGTGATGGTGCCCAAGAGCGAGATGGGCCAGGGCGTGCTCACTTCTCTGGCCATGGTGCTGGCCGACGAACTGGACGCCGACTGGGCCCAGGTGCGCACCGCCCACCCGCCGCTGGATGCGATCTACAACAACATCAGCACCATCGTGGACGGCCTGCCCTTCCACCCCGACGAGCACGGCATGCTGCAGCGCCTGGCCGCGCACCTGACGGCCAAGACCATGCGCGAGATCGGCCTGCAGATGACCGGCGGCTCGTCCAGCCTGAAGGACTTGTGGCTGCCGATGCGCGAGGCCGGCGCCAGCGCGCGCGCCATGCTGGTGGCTGCCGCCGCGCAGGACTGGGGCGTGCCGGCGGCCGACTGCAAGGCGCAGAAGGGTCGGGTGCTGCATGCCGCCACGCAGCGCAGCGCCAGCTTCGGCGAACTGGCCGCACGCGCCGCCACGCAGGCCCTGCCCGACAAGCCGGTGCTCAAGACCGCCGCCCAGTTCAGCCTGATCGGCCAGCCGGTGCGCCGGCACGAGGCGGCGGCCAAGCAGGACGGCAGCGCCCGCTTCGGCATCGACACCCTGCAGCCCGGCCAGCGCTTTGCCAGCCTGCTGATGTGCCCCACGCTGGGCGGCAGCGTGGCTGCCTTCGACGCCAAGGCCGCGCTGGCCCTGCCTGGCGTGCTGCAGGTGCTGGCCGTGCCGCCGCTGCATGGCGGCACGGGCGGCATCGCCGCCATCGCCGCCACCCCCTGGCAGGCCATGGCCGCCGCCAAGGCGGTGGTGGTGCAGTGGAACCCCGGCGCCGCCGCCAACCTGGCCAGTGCCGACATCACCCGGCGGCTGCAGGCACGGCTGGCGGCCGACGATGGTTTTGCCTATTTCAAGCACGGCGACGCGGCCGCCGCGCTGCAGCAGGCCACGCGCACGCTGAAGGCCGGGTACAGCGCCCCGCTGCTGGCGCATGCCACGCTGGAACCGCAGAACTGCACCGTGCTCAGCAGCCCCGATGCCCCGGACGGCCCACGCGCCACCGTGTGGGCACCCACCCAGGTGCCCGGCCTGGCGCGCTGGGCCGCGGCCCAGGCGCTGGGCCTGGACAGTGACGAGGTGGCGCTGCACGTCACCCTGCTGGGCGGTGGCTTCGGCCGCCGCCTGGAGGTGGACTTCATCGCCCAGGCCGCCCACATCGCGCGCGCCCTGCCGGGCAAGCCGGTGATGACCTTCTGGAGCCGCGAGCAGGACAGCACGCATGATTTCTACCGCCCGCCCTGCGTGGCGCGCTACCAGGCCGGCTTCGACGGCCAGGGCCGGCTGACGGCCTGGCAGGCGGCGTCGGCCGGGCCGTCCATCATCCACCAGTACCTGGACCGGCACTTCGGCCTGCCTGGCGCCGGGCCCGACAAGACCAGCGCCGAGGGGGCTTTCGACCAGCCCTATGAATGGCCGGCCGCCCGCATCAGCCATGCCATCGTCGACCTGCCGGTGCCGGTGGGCTTCTGGCGCAGCGTGGGGCATTCGCACCATGCCTTCTTCAAGGAGAGCTTCGTCGACGAAGCCGCCCACGTGGCCGGGCAGGACCCGCTGGCCTTCCGCCTGGCGCTGCTGCAGCAGCATCCGCGCCATGCGGCGGTGCTGCAGCGCGCTGCGCAGAAGGCCGGCTGGGGCCAGCCCCTGGCCCCGGCGGCCGATGGTGCGGCCCAGGCGCGGGGCATCGCGCTGCACCAGTCCTTCGGCAGCATCGTGGCCCAGGTGGCCGAGGTCTCGCTGGACCCGGCCGACCCCAGGCGCATCCGCGTGCACCGGGTGGTGGCGGCCATCGACTGCGGCACCGCCGTCAACCCCAACGGCATCCGCCAGCAGATGGACAGCGCGGTGGTGTTCGGTCTCAGCGCCGCGCTGTACGGCGAGGTGACGCTGGAGAACGGCCAGGTGCAGCAGAGCAACTTCCACCAGCTGCCCATGCTGCGTGGCGCAGACTGCCCGGTGATCGAGACCGAGATCCTGCCCAGCACCGCGCCGCCCGAGGGCGTGGGCGAGCCCGGCACCCCGCCCATCGCCCCGGCGGTGGCCAATGCATTGTTTGCCCTGACGGGCCAGCGCCTGCGCAGCCTGCCGCTGCGGCTGGCCTGACACGGAGCCCCGCGATGTCCAGTTCCCTGCGTGTCAACGGCAAGTTCCAGACGGTGGATGCCACGCCCGAGACCCCGCTGCTGTGGGTGCTGCGTGGCGAGCTGCAGATGACCGGCACCAAGTTCGGCTGCGGCATGGCCCTGTGCGGCGCCTGCACGGTGCAGCTCGACGGTGTGCCCACGCGCAGCTGCGTGACGCCGCTGTCGGCCGTGGACGGCCGCAGCGTCACCACCATCGACGGCCTGCAGGGCCCGGAGATCACCGCCCTGCGCGCCGCCTGGACCGAGGTGGACGTGGTGCAGTGCGGCTACTGCCAGAGCGGCCAGCTGGTGTCGGCCGCGGCCCTGCTGAAGGCCACGCCCCGACCGACCGATGCCGACATCGATGCGGCCATGAACGGCAACCTGTGCCGCTGCGGCACCTACCCACGCATCCGTGCGGCGATCCACCGGGCGGCGCTGCTGCTGGCGGGCACGGGCTGAGCCGTTCAGCGCGACACGGGCTGCGCGCTCACCGCCACCCGTCAGGCCACCTGGCGCTGCGGCACCCCGTGCCGGGCCTTCACTCGTACTGGCCGACCACGCCGCCGCGGTCCTCGCCGGCCATGCCGGCGTCGATTGCCTTCTGCAGGCCGGGGGCCAGGCGCGCATCGAGCTGTAGCAGGCGCTGCAGATCGGCCCGCGCCCGCACCAGGTCGCCCTGCTGCACGAACAGCATGCCGCGGTAGGCATAGGCCTGGGCCAGCGTGGGCTGCAGCGCAATGGCACGGTCGTAGTGGGCCAGTGACGCGGCGAAGTGCTGTGCCCCCTGCATGCGCAGCACATACGCGAGGTTGTTGTGGGCCTCGGCGAAGCGCTCCTCGAGTGCCAGCGCCTGCTCGAACAGCGCCTGCGCCTGGGCGTGGCGGCGTGCCAGCAGGTGGACGACGCCGTCGTTGTAGAAACGTGTCGCCCGCTCCCGCGGCCCACTGCCGGGGACCGGCAGCGGGTCGTTCTCGACCGCGGCAGCGGGTGCCACCAGGCAGGCCGCCAGCAGGGCCAGCGACCGGCGCCGCGCCGGCCTCATCGCACGACCGACTGGCGGGCGAGCTGCAGGCCCGGCATGCCGGCGTCGGACTGGGCCGTCTGCTGCTCCAGCTTGGCGACCAGGTCGCGGGCGCGGGCCGCTTCGCCCATGCGCTCGGCGGCGATCACCGCACCGGCGGTCGCGCGCAGCCGGTTCGGCTCCTTCTTCAGCACGGCCTCGAACTCGCGCAGTGCGCCGGCCGCGTCAGCGCGCTCCAGCAGGGCGGTGGCCAGCACCTCGCGCGCCGGCAGCAGCGGGCCGGGCGTGACGGCGTGCTTCTCGCTCGCGTCCTCGCGGTCGGCCGCCTGGCGCAGCGCGGCAACACCTGCGTCGGCCTGGTTGGCGCGGAAGGCAGCGAAGCCGCGCACCACGTCGATCTGGATGCCGATCTGCTCGGCCCAGTAGCCGATCTTCATCTCGATCGCCTTCTCGCGCAGGCGCTGCAGCCGCGCGACTTCGGCGTCGACCGCGGCCGCGTCGCGCAGGCCGGCCGCGCCCAGTGCGCGGGCGTAGGCATTGCTGGCCTCGGCCTGCGGATACTTGGCCCAGGGGTAGGCGTCTGTGGCGGGTGCGAGCGCAAGCCGGGCCGCGGCTGTCCAGTCGCCCCGCTCCAGCACCAGCCGCGCCGGGATGGCGGCATAGGCATAGGCCGCGGCGAAGTGGTCGGTGCTCTTGCCGGTGCCGAAGGCGCTCTCGCGCACCTTCTGGGCCGCGCGGTCCTGGCCCAGCTGCAGGTGGGCGTACACCATGTAGTCGTAGGCATGCAGCATGTTCCAGCCCGCCGTGGCATCGGCCTGGGCCGACAGCGCGTTGGCGGCAATCGACGCCTGCCAGGCACCGACGCGGGTGAAGATGTGCGACGGCATGTGCTGTGCGTGTGAGGCTGCGGGCGCGATCTTGGCGTAGCGGTTCGCCGCGTCCAGGCCGCGGTGGGCGATCGGCGGATAGTCGTAGCTGTGGATCAGGTAGTGCGCCACGCCGGGGTGCTGCGGCTGCTTGGCAAACACCGGTTCGAGCAGCGTGGCCGCGCGCAGCTGGTTGGTGTACTGCTTGTCGGCCGGGTCGAAGTTGGCCGACAGCACCAGGGCGTGCAGGATGGTTGCCTCGCTGTCGTCGGGATGCTTCTGCGCCACCGCCTCCAGCGCCGACTCCAGCGCCTTGGCGCGGGTGCGGTGGTTGAGCTTGTCGGCGTCGGCGAAGAAGACGGCCAGCGCGTCCACGTAGTCGCGCTCGCGCTCGCTCTTGAGCCCGGCCTTGCGCGCCTGGTCGAGCAGCACCGGGCCTTGCGCCAGCGTGGCCGCCGACAGGTTGCCGGGCCAGCCGAAGGGGTTGTCGAGCAAGGCCAGCGCACGCGCCCAGTGCACCATGCCGCAGGACGGATCGTGCTGCAGCGCACGTTCGAGCGGCTCGCGCATCAGGTGCTGGGCGAACGAGTGCTGGTAGGCCATCGCGAGGTCGACATCACGCTGCGCCGCCGCGGTGCAGCCGACCTTGAAATGCACGCTGCCGAGCTTGGCCGAGACCGTGTCGCCATCGTGCGCCCAGGTCAGGCCGGTGGCTGCCAGGAAGGTGGCGGAAGCGATCGCCAATGCCGGTTGGATCTTCATGCGCGGCTCCTCGTGGTGGATGGGGGTGTCGCCCGCTGAACGCGGGGGGCGATGATTTGGCGCGCGCTCGGTCAGGCTGTCAATGACAGCACCGACAGGGACCCAGCAGCTTCAAGGCCGCGCCGCCCGCCGCTGCTGCAGGAAGGCCCGCACCACCGGATCGGCCTCCAGGCCGATGGCGCGGTCGTAGGCGGCAAGCGCCTCCGCCGCGCGCCCCAGGCGCTGCAGCAGCGCCGCCCGCGCCGCCCAGAGCGGCTGGTACTCGGCCAGGCGGGCATCGCCCGCCAGCGCGTCCAGCGCCGCCAGGCCGGCCGTCGGCCCGGCCAGCTCGGCCAGGGCCACGGCGCGGTTCAGCGCCACCACCGGCGAAGCCGTCAGCTGCAGCAGCCCGTCGTAAAGCGCCACGATGGCCGGCCAGTCGGCCCGGCCGCTGAACCGCCGCACGCCGTGGGCCGACTGGATCGCCGCCTCCAGCTGGTAGCGCCCCACCCGCTGCACACCGGCGCCCGGCTGCAAGGCCAGCGCACCGGCCCGGTGCAGCAGGCGCTCGGCCTCGCGCAGCATGCGTGCATCCCAGCGTGTGCTGTCCTGCGCCGCCAGCGGCACGTAGCGGCCGGCATCGTCTCGGCGGGCAGCACGCCGGGCATGGGTGTGCAGCATCAGCGACAGCAGGCCCAGGGCCTCGGGCTCGTCGGGCAGCAGGCTGGCCAGCAGGCCGCCCAGCCACAGCGCCTCGTCGGCCAGGTTGCGGCGCTGGGCGTCGGTGCCCGCAGGGTCGCACCAGCCCTCGGCATAACAGGCATAGATGGCGTCCAGCACCGCCGCCAGCCGCGCCGGCAGCTCGGCCAGCGCCGGCACGGCAAAGGGGATGCCGGCCTGGCGGATGCGCGACTTGGCCCGCACCAGGCGCTGGCCCATGGTGGCCGGCGCCACCAGAAACGCCGAGCCGATGGCCACCGCGTCGAAGCCCAGCAGGGTCTGCAGCATCAGCGGCGCCCGCAGCGGCTCGGCGATGGCCGGGTGGGCGCAGGCGAACATCAGGGCCAGGCGCTGGTCGGGGATCTCGGGGCGCCGGCCGGCCTGGTCGGTGGCGGCCTGGTCCCAGTCGGCCAGCAGGCGCAGGGTGTCGTCGGCACGGGCCTGGGTGCGGCGCAGCCTGGCGGCGTCGATCAGGCGGCGGCGCGCGGCGGTCAGCAGCCAGGCCTCGGGGCTGGCCGGCACGCCCTGCGCCGGCCAGCTGGCCAGGGCGGCGGCAAAGGCGTCGGCCAGGGCGTCCTCGGCCGCCGCCACGTCGTGGGTGCGGGCGCTCAGCATGGCCACCAGCTTGCCGTAGCTGCGGCGCGCCACCGCCTCGGCGGTGGCGGCCGGGCCCGCCGGGCCGCTCACATCGGCCAGACCGGCCTGACCTCGATGGTGCCGTGGGAGGCGCTGGGGCAGCGCGCGGCCCACAGCAGGGCGGCATCCAGGTCGGGCACCTCGACCATGAAGTAGCCACCCAGCTGCTCGCGCGTGTCGGCATAGGGCCCGTTGAGCAGCTCGGTCTTGCCGTTGCGGATGCGCACGCTGGTGGCGTCGGCGGTGGGCCGCAGGCGTTCACCGCCCGCCAGCACGCCGGCCTGGGCCATGGCGCCGGCATAGGCACCGTAGGCGGCCATCTCGGCCTGGGTCTCGGCCTCACTCATCCTGGCTTCGGCGGCTTCGTCGCTGTAGATCATCAACAGGTATTGCATGCTGGGCTCCTGGGGTGGCTGCGCGGTGCACCATGCACCGGCACAGACAATGACGCGCCGGCCCGGCCGGTTTCGACAGCCTGCCGAAGTTTTTGTGTCAGGCCGCGACCACGATGTTGAACTCGGCGCGCAGGCCGTCGGCCACCGGCAGGAAGGGCACGGTCAGCGCGGCGCGGTCGGCCGGGTCGCGCAGCCGGCGCCACAGGCCGTCCCGTGCATTGCCGGGGTCGCCTTCCACATACAGCTGGGTGGTGAGCAGGGTGCGCCGGCCCTGCTTCACCTTGACGTGGATGTGCGGCGTGCGCCCGCTGTAGCCCACCGGCCGGATGGTGCGGAAGCGGTAGCGGCCCTGGGCATCGGTCTGCACCCGGCCAAAGGACTGGAAGGCCGGATCGGCACGGTCACCGTCACCGGGGTGGCGGTAGCGGCCCTCGGCATCACATTGCCAGATCTCCACCACCGCACCGGCCAGCGGCGTGCCGGCTTCGTCCACCACCTGCCCCTCCAGCCAGCAGGGCTGGCCCTTGGCATAGGTCTCGATGGCCTGGCGCAGCAGGTCGTGGTCGGTGTCGGCGGGAAAGTCCACCGGGTAGAAGGGGCCCTCGGTCTGCGGCGGCGTGCGGCGCCGGTTGACGGCAGCCCGGACCGGGGCGCTCAGCCAGGCCATGCTGGCGGCCAGGGCAGCCGGCCAGGCCAGCCAGGCGATGGCCCGTCGGCGTTGGCGGCGGTGTTGGTCTTGCAGGGGCGATGGCATCGGTGGCTCCGGTTCGGTTTGCGCGGGTTCGTCCGGATTCTGCGGTGCCACCGTGTGCGGCGCCAGCCCTGGCCATGGTCCGACCGTGCTGGGGCCACAGCAGGACACCGTGTGATTTGTCACACAGCCACGCCACCATGGCAGCTCACGCCCAACCTGGACCTGCCCACCCATGCGCAAGACCTTCATCGCCCTGGCCACCAGCGCCCTGCTGCTGGGCCTGGCCGCACCGGCTGCTGCCGCCTGCACACCCGGCACCGTGTCGGGCACCGTCACCATCGGCAGTCTCGCCACCCCCGTGCCCGACCGCTGCGGCGCCGACGGCCAATCGGTGGACGACCGCATCGCCGATGAAGCGCCCTGGGGCAACCAGGCGGCCTTCCTGTCGCATGTCCACAACGTCAGCCTGGCCCTGCAGCGCAGCGGCCAGCTCAGCGCACCCGAGCGGGCGCGCCTGCTGATCGCAGCCCAGCAATCGGGCATCGGCCGCACGCTCACCGTCAAGCTGATCAGCTTCAACGACTTCCACGGCAACATCAAGGCCGGTGAGGGCTCGTCCAGCAACCCGGGTGTGGCGCGGTTCGCCACCCGCATCCAGGCGCTGAAGGCGGCCAATCCCATGCATGCCGTGGTGTCGGCCGGCGACATGGTCGGCGCCAGCCCGCTGACCTCGGCCCTGTTCAAGGACGAGCCCACCATCGAGGCGATGAACCGCATCGGCATCGACTTCAACGCCGTGGGCAACCACGAGTTCGACGAGGGCCGCGCCGAGCTGCTGCGGCTGCAGCACGGCGGCAACCACCCCACCGACATCTATTCGGGCCTGGGCCTGCCGCAAGACCTGCACAACGGCCGCTTCGCCGGCGCGCGCTTCGGCTTCCTGGCAGCCAATGTGAGCGACATGGCCACCGGCCGCACCGTGCTGCCGCCCTATGGCGTGAAGGACTTCCTGGGCAACAAGGTGGCCTTCATCGGCATGACGCTGGAGGGCACACCCACCATCGTGTCGCCCGCGGGCGTGGCCGGCCTGAACTTCGCCGACGAGGCCGACACGGTGAATGCGCTGATCCCGCAGCTGCGGGCCCAGGGCATCCGCAGCGTGGTGGTGCTGATCCACGAAGGTGGCCTGGCCAGCGGCAGCCTGGCCAGCTGCGCCGGGCTGTCGGGCCCGATCGCCCAGATCGTGAACCGGCTCGACGCCGAGGTCGACCTGGTGGTCTCGGGCCACACCCACCAGACCTACAACTGCCTGGTCAACAAGCGTGACGGCACGCCGGTGCGTGTGACCTCGGCCGGCCAGTACGGCCGCAACCTGGGCGACATCGACCTGACCATCGACACCCGCAGCAAGGATGTGTCGGCCGTCAACGTGGCCATCCTCACCACCGGCACAGGCGCCACCACCGCCGAAGACCCGCGGCTGACCGACCTGGTGGCCCACTACGACAACCTGGCCGCCGTGCCCAAGGCGCGGGTGATCGGCCGGATCACCAGCGCCATCAGCCGCAGCAGCAATGCCGCCGGTGAATCGGCACTGGGCGACGTGATCGCCGATGCCCAGCTGGACGCCACCAACGATGCCGGCACCGGCAACGCGGTGCTGGCCCTGATGAACCCGGGCGGCATCCGCGCCGACCTGCCGTTCAACGCGCCCACGGGCCAGGTGACCTATGGCGACGCCTTCACCGTGCAGCCTTTCGGCAACAGCCTGGTGACGATGACGCTGAGCGGCGCCCAGATCAAGACCCTGCTGGAAACCCAGTTCGCCGGCTGCAACGGCCAGGCGGCCTTCGACCGCATCCTGCAGGTGTCGGCCGGCTTCAGCTACCGCTGGACAGCAGCCCAGCCCTGCAACAGCAAGGTCAGCGAGATGGCGCTCAACGGCGCGCCGCTGGACCTGACGGCCTCCTACCGCGTCACCGTCAACAGCTTCCTGGCCGATGGCGGAGATGGGTTCGCAGTGCTGGTGCAGGGCACGCAGCGCCTGGGCGGCGCGGTGGACACCGACGCCTTCGAGGCCTATCTGCTGGCCAACCCGGGCGGCGTGGCGCCCGGGCCGCAGAACCGCATCAGCCGCCAGTGACGCACACCCCCATCCGCCTTGCCCCAGGACCGACCATGACCATGCCCACCACCCGCCCCAAACTGGCCCATCTGTGCCTGCTGCTGGCCCTGGCCAGCGCCGGTGCCGCACAAGCCGCCAGCCTGTCGCTGACCACCGGCAGCGCCGGTGGTTCGCTGTTCGCCACGGCCGGTGTCAACGGCCAGGCCGATGCCATCAGCGGCAGCCTGGTCGACACCTCGGGCGCCGGCTTCGTGCTGGCCGCCGGCGGGGGCGAGTCCAGTCTGGCGCTGGCACCCGCCGGCAGCCTGGACCACCTGTGGGCGGCCAGCACCGCGCTGGACACCAGCCCTGCGCAGACCAGCTTCCACGCCAGCGCCACCAGCGTGCGCCTGGCCGACGCCAGCGGGCAGTTTGATGGCGGCGTCGAGTCCCTGTCGCTGGTGCTGGACGCCGAACTGCTGATCCAGTCCACCGGCGAAGCCGCCGGCACACCGGTGCGCCTGGACGTGCAGGGCACGGCCGAGTCGCTGTTCAGCAGCAGCGGGCCGGCGCTCGATGTGCTGCCCAGCTTCGACCTGGTGCTGCGCGATGCGCAAGGCGCCGTGCTGGGCAGCTGGCAGGGCCTGGCGCCGGGTGCCAGCACCGGCTTCTCCTTCAGCGTCTTCAGCCAGGTGGGCGCGACCCTGCACTTCAGCCTCAGCCATGCCAGCAGCCTGCTGGCAGACGCGGCTGCCATCGGCGCAGCAGGCACAGGCATCAGCCTGGACAGCACCGCGCTGCTGAACGGCAGCCTGAGCGTGAGCGCCGTGCCCGAGCCTGAGACCTATGCCCTGTTCGTGGCCGGCCTGGCGGCACTGGGCTTGATGCAGGCGCGCCGCCGGGCCGGCTGAGCCATCCCACCGTCCAACCCACCCACCATGCCACCAAGGACCACCATGCACACCCTCTCCCTGCTGCGCCGCAGCCTGGCCACGGCCCTGATCGGCGGCCTGCTGGCCACCACCCTGCCGGCGGTGGCTGCCGGCGAATACATCCGCCCCGGTGTCTCGTTCGCGCTGATCGGCGACACGCCCTACGGCGTGGCCGAGGAGCCCAAGTTCGACCGCGTGATCGCCGACATCAACGCCTCGCGCAACGTGCGCTTCGTGCTGCACACCGGTGATGTGAAGCAGGGCAGCGAGCGCTGCGATGACGCGGTGTTCATCCGCCGCTTCAACCAGTACCAGGGCTTCGACGACGCCTTCATCGTCACCCCGGGCGACAACGACTGGACCGACTGCCACCGCACGAACAACGGCAGCTACCTGCCCACCGAGCGCCTGGCCAAGTTCCGCGAGATCTTCTACCCGGTGATCGGCCGCAGCACCGGCAAGCGGCAGGTGGCCCTGCTGTCGCAGGCCGCCACGCCCGGCCATGCCGCGCATGCCGCCTACGTGGAAAACACGCTGTGGCAGTTTGCCGGCGCCACCATGGCCACGGTGCATGTGGTGGGCAGTGCCAACAACCTGGCGCCCTGGAACCAGCTGGCGGGCGGTGACCGCCCGGCCGAGCGCCAGGCCGAGTTCGACGCCCGCCTGGCCGCCAGCCTGGCCTGGATCGATGAAGTGTTCAACCGCGCCACGGCCGCCAGGAGCGCCGGTGTGCTGCTGGCCATGCAGGCCAACCCGGGCCTGGAATCGGCGGCGGGCAGCGCCGCCCGCCTGGGCTTCGACGAGGTCATCGCCAGGATCACCGCCCGCAGCATCGCCTTCGGCAAACCAGTGCTGCTGGCCCATGGCGACAGCCACTACTTCCGCCTGGACAAGCCGCTGGTCAATGCCGGGGTGTCGCTGGAGAACTTCACCCGGCTGGAGAACTTCGGCTCGCCCAATGTGCACTGGGTGGAGGTGTTTGTCGACCCGCGGGATCCCAATGTGTTCAGCGTCGTGCCGCATGTGGTGGCAGGCAACGTGGTGGCACGCTGAGGCCAGGCAGGCACCGGGTTAACCTCGGCGCTGGTCCCACGCGGGCCGCGCCCCCATCCGGGGGCGCGGCCCGCGTGTCTTCAGCACCGGAGCCTGCCCATGCCCACCCCCGTCAGCACCGCCGCCAGCACCACGGTCTACAGCGCGCGCCGCATCATCACCATGGACCCGGCGCAGCCGGACGCCACCCATGTGGCGATGCG
>JAZKFQ010000029.1:173096-211641 GCA_040386375.1 Pseudomonadota bacterium
GCCGCATCATCACCATGGACCCGGCGCAGCCGGACGCCACCCATGTGGCGATGCGCGACGGCCGCATCCTGGCCGTGGGCGACCTGGACCGCATGGCTGCCTGGGGCGCTTTCACACTGGATGCACGCTTCGCCGACAAGGTGCTGATGCCCGGTTTCGTGGAAGGCCACTGCCATCTGAAGGAAGGTGGCATGTGGCAGATGCCCTATCTGGGCTGGTTCGACCGCCGCGATCCGCAGGGCCGCACCTGGCCCGGCCTGCGCAGCATGGACGCCGTGATCCAGCGCCTGACCGAGATCGATGCCCAGATGGCCGCGGCCGGCCAGCCCGCCAGCACCCCGCTGATCACCTGGGGTTTCGACCCCATCTACTTCGGCGGCGAGCGCATGACGGTGTCGCACCTGGACCGGGTGGGCGACGGCAGGCGGCCCATCGTGGTGGCGCATGCCAACGGCCACCTGCTCAACGCCAACAGCGCCATGCTGGCCATCGCCGGCGTGGATGCCGACACCGATGTCGAAGGCGTGGTGAAGTTCGAGCACGGCGACCGGCAGGGCCAGCCCACCGGCGAGCTGCAGGAGCCGGCCGCCATGTACCTGGTGTTCAAGCATGTGGGCAATGCCGGCCTGCAGGCGCCGCTGGACGATGCCGGCCTGCAGGCCTTCGGCGCCATCTGCCGGCTGCAGGGCGTGACCACCGCCACCGATCTGGTCAACCGCCTGGGCGAGCGCGACCTGGCGGTGCTGCGCCGCAACACCGACGACGACGGCTTCCCGGTGCGCATCCTGCCGGCCTTCCAGGCCTTCCACGGCACGCATGGCGCGGTGGCGGGCGCCGAGCATGTGCGCACCCTGCTGGCCACCAGCACCGACAAGCTGCGCTTCGGCCTGGTGAAGATGATGCTGGACGGGTCGATCCAGGGTTATTCGGCCAGGCTGCGCTGGCCGGGCTATGTGAACGGCGCGCCGAATGGGATCTGGGTCACGGCGCCATCGCAGTACGAGGCCGATTTCGAGGTCTACCACCGCGCCGGGCTCACCATCCACAGCCACACCAACGGCGACGAGGCCAGCCTGGCGGCGATCGACGCGGTGGAGCGGGTGCTGGCCCGCGCGCCGCGGCCCGACCACCGCCACACGCTGCAGCATGGCCAGATGATCGACCGGCCGATGTTCGACCGCATGGCCGCGCTGGGCCTGTGTGCCAACCTGTTTGCCAACCACCTCTGGTACTGGGGCGACCAGCACCACGACATGACCATTGGCCCCGACCGCGCCCACCGCCTGGACGACTGCCGCGCGGCGCTGGACGCCGGTGTGCGTCTGGCCATCCACAGCGACGCGCCGGTGACGCCGCTGGCCCCGCTGTTCACCGCCTGGTGCGCGGTCAACCGCACCACGCCGTCGGGCCGGGTGCTGGGGCCGTCGCAGCGGCTGCGGGTGGACGAGGCCTTGCACGCCATCACCCTGGGCCCGGCCTGGACGCTGAAGCTGGACCACGAGATCGGCAGCATCGCCGTGGGCAAGCGCGCCGACTTCGCGGTGCTGGAAGACGACCCGCTGACGGTGGACCCGATGGCGCTGAAAGACGTGCGGGTGTGGGGCACGGTGCTGTCGGGCCGGGTGTTCCAGGCGGGCTGAGCCAGCGGCCTTGTCGCCCATCCCCATCCCCTTCACCGTCATCGGCGGCTTTCTCGGCGCCGGCAAGACCACCCTGCTCAACCGCTGGCTGGCAGCGGCGGCCAGCCAGCCGCAGGCGCCGCACACCGCGCCGGCGGCGCGGCCGCCGAGGATCGCGGTGCTGGTCAACGACTTCGGCGCCATCAACATCGACGCCGCCCTGGTCCGCCAGGCCGGCAGCGACGCCATCGCGCTGAGCAACGGCTGCGTCTGCTGCGCCATCGGCGACGACCTCTCGGCGGCCCTGGCCACGCTGCTGCAGGCACAACCGGCGTTTGATGCGGTGGTGGTGGAAGCCAGCGGTGTGTCGGACCCCTGGCGCATCGCCCAGTACGCGCTGGCCGAGCCGCGGCTGCAGCTGCAGTCCGTGCTGCTGCTGGTGGACGCCGCCGCCCTGGCCGGCCACCTGGCCGATCCGCTGCTGGCCGACAGCCTGGCCCGCCCGCTGGCCCATGCCGACCTGGTGCTGCTCAACCATGCCGACCGCGCCAGCACCGCCGATCTGGCCGCCGCCCGCGCCTGGGTGCTGGCCGATGCGGCCCGGCGCGGCCAGCCCGCGCCACCCCTGCTGGACAGCCAGCATGCCGACCTGCCACTGGCCCTGCTGGCCGACCGCCTCTACCAGCCGCATGGTGGTGGCCTGGCCAGCCAGCCGGCGGACCACGCTGCGCAGTTCCAGGCCTGGCAGCAGCAACCCGCGGGCATGTTCGATGAAGGCCAGCTGCGCGCCTGGCTGCGCGCCCTGCCGCCCGGCGTGCTGCGCCTGAAGGGCTTTCTGCCGGTGGCCGACGGGCGCTGGCTGGGCCTGCAATGGGCCGGGCGGCACGCCAGCGTGCGGCGGCTGGCCACGGCACCCGCTGGCGGCGCTGCCCTGATCGCCATCGGCCTGGCAGGGCGGCTGCCGGTGGTGGCGCTGGCGCAGGGCCTGGCGGCCTGCGCCGTGCAGCGCTGTGCAGAATAGGGCGCCGTGACACCCCACGCACCGCACACCCATGGCCTGGTCCGCACGGCGACCCGCTGCAGGCGGCCGCTGCAGGCCATGCTGGTGGCAACGCTGGCAGCCATGGCCGCCGGCCACACGCTGGCACAGGGCTGGAACCTGGGCGCCACCCAGCTGCCGCAGGCAGACGGCGGCGAGACCACGGTGTTCTACCCGACACAGGCCGCCGAGTCTGCCGTCCAGCAAGGCCCGTTCACGCTGGCCTGGGCGCAGGACGCGGCGCCTGCCGCCGGCCAGCACCGGCTGGTCGTGATCTCGCACGGATCGGGTGGCTCGCCCTGGGTGCACACCGACCTGGCCCGCAGCCTGGTGGCTGCCGGCTTCGTGGTGGCCGTGCCCCAACACCATGGCGACAACTTTCGTGATGCCTCCAGCCCTGGCCCGGTGAGCTGGGCGAAGCGCCCGCAGGAGGTGAGCGAGGCCATCAACCGGGTGGCGGCAGACCCGCGGCTGGGCCCCGGCCTGCAGCTGGATGCCGTGGGTGTGTTCGGCGGCTCGGCCGGTGGCCACACCGCCTTGTCCATGGCCGGCGGGGTCTGGTCGGCCAGCCGCTTTCGCGACCATTGCCTGCAGCACATCGCGCAGGATTTTTCATCCTGCGTCGGCTTCATCACCCGCCTGGACGGCGGCCTGCTCGACGGCCCCAAGCGCTGGCTGGCCCAGCGTGTGATCGCCTGGCGCTTTGGCGATGACAGCCCGCAGCAGCACAGCGACGCCCGGGTGAAGGCGGTGGTGGCCATGGTGCCGTTTGCGGCCGATTTTGAGCTGGCGTCGCTGGCACAGCCACGCGTCCCGCTGGGCCTGGTGCTGGCGGCCAAGGACGTGAACCAGGTGCCGCGCTTCCACGGTGAGGCTGTGCGCCAGGCCTGCGCACCACGTTGCCAGGTGGTCATGCACCTGGCCGACGGTGGCCACGGCGCCATGTTGTCGCCGCTTCCGCCGCTGCCACCGGGCAGCCTGGCCCACCAGCTGCTGGGCGACCCGCCGGGCTTCGACCGAGCCACCACGCTGCCGCGCTTGCACCAGCAGATCGCCAGCTTCTTCAGCCAGCATCTGGGCAGCACCCAGGCCACCGCGGCGGCAGGCCCACCCCATCCCACCCCAAGCACCCACTCTGGAGACAAGCCATGACCACCCCCCACCTGGCGGTGCAGCCCCTGGGCCCGGCCATCGGCGCCCTGGTCAGCGGGCTGCAGCTGTGCGACGGCATCAGCGATGCCCAGCGTGACGCCCTGCAGGCCGCCCTGCTGCGGCACCATGTGCTGTTCTTCGAAGGCCAGCCGCTCGATCCGCTGCAGCAGCGGGCGCTGGCGGCGCGCTTCGGTGATCTGCACATCCACCCGGTCTACCCGCAGGCACCGGGGGTGCCGGAGATCATCGTGCTCGACACCAGCCACGACAACCCACCCGACAACGACAACTGGCACACCGACGTCACCTTCCTGGCGGCGCCGGCCATGGGCGCCATCCTGTCGGCCCAGCTGCTGCCGCCCAGCGGCGGCGACACCCTGTGGGCCAGCGGCGTGGCGGCCTATGCCGCGCTGTCGGCGCCCTGGCGGCGCCTGCTGGCCGGGCTGAACGCCGAGCATGATTTCCTCAAGAGCTTTCCGGCCCACCGCTTTGCCCGCACACCCGCCGAAAAGGCGCGCTGGGAACAGGCCCGCCACGACCACCCGCCGCGCCTGCACCCGGTGGTGCGCACCCATCCGGTCAGCGGACTGCAGGGCTTGTTCGTCAGCGAGGGCTTCACCACCCGCATCGTCGAGCTGGGCGCCAGCGAGAGTGATGCCGTGCTGCGACAGCTGTTCGCCCACCTGGCCAAGCCCGAGTTCACCGTGCGCTGGCGCTGGAAGCTGGGCGACGTGGCCTTCTGGGACAACCGCCTGACCCAGCACTACGCCACGGCCGACTACCTGCCGGCGCGGCGCGTGATGCACCGCGCCACCATCCTGGGCGACGTGCCGTTCTACCGGCCCGGCTGACTACAGGCCCGCAGCCGCCTGCGCCCGCAGGCGGGCGTTGACATAAGCGCCCTGCGGCACATGCAGCAGGTCGGCCACCCGCCACAGCAGATGGCGCTCATGGTCGGCCAGGTGGCCGTCGGCATAGGCCACCTGCCACATCAGCTCGACCATGTGCAGCTTCTGCGCCATGTCGAAATGCGCGTTGACATGGCTGGTGAAGCCGAACAGGTCGGTGGCCTGCTGGGCCGTGGCCGTGGCCAGTTCGGCCAGCCGCTGGGCCTCGTCGTCGGCCAGGTCGAAGACCTTGCGCAGCGCGGCCAGCACCGCGCCGCGCTCGGCGGCGTGGAAGCTGGTGTCGGCGCGCATCACCTCCACCAGCAGCACGGCGGCCGCCAGCTGCAGGGTGTGCTCGGCCGACTGCGCCGGTACACCACGGGCCGGCGGCAGCAGGCTGTCGAACAGGTCTTTCAGCGTCTGGAGCATCGGGCGATGATGGCACGCAGCGCGGCGTGCCGTTCAGGCCGCGGGCTTGCCCACCCGCAGCAGCGCCAGGGCCGCACCGCCCAGCACCAGGCCGAAGCCGATCCAGTCGGTGCCCGACGGCCGCTCGCCCACCAGGGCCATGGCGCCCAGCACGCCCACCACCGGCACCGCCAGCGTGGTGAGTGACGACACGGTGGCGCTGGCCGAGGCCAGCAGCCGGTACCACAGCACATAGGCCACGGCGGTGGCGATCAGCACATGCCAGGCCAGGGCCACCTGCACCCGCAGCGGCCACACGGTGGGCAGCTGCTCGCCCGCGGCCAGCGCCGCCACCGCGGCCACCGCCGCGCCCAGGCCCAGCTGCCAGGCGGTGATCACGATGCCGTCGCCCGGCGGTGGCCAGCGCTTGGTGGCCACCGTGCCCAGGGCCCAGGCCAGGGCGGCGCCCAGGGGCAGCAGCAGGCCCCAGAGCGAGTTGCCCGGCGCCTGCGCTGCGCCCGCCGCCGCGGCGGCCAGCGCCTGCAGCACCGGCATGGCCAGCGTCAGCACCCCCAGCGCGCCCAGGCCCAGGGCGACCTGGCTGCGGCGGTCGGGCCGGTCGCCCAGCAGCCACCAGGCCAGCGCCGCCGACATCAGCGGCATGGTGAAGGTGAGCACCGCCGCGCGCGCCGTGCTGGTGGTGAGCTGGGCAAACGCGGTGCAGATGTTGAACACGGCCACGGTCAGCAGGCCGCCCACCAGGATGGCCGGCCAGGCGCCACGCTGCGGCCACAGCGTGGTGCGGCGCAACAGCGCCAGCGCGGCCAGCAGCAACACCCCCAGGCCCAGGCCCAGGGCGCGCGCCGAGAACGGCGGGATGATGGACAGCATGGTCTTCACCGCCGGCCAGTTCAGGCCCCAGGCGATGGCCAGCACCGGCGGGATCAGCGCCGGGCGCATGGGGGAAGCGAGGCCTGGGCCGGGGGATGGGGCATGGCACCATGCTGGCATGCCTCGCAGTGCGGCTGCGTGCCGCAGGCGACAGCCCGCTCTCCCTCCCAGCGAAAGCCCAGCCCATGACCGTGGACACCACCTCCAGCACGCCGACCACCGCCCCCCCGCTGCGCCGCTTCCACGAGCTGCCCGGCCCGCGGGGCCTGCCGGTGGTGGGCAACCTGCTGCAGATCCAGCCCGAGCGCCTGCACCTGCAGATGGAGCAGTGGTGCCGCGAGTTCGGCCCGGTGTTCAGGCTGAAGCTGGGCAGCCGCCAGGCCGTGGTGTTCGGTGACCACACCCTGGTGCAGGCCACGCTGCGCGACCGGCCCGATGGGTTCAGGCGCACCAGCCGGCTGCGCGAGATCGTCGAGGAGATGGGCCTGCCGGTGGGCGTGTTCAACGCCACCGGCGACGCCTGGAAGCGCCAGCGCCGCATGGTGATGCACGGCTTCGACCCCGCCCATGTGCGGCGTTACTTCCCCTCGCTGCAGGGCGTGGCCCAGCGCCTGGTGGGGCGCTGGCAAAAGGCGGCCGCCAGCGGCACGGCCATCGACCTGCAGGCCGACCTGATGCGCTACACCGTGGACACCATCGCCGGCCTGGCCTTCGGCGCCACGGTGAACACGCTGGAATCCGACGACGACGTGATCCAGCAGCACCTGGACCAGATCTTCCCGGCCATCACCCGGCGGGTGTTTGCGCCGCTGCCCACCTGGCGCTGGTTCCCGTCGGCGGCCGACAAATCGCTGCAGCGCAGCCTGGTGGCGGTGAAGCAGGCGGTGGACGGCTTCATCGCCCAGGCCCGCGCCCAGCTGGCCGCCGACCCGGCACGGCGCGAGCACCCGCACAACCTGCTGGAGGCCATGGTCACCGCGGCCGACCAGCCCGACAGCGGCATCGACGACAGCCAGGTGGCCGGCAATGTGCTGACCATGCTGCTGGCCGGCGAGGACACCACGGCCAACACCATCGCCTGGATGGTGCACCTGCTGTGGTTGAACCCGCTGGCCCTGGCCCTGGCCACCGAGGAGGTGCGCCGGGTGTGCGGCCGCGAGGCGCTGCCCACGCTGGAGATGGTGGAGCAGCTGGACTATGTGGAGGCCTGCTGCCACGAGACCATGCGCCTGAAGCCGGTGGCGCCGCTGCTGCCGCAGCAGGCACTGCGCGACACGGCGGTGGGCGGGGTGCAGATCCACACCGGCATGATCGTGTTCGGCCTGATGCGGGTGGATTCGGTCAGCGAGACCCATGTGGCGCAGGCCGACCACTTCGATCCCCAGCGCTGGCTGGCCACGGCCGGCGGCCCGGCCCAGGTGGCCAGCGCCGCCAAGCGCATCTCCATGCCCTTCGGCGCCGGGCCGCGCATCTGCCCGGGCCGCTACCTGGCCCTGCTGGAGATGAAGATGGGCCTGGCGGTGCTGCTGCAGCACTTCGACATCGAGATGGTGGACACCGCCGACGGCCAGCCACCGGTGGAGCAGATGAACTTCACGATGACGCCGGTGGGGCTGCGCATGCGGCTGCGGGCGCGGGCTGGAGCGGCAGCCGCAGCCTGACCGGGGCGCCAAGCTCTGGCCACGGGTCCGAAAACGGCCAGCCCGCAGCGGCCGCTGCCGGCAGCATCCCGCCATGCCCGCACCCGCCCCAGACGCGTCGATGACGCCGGACCTGCCGTCCACCACCTTCCCCCCCGCCTTCCAGCGCCTGGCCGACGCCAACCTGGCCGCCCAGGCCGCCGAGCAGGTCAGCCTGGCCGCCGTGCCCATGGTGGCGGTGCTGGCGCTGAACGCCGGGCCGGGCCAGATCGGCCTGCTGCACCTGGTGCAGAGCCTGCCGTTTCTGCTGCTGGCCATCCCGCTGGGCCTGCTGGCCGACCGCCAGTCGCGGCGGCGGCTGATGGTGGCGTCCGAGGCCTTGCGTGCGCTGTCGCTGGCCGCCCTGCTGCTGGGCACGGCCAGCGGGCAGCTGTCGCTGGCGCTGCTGGGCGTGCTGGGCTTTGTGGGCGCGGCCGGCACGGTGGGCTTCAGCGTGGCCGCGCCCGCCCTGGTGCCGGCCCTGGTGCCCCGCGCGGCACTGGGCGCGGCCAACAGCCGGCTGGAGCTGGCACGCAGCATCGCCTATGCCGGCGGGCCGGCCCTGGCCGGCGCCCTGGTGGGCTGGGCCGGGGGTGGGCTGGCGTTTGCGCTGGCCACCGGCTTGTCGCTGGCGGCGGTGGCGCTGCTGGCCCGCCTGCCCGAACCGCCCCGCACACCTGCACCCATCCGCCACCCCTGGCTGGAGCTGAAAGAAGGCGCCGCCCTCGTGTGGCAGCACTGCCTGCTGCGCCCCATCCTGCTGACCGCCGTGGCCTGGAATGTGTCGTGGTTCGTGCTGCAGGCGGCCTATGTGCCCTACGCCATGCGCAGCCTGGGGCTGGACGCGCAGGCCGTCGGCTTCACCCTGGCGGCCTACGGCGCCGGCATGGTGCTGGGCGCACTGGCGGCGCCGCGTGTGCTGGCTGCCCTGCCCTTCGGCACGGTGGTGGTGCTGGGCCCGCTGTGCTCGGTGCTGGCCATGGCCACCATGGTGGCCAGCCTGTGGTGGCCCACCGGCCTGCTGGCGGGCGCCAGCTTCTTCCTGTTCGGCGCCGGGCCCATCCTGTGGACCATCAGCAGCACCACGCTGCGGCAGACGGTGACGCCGCAGGCCCTGCTGGGCCGGGTGTCGGCGATCTTTCTCACGGTGAACATGGGCGCCCGGCCGCTGGGTGCGGCCCTGGGTGCGGCCGTGGGTGCGCAGTGGGGCGCGGCGGCCTGCCTGCTGCTGGCGCTGGCGGGCTTCGTGCTGCAGGCGACGGTGATCGCCTGCTCGCCGGTGCGTGCGCTGGCGCAGCTGCCACCGCATGCGGCTTGACCGGGCCGGCCGGGCGGCGGATGCTGGCGGCATGCACAGACGCACACTCTGCCTCGCCCCCCTCGCCTGGCTGGCGGCCTGTGCGGCCACGCCCCCTGCGCCACCCAGCGACCTGTGGTTCGTTTTCCTGGAGACAGGCCGCCCCACACCGCCCGACAAGGACGCCGTGGCCGCCATGCAGCGTGGCCACATCGAGAACTTCAAGCGCCTGTTTGCCCAGGGCCGGCTGCTGTCGGCCGGGCCGCTGGCCGACCCCTCACAGCGCAAGCGTGGCATCGTGGTGGTGCGCGCCGCCAGCCTGGACGAACTGACCGGCTACTTCCAGCCCGACGCCTATGTGCGCGACGGCTACATGCAGCTGCAGGCACAGCGCGCCCTGGCCCACCAGCCCCTGCACACCGAGGGCATCGACGCCAGCCGCATCGAGGAGGTGCGCATCGTGCTGATCGGCCGCCCGCCACAACCCGACCCCGCCGCCGCGCAGCGGCACAGGCTGCTGCGCCAGCTGGTGGACGCCGGCACCCTGGGCGCCTGGTACACCCTGGCCGATGGCCCGGTGGCCGAGGTGCTGCTGGCACGTGGCACCGACACCGCCGCACTGCAGGCCGCGCTGGCGCCCTATGCCGCCGCCGGCCCGGCCGTGCCGGTGCACGTTTGGCGGCAGTGGATCAGCCCGGGCGTGGTGGGGCCGCGCTGAGCATCCAGCCGCGGCTCATGGCCGCGTGCGAATCCCGGCGCCCAGGTTCTTCCAGGGCAGATCACCCGGGTCGGCGGCCATCGGGCCTGCCGCCTTGGCCACCAGCACGCTGCTGGCGATGGGCGTGAAATCGGCGCGGAAGTGGTTGCTGCTCTTGACCACGATGAGGCGCATGGCCTCGGCGGTGATGCCCACCATGCGCAGCAGCTCGCGGTCCAGCAGCTGCTTCTTGCCGCTGACCACGGCCACCAGGATGCCGGCGATCTCCAGGCAGGCGCTGGGGCCCAGGTTGACGCTGACGCCGCGCATCATCGGGCCCTTCAGCGTCACCCGGCCGTCGCTGACGGCGCGCACCTTGAAGCGGCCGCGCACCGGCGGGTCGCTGTCCTGGCCACTGAAGGTGGGCACCGACTTGCCCAGCGCCAGCTCCAGCTCGGCGCCCACGCCCGCCTCCAGCGCAGCGCGGCCGGCCGCGGCGTCGAACACCAGGCCCAGCGCCACCTGGCCCGGGAAGCGCTGGCCCGCGCCCTGGGCGATCAGCGCATGCAGCAGGCCGGTGGTGTTGCTGTCGCCACCGGCGCCGGGGTTGTCCTGGGTGTCGGCGATGACGACCGGCTTGGATGCATTGGCGGCCAGCGCCAGCGCCTGGGCCACGGCCTCGCGTGCCGGCAGGATCTGCTGCTGCCACTGCGCCGGCGGTGAGACGAGGCGGTAGAGCTGCTCCACCGCCGCCTCGGCCTGTTCACCATGGCCCCAGACCATGGGTGCACACTCGTCGAAATCGCTGGCCGGGAAACCCATGCAGAAGCTCAGCACCGTGCCGTGGCGCTGGTCGAGTTCGGCCAGGGCCTCGTACAGGCCCTGGGCCGGCTGCATCCAGGTGGATTGCGCGTTCAGCGGGATCAGGTAGGGCAGTCGGCGTGCATGCTGCGGCTCACGCTGGCCGGACTTCAGCCGGCGCGCCAGCAGCTGCGCGGCCAGCTCGCCGGTGGCGGCCATGTCCACATGCGGGTAGGTGCGGTAGCTGACCAGGGCGTCGGCCTGGGCCAGCATGCGCCGGGTGACGTTGGCATGCAGGTCCAGGCTGGCCACGATGGGGACCTTGGGGCCGACGATGGCACGCAGCCGGGCCAGCAGTTCCCCTTCGCTGTCGGCCGCATGCGCGGCCACGGCCGCACCGTGCAGGTCGAGGTAGATGCCGTCCAGCCCCGCGGCGGCGGCGGCCTGCACATCGGCCACGATGCAGCCGGCAATGCGCTCGAAGGCATCCTCGGTGACGAAGCTCGACGGGATGGCGCCGGCCCAGCACGAGGGCAGCAGGGTCCAGCCATGGGCCTTGGCCGCATCGATGAAACCGCCGATGGGGATGTTCACCCCGGTCATCGCCTCCTGCATGGCCCGGCCCTGGCTGAAGGCGGGGAACGAATCCCCCCGGGTGAAGGCCGGCCAGTCGGCCAGGCTGGGGGCGAAGGTGTTGGTCTCGTGCTGGTAGCCGGCGATCAGGATGCGGGGCATGGGCTTGCAGTGCGGCAGTGGAGGGGCAGCGCCAGTATCACCCGCTGGTGGGTGGGGTGACTGGGGGCGTGGCTGGGGGCGTGGCTGGCGGGGTGTCTGGTGGGATGCCCGGTGCGGCGTCCGGCGGCGCATCGGCCACCACCCGGTCACGGCCCTGGGCCTTGGCGGCATACAGGGCGCGGTCGGCCGCCACCATCAGCCGGTCGATGTCGGGCTCGGTGCTGTCCGCACCGGCCCAGGCCGACACGCCGATGCTCACGGTGAAGGCCAGTTCCACGCTGCCCACCTGGGCCGGCTGGCCCTGAATGCGCTGGCGCAGGCGCTCGGCCACCACCACCGCACCGGCCAGCGTGGTCTGTGGCAGCAGGGCGGCGAACTCCTCGCCACCCACGCGGCCGAACACATCGCCCTGGCGCATCACGCTTTCGGCGGTGGCCGCAAAGCTGCGCAGCACGGCATCACCACCGGCATGGCCCAGCTTGTCGTTCACCGCCTTGAAGTGGTCCAGATCGATCATCAGCAAGGCCACCGGCGTGGCGTGGCGCTGCGCGCGCGACAGCTCGTCGGCCGCCAGGTCGGTGAAGCGGCGGCGGTTGAGCACGCCGGTCAGTGCATCGGTGTGGGCCAGGCCCTGCAGCCGGGCCTCGGTCTCCTTGCGGCGCGTGATGTTCATGCGCAGGCCCGCCACGCGCAGCGGCTCGCCGCTGGGCGAGCGCTCCACCACCCGGCCCCGGGCCTGCATCCACACCCAGTGGCCCCGCTTGTGGCGCACCCGGAACTCGGCTTCGAAGGTGCTTGTGCTGCCCAGCAGGTGGGCCTCCCAGGCCAGCAGGCGGCCGGTGGCATCGTCGGGGTGCACCAGCGCGTCCCAGGCGTCCAGGGTGTCGGCCACCTCGTCGCGGGTATAGCCCAGCATGGCATGCCAGTGGCCGTTGACCGAGCTCATGCGGCCGCTGCGCAGGTCGGCATCCCAGAACACCAGGTCGGCGTCCATCATGGCCAGGTCCATCAGCGCCGTCAGCTCCTGCTGGCGCTGCTGGTGGCGCAGTTCCTCGGACACGTCGGACAGCACCGACAGGTGCACGCCCGGCAGCACGTTGGCCACTGCGTTGTACTGGGCCTCGACCACGCTGCCGTCGCGCCGGCGCAGGCGCACCCGGCCGCTGGCGCTGCCGGCCTGGCGGAACCTGAACCAGGCGCTGGGTGTGTGCTCGCGCTCGGGCACCACCAGCTCGGCCACCGCACGGCCCACCAGGTCGGCATGGCTGTAGCCCAGCAGGCTGCAGGCCGCGGGGTTGGCATCCAGGTAGATGCCGTCGTCGGACGCCAGCAGGATGGCATTCAGCGCATGCTGGAAGATCGCCGTCAGCCGTGCCTGCGTGCCCGCCAGCGCCTGCTCGGCACGGTGGCGCTCGGTGATGTCGCGCCAGCGCACCACCACCGCCGGCGGTGTGCCGGGCACCTCCATCGGCGAGACGTGGCGCTCGAACACGCGGCCGTCCAGCAGCGCCAGGGTGTCGAAGACCCGGCTCTGCGCCGTGCCGAGCAGATCGTCCATGCCCTGCAGATAGGCCTGCGGGTCCTGCAACTGGCGGGCGGTGTGTTGGCGCCACTCCAGGGCATTGCGCCGCGCCAGCATGTCGTCACTGAAGTTCCACAGCCTGCGGTAGACCCAGTTGTAGGCCAGGATGCGGCCGTCACGCGCCAGCACCAGCACCCCATCGGGTGCCGATTCGAACGAGGCCCGCACCACCGCTGCATCGGCCAGCGGGTCGGCCAGGGGATGGGCCAGCGCGACGGCACTGGACGGGCGGCGGTCTTGCAAGCTCAACCCGCTGTGCTGCGGCCGGCCTGGCTCATGCCGCGCCGAAGGCGAAGTCGCGGCCGGGTGCGGCCGCGAACAGCGCCTGGGTGTAGGCATGCTGCGGCTGGCCGAAGACCTGGTGCGCCGGGCCGTACTCCACCACCTCGCCCTTGCTCATCACCGCCAGCTGGTCACACACCTGGCTGGCCACGCGCAGGTCGTGCGTGATGAACAGCATCGCCAGGTTCAGCCGGCTGCGGATCTCCTCGAACAGCTGCAGCACCTGGGCCTGCACCGACACATCGAGTGCGCTCACCGCCTCGTCGGCCACCAGCAGTTCGGGCTCCATCATCAGCGCGCGGGCGATGCAGATGCGCTGGCGCTGGCCGCCGCTGAACTGGTGCGGGTAGCGGTCCATGGCGCTGCCGTCCATGCGCACCAGGGCCAGCAGATCCCGCGCGCGCTGCATCGCCTGGCTGTGGCCCAGGCCGTAGTTCATCGGGCCTTCGACCATGGCCTGGGCCACGGTGCGGCGCGGGTTCAACGACCGGTACGGATCCTGGAACACGATCTGCACCCGCTGGCGCAGCGGGCGCAGGCGGCTGGCCGACATCATGGCGATGTCTTCGGCGGCTTCACCGGGGCGGTCGCCGCCCAGCAGCACGCTGCCGCCGCTGGGGTCGATCAGGCGCACGATGCAGCGCGCCACCGTGCTCTTGCCCGAGCCCGATTCACCGACGATGCCCAGCGTCTGGCCCCGCTTGATCTCGAAGTTCACTGCCTTGGCCGCATGCACCGTGCGCGCGGCGCCGAACCAGCCCTTGGTGGCGTAGATCTTCTCCAGGCCCTGCACCTTCAGCACCACGGGTGCGCTGGGGTCGTTGGCGCGTTCCTTCAGGTGCAGCGTGGGCACGGCGGCCATCAGCATGCGGGTGTAGGCATGGCTGGGGCGCTGCAGCACTGCGTCCTTCGCGCCGATCTCCACCATGTCGCCCAGGCGCAGCACCGCCACCCGGTGCGCCACCTCGGCCACCACGCCGAAATCATGGGTGATGAACAGCACACCCGCGCCATGGCGGTGCTGCAGGTCGAGCACCAGCTTCAGGATCTGGGCCTGGGTGGTGACATCGAGCGCGGTGGTGGGCTCGTCGGCGATCAGCAGCACCGGGTCGAGCACCAGGGCCATGGCGATCATGATGCGCTGGCGCTGGCCGCCGCTGAGCTGGTGCGGGTAGCTGGCCACCATGCGCTCGGGGTCGGGCAGCAGCACCTCGCGCACGATGTTCAGCACCTTCTCGCGGCGCTCGGCAGGCGACAGCTTGGTGTGCTGGCTCAGCACCTCGTCGATCTGGTCGCCGCAGGTCATCACCGGGTTCAGGGCCGTCATCGGCTCCTGGAAGATCATGCTCATGCGGGTGGCGCGCAGTTCACGCAGCCGGCTCAGCGGTGCATGGGTGATGTCTTCGCCTTCGAGCAGGATCTGGCCGCCCTGCACCGGCAGGGTCTTGGGCAGCAGGCCCATCACGCTCTGCGCGATGACGCTCTTGCCCGAGCCCGATTCACCGACCAGGCAGAGGATCTCGCCGCGGCCGACGCTGAACGACACGTTGCGCACGGCGGTAGCGCGGTCGCCGCCCGAGGGCAAGGCGATGGTGAGGTCACGCACCTCCAGGATGGGCTGGTCTTGGGCCATGCTCAGCCTCGCTTCGCCATCTTGGGGTCGAGCGTGTCGCGCAAGCCGTCACCCAGGATGTTCACCGCCAGCACCGTCACCGCCAGGAAGATGCCGGGGAAGAAGATGTTGTGCGGGTACTCGTTGAACTGCGCCCGCCCCTCGGCCATCACATTGCCCCAGGTGGGGATGTCGGGCGGCAGGCCCACGCCCAGGAAGCTGAGCGCGGCCTCGGTCAGGATGCCGGCGGCGCAGATGAAGGTGGCCTGCACCACCAGCGGCGCCACGGTGTTGGGCAGGATGTGGCGGCCCATGATCTTCCAGGTGGGTGTGCCCAGCGAGATGGCGGCCTCGACATACGGCTCTTCGCGGATGGTGAGCACCAGCGAGCGCACCAGCCGCACCACCCGCGGGATCTCGGGGATGGCGATGGCGATCACCACCGTGGTGAGGCTGCCGCGCCACATGGCCACCAGGGCGATGGCGATCAGGATGGCCGGGATGGCCATCACGCCGTCCATCACCCGCATCAAGGGCCCGTCCAGCCAGCGCAGAAAGCCCGCCAGCAGGCCCAGCACGATGCCGAAGGCCAGGGCGACCACGGCTGTGAACAGCCCCACGATCAGCGACACCTGGGTGCCGTAGATCACCCGGCTGTAGATGTCGCGGCCGAAGCTGTCGCTGCCCATGATGAAGCGGTGCTGCAGCTGCTCACCTTCCAGCGTGGTGATCTCGCCGGTCTTGCCGGGCAGCAGGTCGCGGCTGGCGGGGTCGAACAGCGACGGATCGACCGTGCCCAGCCAGGGCGCGGCCAGCGACACCAGCACCAGCACCAGCATCACCGTGCCACCGATGCGCACCGACATGTTGCGCCGCACCCGCTGCCAGGCGCTGGGCTGCACATGGACGGTGGCGTTCTCGACCGACAGCGCCTCGAAATCGGGTTGGGCACTCATGGCGTCAGTACCTGATCCGCGGATCGAAGAAGACATAGGACAGATCGACCAGCAGATTGACCATCACGTAGATGAAGGAGAACAACAGGATCACGCCCTGGATGGTGGGGAAGTCACGCGCCAGCACGGCGTCCACCGTCAGCCGGCCCAGGCCGGGGATGGCGTAGACCGATTCGGTGACCACCACGCCGCCGATCAGCAGCGCGACACCGATGCCGATGACCGTGGCGATGGGCACGGCGGCATTGGCCAGGGCATGGCGCATCAACACCACCACCTCGGGCAGGCCCTTGGCGCGGGCGGTGCGGATGTAGTCCTCGCCCAGGGTCTCCAGCACGCTGGCGCGGGTGACACGGGCGATCAGCGCGATGTAGACCAGGCTCAGCGTGATGGCCGGCAGGGTGAGGTGGTACAGCCAGGGGCCGACGCCGTCGGCGATGCGCTTGTAGCCCTGCACCGGCAGCCAGCCCAGCTTCAGCGAGACCAGCCAGATCAGCAGGTAGGCGCTGACGAACACCGGCACCGAGAAGCCCAGCACCGAAAAGCCCATCAGCGCCTTGTCCAGCCAGCCGCCGAAGCGCCAGGCCGCCAGCACACCCAGCGGCACGGCGATCAGCACCGCCAGGGTGATGGTGATCAGGGCCAGCGACACCGTGGGCTCCAGACGCTGGGCAATCAGGGTGGTGACTTCGGTCTTGTAGTAGTAGCTTTGGCCCAGGTCGCCCTGCAGCAGGTGGCCGCCCCAAATCAGGAACTGCTCGGGGATGGACTTGTCCAGGCCGAGGTTGGTGCGGATCTGGGCGATCTGGTCGGTGCTGGCCGCGTCACCCGCCAGCACCGCCGCCGGGTCACCCGGCGTCAGGCGCAGCATCAGAAAGACCAGCAGCGAGACGATCAGCAGCACCGGCAGCGTGGACGCCAGCCGCTTGAGGAGGAAGTTCAGCATCGGGTGTGGGCAGCAGCCCCACCAGGCCGGGGTGGCGCGGTGGGGCCGCAGGGCCTCATTGCTTCTTCAGGTTCCAGTAGATGTTGCTGTTGGTGATGAAGAAGCCGCTGATGTTCTTGCGCGCGGCCATGGGCTGCATGTATTCACCCAGCGGCGCATGGGTGCCGATCTCGAAGGCACGTGCATGGATCTGGTCGGCCAGCTTCTTCTTCGTGGCGTCGTCGGTGGCGCGCATGAACTCGTTGCGCAGGCCCGCCAGCTTGTCGTCCGAGGCCCAGCCGAACCAGCCGCTCTTTTCACCGCGGGTGTCCATGGTGGGGTTGGCGATGGGGCTCCACACGTCGAAGGTCTGCCAGGCGGTGAGGAACATGTGCCAGCCGCCCTTGTCGATCGGGTCTTTCTTGGCGCGGCGGCCCACCAGGGTCTGCCAGTCCATGGCCTGCAGGTCGACCTTGAAGCCGGCCTGGCGCAGCAGCTGGGCGGCCACGTCGGGCAGCTTCTGGATGCTGGCCAGATCGGTGGGCTTCATGATCACGATGGGCGTGCCGTCGTAGCCGCTGGCCTTCAGCAGCTCTTGGGCCTTCTTCATGTTGCTCTTGGCCTGCAGGTCGCTGCCGGCCAGGCTGCCGTAGGGCGTGTTGCAGATGAACATGCTGGGGCAGGTCTTGTACAGCTCCTTCACGCCCACCTGCGCACGCAGGAAGGGCTCCTGCGACATCGCCGCGATCGCCGCCTGCCGCACCTTGGGGTTGTCGAAGGGCTTGTGCAGGTGGTTGAAGCGCGCCATGTACTGCAGGCCGTAGGTGGCGTACTTGGGCAGCTGCATGTTGGCCGTGTCGGCCTTGGCGGTCTCGTAGTGGTCGAAGCCCAGGGCCTCGACGATGTCGACCTCGCCCTTCTGCAGCGCGTTGACCTGGGCCTGGGCATCGCGCAGGGCCAGGTTCCACTCTACCCGGTCGACGTAGACATGCTTGCCGCCGGTGGTGCCCGAGGGCGGCTCGCTGCGCGGCACGTACTTGGCATTCTTCAGGTACACCGCCTTGTCGCCGGGCTTGAACTCGTCGCGCTTGAAGGTGTAGGGGCCCGAGCCGATGTGCTCCTCGATCTGCTTGAAGGCGTCGGTCTCGGCGATGCGCTTGGGCATGATGAAGGGCACGTTGGAGCCCGGCTTGCCCAGGGCCTCCAGCACAAAGCCGCAGGCCTCGCCCAGGAAGACGCGGAAGGTGTCGGGCGCCGGCGAATCCATGCGCGAGACAAACTGGTACAGGGCCGAGCCCATGGCGTCACGCTTGCCCCAGCGGTTGAGGGAGGCGATCACGTCGTCACCAGTCACCGGCTTGCCGTCGTGGAACTCCAGGCCCTTGCGCAGCTTGAAGGTCCACAAGCGGTTGTCGCCCGAGACCGTCCAGCTCTCCACCATCTGCGGCTTGACCTTGCCGGTCTCGTCGGTGCCGAACAGGGTGTCGTAGATCATGTAGCCGTGGTTGCGGCTCATGTAGGCAGTGGTCCAGATCGGGTCGAGGATGGCCAGGTTGGAGTGCGGCACCACGCGCAGCACGGTGCCCTGGGCCAGGGCAGGCACGGACGTGGCCAGCGACAACACCGACAGGGCGGCTGCGGCGGCAAGGCGGCGATTGAGTTTCATGTAGGGAATGCTCCAGAAAGATTCAGACTGTCCGGCGAAGCTGCCTCAAGCCGGTGCCTGCACGCTATCGCAATTCGGCAAACCACCGGATCGGGGTTTCCGCAAGGCAGGACAGCAAGACCCAGGCCAAGGCTCAGGGCGGCGGCGTCTCGGCATCCAGCGGCGCGTCCAGCGGCCCGTCCAGCGGCCACTTTGGCCGGCGGATGTGGCGGTAAGGCAGCCGCGCCAGGTCGTTGCTGACGGTGCCCGGCGCGGCGCAGTACAGCACCTGCACCGCCAGCGGCGCAAACGCCGCACGGAAGTGCTGCGATGACTTGACCACCACGATGCGCAGGCCGGTCAGCACACAGCCCAGCTGGGTGAACAGATCGGTGCCCATGGCCTGGCTGCGGCGGCTGATCAGCACCACCTGCACGCCGGCCACGTCGACCAGGGCGCAATCACCCAGCGGCTGGGTGGTGCCGGCCAGGGCGCTCATCACCATGTCGCGCTGCAGTGCCAGCACGGTGCAGTCGGCGTCCAGCGGCTCACCCGACAGCGGCCCCACCTTGCCGCCGATGCGCAGCGGCAGGCGTGCACCCACGCCGGCCTCGAAGGCGATGCGCACCGCCTGCGGGTCCCACAACGGGCCCAGCGCCGCCGTACCGATCTGCCGCTCGACCAGCCGGCGCAGCAGAAAGGTGCTGTCGCCGGCCGCACCACCGCCCGGGTTGTCGGCGCTGTCGGCCACCACCACCAGGCCGGGTGCTGCGGCCAGCGCCGCGTCGAGCGCCGCATCGATGCCCAGGAAGGGCGTGTCCATGGCCGTGCGCAGCTGCAGCAGCTCGTCGGCCAGGCGCCGCGCCAGTGCATCACCCTGGGCCTGGCGGCCGTCGGTGTAGACCAGGACCTTGCTGCCCATGTCGACCACGTCGCCCCAGGGAAAACCGTGGGTCAGGCTGATGGACAGCACACCGTCGTGGCCCTCCAGCGCCTGCAGGCGCTCGACGAAGCCCTTGGCCGGCTCACGCGTGGTGTGCACCATCACGATGCTGTGGGTGTCCACCACCGACACGCAGGGCCGCCGGCCGTGCTGCACCTGGGCCGCGCACAGGTCCACCAGCTCGAAGGCGCGCTCCAGGATGTCGGTGTGCGGGTACTGCTTGAAGGCGATCAGCAGGTCGGCCTGGGCCAGCATGGCCGGGCTGAGGTGGTGGTGTGGGTCCAGCTCGGCACCCAGCACCACGCCGGGGCCGACGATCTGCCGCACCCAGGTGAGCAGATCCCCTTCGCAATCCGGGTAGCCGTCGGCCACCATGGCGCCGTGCAGGCCCAGCAGCACCAGCTGCACCGGCAGCGCCGCGCGCAGGTCGGACAGCAGCTGGTCACGCAGGGTCTCGTAGGCCACGCGGGTGGTGGTGCCGCCGGGCTGGGCGGCGGCCACCAGGCCCTCCAGCAGGGTCCAGCCCTGTTCCCGTGCACGCTGGCGTGCGGCAGCCAGCGGACCGGCGAAGAAGCTCATGCCCGGCGGGTGGGTGCCGGCGGGAAAGTAGGCCCCGTCGTCGGTGAAGGCCGACAGCCCGGTGGGCATGGGGGCGAAGGTGTTGGTCTCGGTGGCCAGGCTGGCAGTGAAGACACGCATGGGACGCTGTGGGTGGCGGGGGAAGCCCACGCTAGCCCAGGCGCACCGGCGGGGTCAATGCTGGTGCATGCCGTGCCACGGCTTTTCGGTGTTACGGTCGGACCAACCCTGGAACACCCATGAAAACCCTGAGCCCACCACCGCACGCCCCGAGGCCCACGCCATGATCCGGCTGCGCCTGCTGCTGGAACTGGACTACGAGGTGGCCCAGCCGGGCTGCGACTTCATCTTCAACATCCACGCCGCGCACACCGCCCGGCAGCTGGTGCTGCAGGAGTTGCTGACGCTGAACCAGGACGTGCCCCACAGCGTGGACACCGACCCGGTGACCGGCAACCGCTACCTGCGCCTGAGCGCACGCCCCGGCCCGCTGCGTGTGGCCTACAGCGCCACGGTGGACCTGCTGCACCACAAGGAATGGCCGGCCAACATCGCCGAGACACCGGTGGCGCGCCTGCCCACGCCGGCGCTGGGCTACATCTACCCCAGCCGCTACTGCCAGAGCGACCGCCTGACCCGCCTGGCCACGCGCGAGTTCGGCCAGCAGTGGCAGGGCCACAGCCGGGTGCAGGGCATCCGCGACTGGGTGCTGCAGCGCACCGCCTTCACCTCCAACTCCAGCAATGCCAACACCTCGGCGATGGACACGCTGGTGGACGGCGTGGGCGTGTGCCGCGACTTCGCCCACCTGATGATCGCGCTGTGCCGCGCCGTCAACATCCCGGCGCGTTTTGCCACCGGCATCGACTACGGCGCCGACCCGGCCCTGGGCCCGACCGACTTCCACGCCTATGTGGAGACCTATCTGGACGGGCGCTGGTACATCTTCGACCCGTCGGGCACGGCCATCCCCATGGGCTTCGTGCGCTTCGGCACCGGGCGCGACGCAGCCGACTGTGCCTTTGCCACCATCTTCGGGCCGGTGCAGTCGGGTGCGCCGCGCATCCAGATCCAGGCCCTGCCGGGCGACGACGGGCTGCTGGAAATGCCCTGGCATTGCGCCGAGGCGCTCAGCACCGACGGCTGAGCCCGGACTCAATCGGTCCCGAGGACCGTTGGTGCCTGGCGAAGCGGCCGAGCTCTAGCACAGCCGGCCTCAGGCCGACGCCATCACCTCGCCCATGCGGATGGCCCCGCCCGGTGCCCAGGCCGGGTTGAAGCGCAGGCCTTGCATCTGCGCGCTGCTGAACAGCATCACCACGGTGGAGCCCAGCAGGAAGCGCCCCATCTCGGCGCCCTGCGCCAGGCGCAGCGGCTGGTCGCGGTAGTGCCAGGCGCGCACGGTGCCGGGGCGTGGCGGGTTCACCAGGCCATGCCACACCGTGGCCATGCTGCCCACGATGGTGGCGCCAACCAGCACCAGCACGAAGGGCCGGCCGGCGTCGTCGTCGAACACGCACACCACCCGCTCGTTGCGGGCGAACAGCCCGGGCACACCACGCGCCGTGGTGGGGTTGACCGAGAACAGGTCGCCCGGCACATGCAGCATGCGCCGCAGCGTGCCGGCGCAAGGCATGTGGATGCGGTGGTAGTCCCGCGGGCTCAGGTAGAGCGTGGCAAAGGCGCCGTCGGCAAAGGGCGCGGCCAAGGCTGCATCGCCCCCCACCAGGGCCGTCGCACTGTATTGGTGGCCCTTGGCCTGGAACACCTGGCCCTGCACCACCGGGCCGAACTGGCTGATGGAGCCGTCCACCGGGCACAGCAGCGGCGCGGTGGCCAGCGGCCGGGCACCAGGCTTGAGCGCGCGGGTGAAGAAGTCGTTGAAGCTGGCATAGGCCGCGGTGTCGGGCTCGGCCGCCTCGGCCATGTCCACGCCATAGCGGGCCACGAAGCGGCGGATCAGCGCGGTGGTGAAGCCACCGCCGCGGCGGCGTGCCACGGCCCCGGCCAGCAGGGTCAGCGCCTGCTTGGGCAGCAGGTATTGGGGCAGGACGGCGAGGCGGTCGGACACGTGGGCGGGTGGGCCGGTGGGCGGAAACTGGTGGGGCGCCAGTGTATCGGCGCCCCGCGGCGGGCCGCGCCCGCGCGGTCAGTAGGTGCCCGGGTAGGCGCCGCCGTCGATCAGCAGGTTCTGGCCGGTGATGTAGCCGGCCTGCAGGCTGCACAGGTAGGCGCACAGCTCGCCGAACTCGGCGGCGTTGCCGAAGCGCTGCGCCGGCACCATCACGCGGCGGCGGTCGGCCAGTTCCTCGGGTGTGAGCCCGGCCTTGGCGGCATTGGCCTTGAAGCCCTGCTTGAGCCGGTCGGTGTCGAACGAGCCCGGCAGGATGCTGTTGAGGGTAACGCCACGCCCGGCCAGCTGCGGCTGGCGTGACAGCCCGGCCACGAAGCCGGTGAGCCCGCTGCGCGCGCCGTTGCTCAGGCCCAGGAAGTCGATCGGCGCCTTGACCGCCGCCGAGGTGATATTGACCACCCGGCCGTAGCCACGCTCGGCCATCTTGTCGACCGTGGCCTTGATCAGCTCGATGGGGGTGAGCATGTTGGCGTCGAGTGCGGCGATCCAGGCGGCGCGGTCCCACTGGCGGAAGTCCCCCGGCGGCGGGCCGCCCGCGTTGTTGACCAGGATGTCCACCTGCGGGCAGGCGGCCAGCGCGGCAGCGCGCCCGGCTTCGGTGGCGATGTCGCCCACCACGGTGCGCACCTGCACCGCGGGCGCCATCTGGCGGATGGCGGCGGCGGTGGCCTCCAGCGCCTCGGCACCCCGCGCGGTGATGACCACGTTGACACCTTCACGCGCCAGCGACTCGGCGCAGCCGCGCCCCAGCCCCTTGCTCGCGGCACACACCAGTGCCCACTTGCCTGCGATGCCCAGATCCATGCGTGTTCTCCTCGTTGGTTGAAACGGTTGCGCCCCGCACCTTAACCGCAGTGCGGCTCAGCGCGCACGGGCGAGCAAGGCCACACCGCCCAGCACGCACAGCGTGCCCGCCGCCACCCAGGCGGTGAAGGGCTCGCCCAGGATCAGCACCCCCAGGCCGATGGTGGTGACCGGCCCCACCATGCCGTACTGCGCCGCCTTGGACGAGCCGATGCGGGCGATGGCCAGCATCACCATCAGCACCGGCACCACGGTGCACAGCGTGCCGTTGACCAGGCTCAGCCACAGCACCGGGGGTGGGATCTGCCCCAGGTCGCCCAGCGGGCGCAGCAGGGCGAACTGCAGCAGGCACAGCACGCAGGCCACCGCGCTGGCCCAGCCGGTGAGCCGCAGCGCGCCGATGCGCTGCACCACCTCGCCGCTGTAGAGCAGGTAGACGGCATAGCTGAGCGTGCTGGCCACCACCAGGGCCGTGCCCAGGGCCACCCGCGGGCCTTCCAGCGTCAGCTCGTGGCCGAACACCAGCACCAGGCCGAAATAGGCCAGCCCCATCGCCGCCCACTGCCGGCCGCTGGCACGCCGGCCATACAGCGCCCAGGACAGCAGCAGCACCACCGACGGCGTGAGGTACAGGATCAGCCGCTCCAGGCTGGCGGTGATGTGCTGCAGGCCCAGGAAGTCCAGGAAGCTGGCCAGGTAGTAGCCGCTGAAGCCCAGCGCCGCGGCGATCCACCGGTCGCGCCAGGGCAGCGCCGGCCGGCCGCGGCCGGCCCACCAGCACATCAGCAGGAAGAACGGCAGGGCCACCGCCATGCGCAGCATGATCAGCATCACCGCGTCCACGCCGTGCCGGTAGGCCAGCTTGACGATGATGGCCTTGCCCGAAAAGGCCACCGCACCGCCCATGGCCAGCAGCGGCCCGACCCAACGGCCGACTGCAGCGGCCTGACCGGGGCCGGATGGGGGCGATGGGGCCTGCAGCGGCGGCGCGGTCATGGCGGCGATTGTAGGAAGCAGCGGGCCTGCGGCCTGCAGGTGCTGGGCCATACTCGACCGCCACCGAATCCCACCGCCACATGCCCAACATCCCCGATCCGGAGTCCGCCCTGCCCTGGTGGCGCCACGGCCTGCGCGCCGCCGCCCTGGCCCTGCTGTGCGCCGTGCTGCAGGCCCTGCTGCCCACCTACACCCTGGGCACGGCCATGCTGGCGCCGCTGTCGGTGGTGCTGGGCGTGGTGGCGGCGGCCGCCATGGCGCGTGGGCGCTGGACGGTGCCGGCGGCCCTGGCCGGCGTGCTGGCCGCCGATCTGGGGCAACGCGGCCTGGCCCTGCAGCCGGCCCTGGTGGGCGCGGCGGTGCTGGGGCTGCAGGCCATGCTGGTGGGCTGGCTGATGCGCCATGCCGCCGATGCCGAGCTGCTGCAGCTCGACACCTGGCCGCGCCTGCGGCGCCTGGTGCTGGTGGCGGCACCGGCCGCGGCCGCGCTGGGGGTGCTGGGCGGCATGCTGGGCCAGTGGGGACAGGATGCCGCCTCGGCGCTGCCCCTGTCGCCGCCGCAGCTGGCCGGCGCCGTGGGCCGCTTCATCGCCGACGCTGCCGGCATCATCGTCACCGCACCGGTGCTGCTGTGCTGGCTGGCCCGGCCCGCCGAACCCTGGCGTGAGCGGCGCCGCCTGGTGGCCTTGCCGCTGCTGCTGCTGGTGGCCACGATGCTGCCGGGCTTCGACGAGCTGGCGCGCCGCGACGAGCGGCGTGTGCAGGTGCACTTCGACCGGGAGGCCAACCTGCGCCGGGTGCGGGTGCAGCAGCTGCTGGCCACCCCCATGGACGCGGTGCTGACGCTGCGCGGCGTGCTGGCCGCAGCCGGTGACGGCCAGGACATGGGCCTGTTCAACCAGCTGTCGTCGGGCTGGATGGCGCGCATCGCCGGCCTGCGCGCCACCGGCTGGCTGGAGCGCGCTGCGCCGGGCCCGGGCAGCCCGGGCGAGACCCTGCTGCGCCATGCCCAGCTGGCCCAGGGCGAAACCGGCGTGCTGCCCGGCGCCCGCACGGCCGCCGACGGCCGGCTGGTGCTGGATGCGGCCATGGCATCGGCCCTGGACCGGGCCCTGGCCCGCCCGGGCCAGCCCATCGTGCAGCCGCTGCAGCTGGCCGCCGCAGGGAGCCCCACCCAGCTGCTGGTGCTGCAGGCGGTGGCGGGGCCGCCCGGCAGCGGGCCGGCCAGCAGGCTGGTGTTCGTGCGGGTGGACAGCCACGCCCTGCTGGAACCCGCCCTGCCCGCCGACGACGACCCCAACCTGCGGGTGTGCCTGGTGGATGGCGCCGGCAGCGCCGGTGCCCAGCGCCTGGCCGGCCCACCGGGCTGCCAGGCCGACGTGCTGGCCAACGCGGTGCGCGCCATGCCTTATCCGCTGACGCTGGGTGAGCACCGGCTGGACCTGCTGGTCAGCGAGCCGCCCACGGCCGAGAACCGGCTGTTCACCGCGGTGTGGATGCTGGCCCTGCCCGCGGTGGTGGGTGCGGCCATGCTCAGCGCCCTGCTGCTGGCCCTGAGCGGGCGGCTGCGCCGCATCGAGGACCGGGTGCGCGAGCGCACCGCCGCGCTGCAGGCCGAGATCGACGAGCGGCGCCAGGCCGAGGCCAGGCTGGCGGTGAGCGAGCAGCGCTTCCGGGCCATCTTCGACAGCGTGAACATCGGCGTCACCGTGGTCGACCCCGCCGGGCGCATCGTCGAGGTGAATCCGGCCTTCTGCCAGATGATGGGCTGCGCCCCGGCCGACCTGCTGCAGCGCCCGCTGGCCGATTTCCGCCTGCCCGACGTGGCCGAGGACGATGGCACGGCCGTGGCCATGGGCGGCGGCCAGGCGCGGCGCCAGCGCTTTCTGACGCCCGACGGCCGCATGCTTCAGGTGGCCGCCAGCCTGCGCACCCTGCACGACGCCAGCGGCGCCCCGGTGGCCACCGTGGGTGCGCTGCAGGACCTGACCCAGGTGCTGCGCCTGCGCGAGGCCGAGCGTGAACGTGAGCAGGCCGAGGTGGCCAGCCGCACCAAGAGCGACTTCCTGGCCCGGCTCAGCCACGAGCTGCGGGCACCGCTGAACGCCATCCTGGGCTTTGCCCAGATGCTGGGCAGCGAGGACATGGCCGACGGCCTGCAGCCCAGCCATCCGCAGCAGCGCCATGGCCTGGCCCAGATCCGCCAGGCCGGCTGGCACCTGCTGGACATGATCAACGACGTGCTCGACCTGTCCCGCATGGAAGCCGGCAGCCTGCGGCTGACGCTGGAGCCGGTGAGCCTGCCCGAGCTGGCGCAGGAGGCCATGGCCATGGTGGAGCCGGCGGCGCAGCAGGCCCAGGTGAACCTGCAGCTGTCGCTGAGCCCGCAGGCCGAATGGGTGCAGGCCGACCCGGTGCGCCTGCGCCAGGTGCTGGTCAACCTGCTGGGCAATGCGGTGAAGTACAACCGCCGCGGCGGCCAGGTGGTGCTGCGCACCCGACCGGCGGGTGTGGGCGAGCTCAGCATCGAGGTGGAAGACACCGGCATCGGCATGAGCGAGGCCCAGCTGGGCGAGCTGTTCACCCCCTTCCACCGCCTGGGCCGCGACAGGCAGGGCACACCCGGCCAGCCGGGCAGCCAGGGCACGGGCATCGGCCTGGTGATCTGCCGCAAGCTGACCGACCTGATGGCCGGCACGCTGGAGGTCAGCAGCCAGGAGGGCCAGGGTTCGGTGTTCAGCCTGCGCCTGCCACGGCCGGCGGGTGAACCGCAGCGCACCGTGGTGAGCAGCCTGCAGCCGCTGGGGCCGCAGGTGAGCATCGGCACCGTGCTCTACATCGAGGACAACCTGGCCGACCTGCAGGCCATGCAGGCCCTGCTGGCGCAGCGCCCGGGCATCACCCTGGTGTGCACCAGCACGGCCGCCGAGGGCCTGGCCCATGCCGCCGAGGCCGACCTGGTGCTGCTGGACCTGGATCTGCCCGACCAGCCCGGCATCGCCGTGCTGCGGGCGCTGCAGGCCGATTCACGCTGGCGTGCGCTGCCGGTGATCGTGGTCTCGGCCGAGAGCCGCCCCCAGCGCATCGACGAGTGCTTCGACGCCGGGGCCACCCAGTTCCTGACCAAGCCGCTGGACGGCCAGCAGCTGCTGCGGGCGATCGACGAGGCGCTGAAGGCCTGAAGACCCTGAAACGCCGACGGCCCCTCGCGGGGCCGTCGGTTCAGGTGCAGCGCAGGCGCTGCGCCGTCAGTCCTCGTCGTGGAAGGCCTCTTCGCGCTTGGCCTTGATCGACGGCAGCATCACCACCACCACCATCAGCGCGGCGGCCACCAGCAGGCCGGCCGACAGCGGCCGGGTGGCGAAGGTGGTCCAGTCACCCCGCGACAGCAGCAGGGCACGGCGCAGGTTCTCTTCCATCATCGGGCCCAGGATGAAGCCCAGCAGCAGCGGCGCCGGCTCGCAGCCCAGCTTGTAGAAGGCGTAGCCGATCACCGCGAAGATGGCCGTCATGAACACGTCGAAGTTGTTGTTGTTCAGCGTGTAGCTGCCGATGCAGCAGAAGGTGACGATGGCCGGGAACAGGAAGCGGTAGGGCACGGTCAGCAGCTTGATCCAGATGCCGATCAGCGGCAGGTTCAGGATCACCAGCATGGCGTTGCCCACCCACATGCTGGCGATCAGGCCCCAGAACAGCTCGGGGTTGCTGGTCATCACCTGCGGGCCGGGCTGGATGCCCTTGATCGTCATCGCACCCACCATCAGCGCCATCACCGCATTGGGCGGGATGCCCAGGGTCAACATGGGGATGAAGCTGGTCTGCGCGCCGGCGTTGTTGGCCGCCTCGGGGCCGGCCACACCGCGGATGTTGCCCTGGCCGAAGGGCACCTGGTCGGGCCGGCCACGCATCTTCTTTTCCAGCGTGTAGGCGGCAAACGACGACAGCAGGGCACCACCGCCGGGCAGGATGCCCAGCATCGACCCCAGGGCCGTGCCACGCAGCACGGCGGGCGCCGCATCCTTGAAGTCCTGCCGGGTCGGCCACAGGCCCGTCACATGCTTGGTGAACACCTCGCGTGTTTCGGCCGGGCGGCCCAGGTTGGCGATGATCTCGCCGAAGCCGAACACGCCCATGGCGATGGCGACGAAGCCGATGCCGTCGGTCAGCTCGGGGATGTCGAAGGAGAAGCGCGGCACGCCGGAGATCACGTCGGTGTTGATC
Organism: Pseudomonadota bacterium; assembly: GCA_040386375.1. Classification (GTDB taxonomy): domain Bacteria; phylum Pseudomonadota; class Gammaproteobacteria; order Burkholderiales; family Burkholderiaceae_C; genus Pseudaquabacterium. The sequence continues at coordinate 200,981 of JAZKFQ010000029.1, forward strand.
TGGCCCAGCAGCAGGCCCAGCACGATCATGGCCAGCGCCTTGATCAGCGAGCCCGAGGCCAGCACCACGGCACCGATCAGGCCCAGCACCATCAGGCTGAAGTACTCGGCAGGGCCGAACTTGAAGGCCACCTCGGTGAGGGGCGGCGCAAAGGCCGCGATGATGATGGTGCCCACGCAGCCGGCGAAGAACGAGCCCAGGCCGGCGGCCGCCAGCGCCGCACCAGCCCGGCCCTTGCGGGCCATGGCATAGCCGTCGATGGCCGTCACCACCGAGCTGGATTCACCCGGCACGTTGATCAGGATGGCGGTGGTGGAGCCACCGTACTGCGCACCGTAGTAGATGCCGGCCAGCATGATCAGCGCGGGCGTGGCGTCCAGCGCATAGATGCTGGGCAGCAGCATCGCGATGGTGGTCACCGGCCCCAGGCCGGGCAGCACCCCGATCAGGGTGCCCAGCACCGCACCGCCGAAGGCGTACAGCAGGTTGGTCAGCGTGAAGGCCACGCCGAAGCCCAGCGACAGATTGTTCAAGAGTTCCATGGTCGTCTCCTCAACCGGTGATGAACGACGGCCACAAGGGAATGACCAGGCTCAGCCCCTTGATGAAGATCAGCCAGGAGCCCAGGGTGAGCACCACCACGCTGATGATGGAATCCTTCCAGTGCCACTCGTCACCGGCCAGCGCGGCCACGATGATCAGCAGCGGCAGCGACAGCAGCAGGCCCAGCCGGGGCAGGATGAGGCCGAACATCACCACCGAACTGGTGATGATGATCAGCGGCTTCCAGGCGATGGCGCCGATGGGCTCGCCGTCTTCGGTTTCCACCGTCACGGAGGCGAACCACACCAGCGCACCCATGATGGCCAGCAGAATGCCCAGGCCGAACGGGAAGTACGCCGGCCCGGGGCGAGCCGACGAGCCGAAGCTGTAGGTGGTGGCACCCCAGGCAAAGCCCAGGCCCACGGCCACGAACATCAGACCCGACCAGAAGTCTTTCTGGCTCTTGATTTTCATCGTACGCTCTCCTCGAGACGGCATGTCAGTTGTGCCGAATTCTAGGGAGCGCCCCCGCCGGGGCCGGTGTGGTTTCCACGTAAGCCCGGCGGCGCCACACCCGGGGTGTCGCTGCCGGGACAAGCGCCCAGGCCCTGGCTCAGTTCTCCGACCAGGCGGGTGTGGCCCGCAGCACCTCGTCGACCGTGGTCTGGCCCTCGGCCACCTTCATCATGCCGGCCAGGCGCAGTGGCCGCATGCCGTCCTTCACCGCCTGGCGGCGCAGCGCCGTCATGTCGTGCGCAGGATGCACGGCACGCCGCGCGTCGTCGCCCAGCACCAGCAGTTCGTACAGGCCCACGCGGCCGCGGTAGCCAGTCTCGCGGCAGACCAGGCAGCCCACCGGCTTGTAGGGCCGCACGCCGCCCGACATGCGCCAGGGCCGCACCAGGGCGTCCAGGCTCTCGCGGGTGGTGGATTCGTCACGCGCCTTGCAGGCCGGGCACAGGGTGCGCGCCAAGCGCTGGGCCAGCACGCCGATCACCGTGGCCGAGATCAGGTAGGGCGGCACGCCCAGGTCGATCAGCCGGGTGATGGCCGAGGCCGCGTCGTTCGTGTGCAAGGTGGAAAACACCAGGTGGCCGGTGAGCGCCGCCTGGATCGCCATCTCGGCGGTGGCCAGATCGCGGATCTCGCCCACCATGATGATGTCCGGGTCCTGGCGCATCAGGGCACGCAGGCCTTCGGCAAAGCCCATGTCCAGCGCTGCTTGCACCTGGGTCTGGTTGAAGGCCGGCTCGATCATCTCGATCGGGTCTTCCACGGTGCAGACATTCACCGATTCCGTGGCCAGGCTCTTGAGCGTGGAGTACAGCGTGGTGGTCTTGCCGCTGCCGGTGGGGCCGGTGACGAGGATGATGCCGTGGGCCTGGCCGATCAGCTGCGCCCAGCGCTCGCCGTCATGCGACGAGAAGCCCAGCGCCTCCACGCTCTTGACCACCGTCTCCGGGTCGAACACCCGCATCACCATCTTCTCGCCGAAAGCGGTGGGCAGGGTGGACAGGCGCATCTCCACCTCGTCGCCCGCGCCTTCCACGGTGTCGGGCCGCTTGGTCTTGATGCGGCCGTCCTGCGGGCGGCGGCGTTCCACCACGTCCATGCGGCCCAGCAGCTTGATGCGCGCGGTCATCGCGTTCATCACCGTCAGCGGCACCTGGTAGACGGTGTGCAGCACACCGTCGATGCGGAAGCGGATGGCGCCCATCTCGCGCCGTGGCTCCAGGTGGATGTCGGAGGCACGCTGGTCGAAGGCGTACTGCCACAGCCAGTCGACCACCTGCACCACGCCCTGGTCGTTGGCGTCGAGCTGCTTGTTGGCCTTGCCCAGTTCCACCAGCTGCTCGAAGCTGGCGGTGGCCGAGGTCTCGCCACTCTTCTGCGCCTGGCGCACCGAGCGTGCCAGGTTGTAGAACTCGCTGGTGTAGCGGGCCACGTCCTCGGGGTTGGCGATCACCAGCTTCACCCGGCGCCGGCTGTGCGATTCGATCTCGGCGATCCAGCCGGTGTCGTAGGGCTCGCTGGTGGCCACGGTGACGGTGTCGGCCGACACGTTGACCGGCAGCACCTTGCGCATCTCCGCGTACTGCAGGCTCATCACCTCGGCCACGCGGCCCACGTCCACCTTCAGCGGGTCGATGCGCAGATAGGGCAGCTGCACACGCTGCGCCAGCCATTCCGTCAGCGCCTCGCAATCGAGCGCACGGGCCTGGTGCTGCAGCCCGGCACCGCCCAGGCGCACCAGGGCATGCAGGCTGCTGGCGCCGGCACCGAAGCGCTTGATGACACGCTGGGCGTCGTCCTCGCTCACCAGGCCGTCGTCGCGCAGCCAGCCCAGCAGCTGGTGCCAGTCCAGCCGCCCGCGCGGACGCGTGGCGGCGGTCTCGGCCTTGGGGTCAGCGGGTGCGGGGGCGGGCCGCTGGCGGGGTGCGATGGACGTCATGCGGGGACCGTGTTGGACAGCCGGGGGCCGTCGGCTCATGTTAGCCCCGTGCCGGGATCGGCCAGGGCGGGGGCAGCATCAGTGGCGCAACCAGAAGCGCCGCAGCAAGTCCAGGTATCCCGGCGTGCGTTCGCCCTCGCCGATGCGGCCGTTGAAATCACGCAGCCGGCGCAGTTCATGCACCACGGCAGCCGGGAAACCTGCGCGGCCGCCGCGGCGGTCCTGCAGCAGATCGTCCAGCACCCGGTGCAACTGCACCGGATCCTGCCAGTGCCAGGCGATGAGGTTGGCCACGCGCGGAAACTGCGCGCACAGCTGCAGCGGGCGCCGCCCGGCGGGCAGCTTGCGCAGCCAGGTGCGGGTGGTGCCCGTCAAGGCTTCGTCGTTGTGCCGCGGCGGCCGGCGCACCGGCTCCCACGGGTCGACCGACGTGGGCAGATCGGGCAGGCCGAATCTCGGGAGGTGTCGCATCGCCGGTCTATCGGCCGCCTGGTGCCATGACTTGAGACATGGCCGCGGGACCGCGGTTGCGGCGCGGCAGTCGCCGCGGGCCGGGGCCGGGGTCACTCCAACTCGCCCATCAAGACAGCACCGCGCGGGTGCTCGGGTGGCTGCAGAAGTGACGGCAGGTGCGCTGCGCGTTCGCCTCTGCTGCGACATGCAATGGCGCTCAACCTGGGCCGGGGTGCGCCGAAAAGATGGGATCGCGCGTGCGCTGGACACCGCCGCCCAACCAGGAAACCGCCATGCTCATCCGTCTGATCTATGCCAGCGAGGTCGCCATCCCGCTGACTCCCGTCGTGGTGCAGGAAATCGTCGAGCGTGCGCGCGCGGCCAACCAGCGCCGCTGCATCACCGGCGTGCTGGTATTCGACAGCCGCAGCTTCTTGCAAGTGCTGGAGGGCGAGCGCGAAACCGTGAGCGAGGTGTTCTGCCAGATCGCCAAGGACAGCCGGCACCGCCGTGTGCAGCTGCTGGAGTCGATTGCCGTGGATGAGCGCCGCTTCGCGACCTGGTCCATGGGCTTTGCTGCAGCCGATGCACACGGCCGCGACACCTTCTTGCGCCACTCCAGCGACGACCACTTCGCGCCCTTGAACCTGACCGCCAGGAGCGCCCTGGGGCTGTTGTCTGCGCTGACAACGCAGTGACCAGGGCTGCAGTCTGGCGGCGGCGCAGTTGTCGGCCATCCACCCTGCCCGATGCGCTGCGCGCAGTCGGGCCGTGCATGATCGCGTAGATGTCTTGTCGCCGGGAGGCGGATGCTGGGCCACGCCCCGGCTCGCTGCAGCAGCTTTCGCCGCCGAAGTGCGGTGACTGCAGAAGTTGCTGCACCAGCCCGCCTGCTGCAGGACAACGGCGGCCCACGCCTGACGTGAAAAGGGCGCTAAGTCGTTGATTGACTTAGCGCCCTGATCTTGCTTGAACATCGTCAAACAGTAACTTGGGCCGGGGACACTTGAATTTACCTATGAAAGCAGGATGTCAAACAATCAAGTTCCTGCAAAAGTTCCTGCATCTCATTCAGCCGCCACGCTTCGCCAGGCATCAGGAGACAGCCACTGGTCGGCGTGAGTGACTTTTTCGGAACCGAACCGCAGTGAATGACTGCGCCGGACTCACCCCCTACCAATTTGCAACGGGAACAACGGGAACAACGGGAACAGACTCACTAACCCGTTGTCGCAAATAGTCTTTTCCTGTTCCCGTCTGGTGAAAAACTGTTCCCGTCTGAATTTTGGACGGGAACAGCCGCAGGCACAGCCCGGCCAAGAGCTCGACCAGCTGCAGCACGCCACGGCCGGTGCGGTGCCCACCAGCTAGACCAGGTGCAACAGGCGACGGCCGACGCGGCGGCCGGCCATCAGCTCGACCGCCACCAGGCCGGCACCAGCTGCGGGCACAGCCTGGCCAACAGATCGACCAGCTGCAGCAGGCCAGGCCCGGCGCGGTGGCCACCGGCTCGACCAGGTGCAGGCGTCTGCTATTCAAACGATGGCCACCGGCTCGACTAGGCGCAGCACGCCACGGCCAGCGCAGTTGCCAACAACTCGACCAGCCGGCGCCGACGGCCAGCAGATCCGCCCGGCACCCGTCACCGGGCCCAGCAGCTCGACCAGGTGCAGCACGCCACGAGCGGCGCGGTGCCCAGCAGCTCGACGGCCTGGCGCCGATGGTCGGCCGTTCCACCAACTGCTGCAGGCCACAGCCGGCGCAGCGGCCGGCCACCACCAGACCAACACCAGCCGCAGGCAAAGCCTGGCCAACAGCTCGACCACATGGCGCCGATGCTCGGTAGCTCCATCAGGTGCAGCAGGCCAAGGCCGGCACGGTGGCCAGCAGATCCGCCCGGCAACCGCCACGGTCCCACCAGCTCCACCAACTGCTGTAGGCCACGCCCGGTGCAGTGGCCACCAGCTCGACCAGGTGCAGCACGCCATGGCCGGCACGGTCGCCAGCAGATCCGCCCGGCAACCGCCACAGTACCCACCAGTTCCACCAGCTGCTGCAGGCCGCGGCCGGCACAGTGGCCACCAGCTCGACCAGGTGCAGCAGGCCGCGGCCGGTGCAGTGCCCGGCCAGCAGCTCGACGCCCACCAGCTCGACGCCGGCCGGGTCGACCATGCGCAGCACCAGGGGCAGCAGCTCAGCACGCTGCAGGCATTGCAGCGGCTCGGCCTGGTGCAGCTCGGCACCGGCCCGCAGCGCGATCGAGCGCGGCCAGCTCTACCAGGTGCAGCAGCTCGCCCGCCTGGTGGCCCTGGCCAGCACTTCGACGCCGCCACCGCCGACAAGGTGCAGCGCCTGCGGCAGCAGCCCGGCACGCCGCACGCCCCGCAGCAGCTCGGCCAGGTGCAGCTCGGTCCGGCAAGCACCACCGGAGAAGTGCACCGGCTCGGCTGCTACCACCAGGGGATGCACGGCCACGCCCAGCAGCTCGACGCCGCCACCGTCGACCAGGTGCAGCGCCAGCGGCAGCAGCTCAGCACGCCGCAGGCCCCCCAGCAGCTCGGCCGGGTGGCCGCGGCCAGCAGCTCGACAGCCTGCAGCAGCTCGACCGGGCCAGCCACAGCGGTCGACCAGGTGCAGCGGCTCGGCCGCGATCGAGCGCAACAGCTCGACCAGGCGCAGGACCTGATGCAGCACCTGCGGCGGCAGCTCGGCCATCTGGTGGCCACCGGCCAGCAGATGGCCGGCCCGCAGCAACTCGGCCTGGGCAGGCCCAGCGGTCTACCAAGTGCAGCAGCTCGCCCGCCTGCAGCACCTCGTGCTGGTACAGCTCGGGCCCGGCCGCGGCGATCGCCGGCCGGCAGCTCGACAGCCTGCAGCAGCTCGGCCACATGGTGGCCACCGGTCAACAGCTTGACAGCCTGCAGCAGCTCGGCCTGGCCAGGCCCAGCGCCTGACCAGGTGCAGCGGTTCGGCCGTGATCGAGCGCAGCAGCTCGACCAGGTGCAGGACCTGGCGCAGCACCAGCGGCAGCAGCTCGGCCGCGATCGAACGCAGCAGCTCGATCTGGCGCAGGATCTGGTGCAGCGCCAGCGGCGGCAGCTCGGCCGCCTGGTGACCGCAGGCCAGCAGTCGACGGCTCGCGGCAGCTCGCCCTGGCCAGGCCCAGCGGTCGACCAAGTGCAGCGGCTCGACCGCGATAGAGCTCAGCAGCTCGACCTGGCGCAGGACCCGGTGCATTGCCAGCGGCGGCAGCTCGGCCGGGTGGCCACCGGCCCGCAGCGCGACAGCCCGTAGCAGCTCAGCCACTTGGTGACCACCGGCCAGCAGCTCAACGGCCCCGCCGAAGCTCGACCAGACCAGGCGCAGACGTCGACCAGTCGCAGCGGCTCGGCCGTCTGGTGGCCACCGGCGGCAACAGCTCGGCCCGCTGCAGCTCAACCTGGCGCAGCGCCAGCGGCAGCAGCGCACACGCTGCGCCGGCAGCTCGGCTTGGTGGACATCGGCCCGCAGCTCGACGGCCGGCAGCAGCTCGACCAGGCACAGGACGGCGTGCAGCACCAGCGGCGGCAGCCCGGCCTGATGGCCACCGGCCAGCAGCCGGACGGACCGTAGCAGCTCGACCTGGCCAGACCCAGCGGTCGATCAGGCGCAGCAGCTCGGCCTGGTGCAGCTCGGCAAAAGCGGCGGCGATCTCGGCCTGGTGCAGACGCCTCCAGCAGCTCGGCCTGGTGCAGCCCCAGCGGCGGCAGATCGACGGCCGACAGCAACTCGGCCCGATGCCACTACGGCCCGAACTGGCCAGGTCCAGCGGTAAATTAGGCAGCAGCTCGCCCGCGATCTAGCGGTGCACCTCTACCAGGCGACAGGACCGGGTGCGGCACCAGCGGCAGCAACTCGGCCCCTTGACGGTCACAGGCCAACCGGCCTGGCCATGCCGGTACAGTAACCAACAGCTCTAGAAGCCGACAAATAAAAAAGAGGCCGTCAGGCCTCTTTTTAATTGACTGAGATATTCGGGTCTGACTATTTCTTATCCCAGCCAAAGGCCAGGGTCAATGCCGAATTCAGTCTTGCTTCTTGCTCAGCGGTCCAATCGCTGTACATACCGTCGCAAGGCGCCTCAGCTGACGCCTCACCTGAAACGACCTTGGCATGCAGGCTCAAGAGGTCTTCATCAACTGCAGGGTTGGTCGCACCCGCAATATCGGACAACTTGAATGGAGCACCGCCCTTTCTGTTTTCGTAAAGATCCATAACCATTCCCCTTTTTTGTAAAGCCGTATCCACCATATCGATCGTAGCTTCGGCAACTACAGCAGCAAAATTGTTCGCCCGATCAAGAAACTGCAAAAATTTCACGTCTCCGCCCGAGGCAGGGTCTAGGCGCTTAGCACTTTCGACCGATTTCCTTGCATCACGGTTCACTGACCAACACATGTAGGCAAAACGTGAACCGCTGCCAGCAAACGAGGCGCCATCCTTAACAATGTCTTGCTTTTCGCAGAATAAGACTTCCTTGGAAGCCATCTGGACAAGACAAACAGAAATTCCATCGACTGAAGGCCTCGCACTTAAATCGGCAGGTTCTGTGCGAATCCAGTATTTCCACTCTTGAATTTTTCGACCCTTACCAGCAAACATGAAAGCAATTTGGCCGAGCGTTTCTATTTTATAGAAAGGTACATCATCGACATAAACCAGCCATCGCCCCTGCTGAATCGACCACCGCGAATCCGTCGCCACCAGACCAACATTACTATCGTAGACGTTTGTTGTCATATTGATTTTTAGCGGTACATAGCCGCCATGCCCCCTAAGCCCTGTAGCATTCTCGCCACTATCCGCAATAACGGCTAACACATTCGCGCGAATGAAGGCTGCAAAAACAACTCAATTCGCGAATTACCTGTAAAAACATCCAGCTGTAAAAGCTCAGCAAATTGGCAAGCAAAACGCATACCGCCACTGTAAGTTGTTGTCAACAAACGAGTCGTAGTCTTTGTGGGATCACACCTCGTTGCGGATGTAAAGAACATCGACACAGCTGTGCGTGGTAGGCAGTGTTGTCACCTTGCAACCCGCCACGCGACAACCGACACCAGCTCGGGGCCGCGAATCGGCTACTGCCGGTGCTGCGGCCACCAGCTAGACCAGGCGCGGCACCAGCGGCACCAGCGGCAGCAACTCGGCCACCTGGCGGCCACCGGCCAGCAACTCGACAGCCTTCAGCAGCTCGGCCTGGTGGCCAGCAGCTTGACGGCCTGTAGCAGCTCGACCTGGCCAGGCCCAGCTTGACTAGGCGCAGCAGCTCGGCCGCCTGGTGGCCACCGGCCAGCAGCTCGACACCATGTAGCAACCCGACCTGGTGCAGCTCGGGTCTGGCCGCGGCAATCGCCGGCAGCAGCAGCGCGGACACGCTGTGCCCGCAGCTCGGCAAGGTGGCCAGCAGCTCGACCTGGCGCCACCACCGGCCCGAGCTGGCCAGGCCAACCGGTCGACCAGGTGCAGCGGTCGCCACGATCGAGCGCAGCAGCTTGACCAGGCGCAGGACCGGGTGCAGCCGCAGCGGCGGCAGCCTGGTGGCCACCGGCGGCAACCGCTCGACTCGCTGCAGCTCGATCTGGCCAGGCCCAGAGGTCGACCAGGTGGAGCGGGCCGGCCGCGATCCAGCACAGCAGCTCGACGACCCGCAGCAGCTCAGCCAGGCTAGGCCCAGCAGTCGACCAGGTGCAGCAGCTCGCCAGCGATAGAGCGCAGCTGCTCGACCAGGCGCAGGATCTGGTGCAGCACCAGCGGCAGCCGCTCGGCCACCCGGTGACCACCGGCCAGCAGTTTGACAGCCCGCAGCAGCTCGCACTGCACGCTATCCGGCCTTGCGGCTGCAACCCTGCCAGATGCATCGAGCTGCAATCAACGTCCCACCGCCACGGATCTGCGTCGACCTACCTCAGCGGATACACGCGCGGGGCTCGCTCCACCGCCTGGATCAGATCCCAGGGCCATTCAATGTCCCAGTCGGATGACGGTTGCTCCGGCAGAGGCCGCTTGTCATCTTCAGCCATAACGACAGTGGCCGGCAGCACTGCCTGCAGCCAGAGCACATAGCCATAGTTCGCAGAGGTAACCAGCGGCAGGTGCTCTGTCGACAGCACACCAGAATGGAGTGCGGCCCACACCAGCTTGAAGTGATGGTGGATCGCACGGCGGTGGGCAATGAGGTCTTTGGCGGCAGCAACAGCATCAGTACCGTCAGGCTTTCCGTCCGCAGTCCCGTAGTAACCGAGCAAAGCCAGCATTCGTCGCGTGGAAGTCTTGGCGGTCGTGCCCATCAATCCGACATAGCGGCAGCGCACGCACTGCTTGCTGCCACCTTCAGGCCAAAGAGCCGCTGCAATGGCTTCTCGGTCCGGGCGTCCAACATCGTGCGTCATGAAGCGCCCGAACTCCTGGAGCGCCTTGTACATCTGAGGTTCAGCGTAGCGAACCAGCAGAGTGGCCACAGTCTGGCCTTCGGTCTGAGACTTCGACGCGTGGCGGGTCGCTTCAACCGCCTTAAATGCAAGCCAGGCGGCTATCGCGGTAAACAATGCGCCGGCGCATTGCCCGACGGCGGCCACCCATTCCGCATCGCGCCACCACGACTCAGCGCTGGAGCCCGATGTTTCAGCGCTCGCTTGCCCGGCCATGAGACAACAGGCCGCCAAGATCAAAACTCGCATATCAGCCTCCGTTGGCAGCTTTGCTATGGGTCGACTCGCGGGCCGCCGAAGCAAAGCGGCAGCAACATGCAATCTAGGCATTCGACTACGCACGTGCAACACCTTGTCACTGCGGAGTTACAACCAGATCACCGGGTCAGTGCACACGCCAGCATCTCGACTAGGCGCAGCACGTCACGCCTGGCATCGTGGCCGCCAGTTCGACCAAGCAACACAGGCTCCACTGCCGGCGTGGCCACCACCGCGGCAGCATCAGGCCAAGGCCCACCGTCATGCCACCAACTCGGCCGCCTGGCGCCCATGGCCTGCAGCGCCATCAGCCGCAGTTCAGAACGGCATGCACGGTGGCCACCAGCTCGACCGGCTGGCGCCGACGGCCGACAGCTCAACCAGGTGCAGTAGGCGACGGCTGGCACGGTAGCCAGCTCGATCACCCCCCCCAGCACCAGCACCAGCACCAGCACCAGCACCAGCACCAGCACCAGCACCAGCAC
>JAZKFQ010000030.1:0-7474 GCA_040386375.1 Pseudomonadota bacterium
GCGCCTGCCGCACCAGTGCCGCAGGGGCAAGGGCGTGGTTCATTGACCGCTTACGGCGTTTCAGAGGCTGCAGGGGGCTGTGCCAGCCCCGCCAGCAACGATCAGTTCTTGAGGTAGTTGTTGGTCACGCAATTGCCGCTGTAGGCCCACGAGAGGCGACCGTTGGCAGCCGTCGGGGTCATGGTGCAGGTGTCGGCGGCGGCGATGCCCTTGAACGCGTTCGGCGTCAGCAGGATCACGCCGTCGGTCACGCCGATGGCGTTCAGCGCGCCCGTGGCGTTGGCGGCCAGCGCAGCAGGAACCGGATCCGTGCCGGCATCGCAGTCGGTCAGTGCGTTGTTCATGCTGTAGCAGATCTCGACACCCTTCTTGTGGTTGCCGGCGCCGGCAATCACTTCCGAGTAAGCAGCCTTCTTCATGTACGACTGGTACGCCGGCAGGGCCACGGCGGCCAGGATGCCGATGATCGCCACGACGATCATCAGTTCGATGAGGGTGAAACCTTGTTGAACGCGCTTCATGGCAGTGTCTCCAGGACAAGAGGTGGGTGGGGGAGGGACGAACAGGAGAGTGCACATCGTGTGCCAGCGTCCGAATTGGCGTCCTGGCCGGTTGTTCATGACATTTGCCACGTTTGGCGGGGGCCGCCTGCCGCGTTTCGTCACTCGCCAGGCCGAGGGGGTGACAAGAACTGTCACCCCTGACGCTTCACGCCAGTGGCATCACCTGGCCGGCGGCCAGGGCACACACCGGATGGCGTGGGTCGAGCGCGGCGATCTCGGCCATCACCGCGTCCAGTTCGCCTGGCTTGACGTGGGTGATGTAGACCGCTGCGGGCTGCCGCAGCTGCTGCAGTTCACGCCCCAGGGCCGCGGGATGCAGGTGGCGGCTGACGGCCGCCAGGGTCTGCTCGTCGTTGCGAAAGGCGGTTTCGATCACCAGGCTGGCCACCTTCAGCGTGGCCAGGCGCTGCCACAGCGCCGGGTTGGGCGCGGTGTCGCCGGTGAAGACCCAGCTGCCCTGGTCGGCCAGCACGGCAAAGCCCACCGCGGGCACGGTGTGCAGCGCCGGCAGCACCTCCACGCGGCGCGCGCCGAAGGCCAGCACATCACCCGTCTCGAAGGGCAGCAGCCGCAGGATGGGGTGTTCGCGTGAGGGCAGCCGGGTGAAGTCGGGCCAGATGGCACCGTTGAAGATGTGGGCGCGCAGGGCGTCCAGCGTGGCCGGCAGGCCGTGCACCGTGATCGGCGGGCGCTGGCTGCCGCGGCGGCGCATCACGCTGTCGGCCAGCAGCGGCACGCCCAGCACATGGTCCAGGTGGGAATGGCTCAGCAGGATGTGGTCGATGCGCGCCAGCTCGTCCAGGCTGAGATCCCCCACGCCCGTGCCGGCATCGATCAGCACGTCGTCGTCGAGCAGGAAGGCCGTGGTGCGGCAGCCCGCAGCGATGGAGCCGGAACAGCCGAGAACGCGGATGGACATGAATCAGTGGTTGCCGGCGGGGCCGGCCTGGGCAGTTGCGGGCACAGGCCGGCGCCGCTGGGGTCCACGGCAGAAGCGCTGTCACGAAGCTGCATGGTGCAGGGCCCGCCACGGGCTGGCAAGACGGCGGCCAGTGATTTCGGCACAGGCCTTCACAGCGCAGGTGGACGCGCTTGCCACAACGTGAACTCGGTCACGGCCCGTGTGCCGCGCCCACATCCAACCCGCAGCCATGGCCCCGCAACGCCCGGGTGCTTCGGCAGCCACCAACAGTGCTGAGGACTGTTCGTGTCCGGCCTGTGCGTTGCACCCACGGCCTCGCAGTGCGCGGCCGCTTCGGCAGGCACCAACAGTCCTCAGGACTGTTGGCGTCCGGCCTCAGCCATGCACGAACTGCATCTGGGTGCCGGCCAGCTCGATCAGGTCGCCGTTGGACAGCGGCGCCGTGTCGGCGACCAGGGACACGCCATTGATGCTGGGGCGCATGGCGCCTTCCACATGCGCCAGCACATAGCCGGTGGGCCGCTTGGTGATGGACGCCACCTGCACACCCGGCTTGCCCACGGTGGTGACCACCTTGGTCAGGGTGACCGACTTGCCGGCGGCTGCACCGCTGAGCACCTTGATCGAGGCCGACTGCGCCATGCCAGCCGCCGGCTGCTGGCCCAGCGTGGACAGGTTGGGCAGGGGCGAGGTGCTGTAGGTGTTGTGCGGCACGCCGGTGGCCATGCCCACACCGCCACCCGGGCGCATGATCATGGTCTTCTCGTAGTCGACGGCCTCTTCGACCAGGTACTTGATCTTGTACTTGCCGATCTCCACCGTGTCGTTGTGGGCCAGCATCTGCTTCTTGATCGCCTTGCCGTTGATGTAGGTGCCGTTGGTGCTGTTGAGGTCTTCGATGAAGACGTCGTTGCCCAGCATCTGCAGCACGGCATGCTCGCCGCTGACAGCGAGGTTGTCGATCACGATGTCGTTGTAAGGGCGGCGGCCCAGGGTGGTCTTGTCCTTGGTGATCTGCACATCCTTGATCACCACGCCGTCGAGAGAGACCACCAGCTTGCCCATGCTTGCCCTTCTTGTCTGTCTGAACGTGATCGGCCGGCGGTTGCCGATGGGGCCCCGCAGCGGGGGTGCTGCGGCGCCCGCAGCGCTGGCTTCAGCGCCCGAACTTCCACCAAGGCCGCGCAGCCCCTGTCGGGCCTCCTGCCACGCGAACGAGTATCAACGCAATATTATCCTTTCCACCTGCCTCATTGGCGGCGGCGATCAGGGCCTGGCCGGCCGCTGGCAAGGACTCGTTGGTCTGCAGCAAGCGCGCGATCATGGCGTCGTCCAGCATGTCGGACAGGCCGTCCGAGCACATCAGGTAAACATCACCGGGTTGCACCTCGTGCAGGTGGGTTTCCAGCAGCACCGTGTCTTCCACGCCCACAGCTCGGGTGACCAGGTTCTTGTTGGCGGAGAACGCGGCCTGTTCAGGGGTGATCAGGCCGGCGTCGATCTGTTCCTGCAGCAGCGAGTGGTCGCGCGTGATCTGCGCGAACTGCCCGCCGCGCCAGCGGTAGGCGCGTGAATCACCCACATGGCCCACACGCAGCTGGTTGTCGCGGAACACCGCCACCACCAGGGTGGTGCCCATGCCGGCGTATTGCGGGTTGGCGTTGGCGGCGTTGAAGATGGCGCGGTTGGCGTTGTCCACGCAGATGTCCATCGCGCGGCGCACTTCCACGTCGCTGGCGCGGCTGGCGGCTTCGGCCAGCCAGCGGCCGAGCTCGGTCTTGATGAACGAGGTGGCCATGCCGCTGGCCACCTCGCCGGCGTTGTAGCCACCCATGCCGTCGGCCAGCACAGCCAGCGCGTTGGCCTCGTCGACAGCCACCGAGTCCTCGTTGTTGCTGCGCGCACGGCCGGTGTCCACGGCGTGGTAGAACTCGAAAGTCATGCTGAGCGCTGCGGGGCTGGTGTTGGAAGTGGCGGAATCTCCGACGATTGTGCCCTGGAACCCGCGCTCGTCGGCTCAGAGCCCGGTGGCGGCCGTGGGCGCCATCAGGCGGGTCATCAAGGCGGCCAGCGTGGCGACATGGCTGGCCCAGGCCTCCAGATCGGCCGGCCGGTCGTCCGGCCGCCGGGCCAACAGGCCCTCCACCGCCGCCACGGCCGAGGCCGGCAGGTCGGGGCGCAGGGCGGCCAAAGCGGCCGGGGGCTGGCTGGCCGTGGCCTTGAGCAGGGCGCCCAGGGTGTCGGCCTCGTGCGGGCGGCGGCTGGTCAGCAGTTCGAACAGCATCACACCCAGGGCATAGGCGTCGCTGGCGGCGCTGGCGGGCGCGCCGGCCAGTTGCTCGGGGGCCATGTAGGCCGGTGTGCCCAGCGACAGGCCGGTGCGGGTCAGCGTGGCGTCGGTGTCGCGTGCCACGCCGAAATCAGCCAGCTTGACCTGCCCGGCAGCGAGGTTGACGATCACGTTGGCGGGCTTCAGATCCCGGTGCACCACGCCATGGGCATGTGCATGGGCCAGCGCCGCCGCCACCCGCGCGCCGATGCGCAGCACCAGGTTCTCGGGCAGCCGCCGCTGGGGTTGGGTGTAGCGGCCCAGGTCGACGCCGCGCACACGCTCCATCGCCAGCCAGGCCTGCTGGCCTTGCAGGCCGGCTTCGTACACCGCGACGATGTCGGGATGTTCCAGCCGCCGTGCCAGGGCGGCTTCGCGGTGCAGGCGGCTCATCCACTCGTGGCGCTGGTCGTCCGACAGGTCGGCCGGCAGGTGGATGCGCTTGACGGCGACGGTGCTGCCGGTGCGCAGGTCAACGGCTTCGTAGACCTGGCTGCCCCCGCCTTCACCCAGGCGTGCGCCCAGTTGGTAGCGGCCGTTGAGCGGCAGCGTGGTGCTGTCGGGGCTGGGTGGCTGCGCGGCTGGTGGGCGCTTGGACGAAAACCAGGACATGGGGCCTCCGTGAAGGCCTGTCTGTGCAGGCTCCGGATCACCTTATCACGCCCCTGCCGTGCAGGCCATGGCCTGCGGCGGCGGCGTTGCGCCGCCGCGGCGCCCGGTCAGGCCGCGCTGGGCCGCGCCTGTCGGCGCTTGAGCCACATGCCCAGCAGCAGCACCAGCACGGCCCCAGCCACACCGGCGGCATAGCGCACGCTGGCCACGGCCTCGCCCGGGCCGGCCTGGGGGATGAAGCCGGCGGCCGCCGGGTCACCCACGGCCATGGTGCCGGCGATCCAGCCCAGCAGCATGCCGCCGATGGTGATGACCATCGGGAAGCGGTCCATGAGCTTGATGACGAACTGGCTGCCCCACACGATGATGGGAATGCTCACCAGCAGGCCGAAGACCACCAGCGGCATCTTGTGGTCGCCGCCCGCGCTCTCGGCGGCACCGGCGATGGCGATCACGTTGTCCACGCTCATCACCAGGTCGGCCACGATCACCGTGCGCACGGCGGCCCAGAGCTTGTCGGAGCTTTGCACATCGCCATGGCCGTCTTCGTCGCCGGGGGCCAGCAGCTTCACGCCGATCCAGACCAGCAGCACCGCGCCGACCAGTTTCAGGTAGGGGATCGCCAGCAAGGTGAGCGCGAAGAAGATCAGGATCACGCGCAGCAGGATGGCCCCGACCGTGCCCCACAGGATGCCCTGGGTACGCTGTGCCGGTGGCAGCTTGCGACAGGCCAGCGCGATGACGACTGCGTTGTCGCCACCCAGCAGGATGTCGATCATGATGATCTGGCCGACAGCGATCCAGAAGTCGGCGTGCATGAACTGTTCCATCGAGGGGGCCTTGTTGTGGTGCGGGGAGAGTTTATGGGGCGCCATGCCCGGTGCGGCTGCGGGAATTACATAGCCGGCGCGGGGCCTGCAGAAAGGAACAGGCCGCCCGGGGGCGGCCTGTGTTGGCTGGCCGGTCGGCCTCAGGCGATCAGAGCAGGCCCTTGAGCAGGCGGGCCATCTCGCTGGGGTTGCGGGTGATGGTGAAGCCGCACTCTTCCATGATGGCGAGCTTGGCGTCGGCAGTGTCGGCGCCGCCGGAGATCAGCGCGCCGGCATGGCCCATGCGCTTGCCCGCGGGCGCGGTGACACCGGCGATGAAGCCCACGATCGGCTTCTTCATGTGTGCCTTGCACCAGCGTGCGGCCTCAGCCTCATCCGGCCCGCCGATCTCGCCGATCATGATCACCGCATCGGTGTCGGGGTCGTCGTTGAAGGCCTGCATCACGTCGATGTGCTTCAGGCCGTTGATCGGGTCGCCGCCGATGCCCACGGCGCTGCTCTGGCCCAGGCCGATCTCGGTGAGCTGGGCCACGGCCTCATAGGTCAGCGTGCCACTGCGGCTGACCACGCCGATGCGGCCCTTGCGGTGGATGTGGCCGGGCATGATGCCGATCTTGATCTCCTCGGGCGTGATCAGGCCGGGGCAGTTCGGGCCCAGCAGCAGGGTCTTCTTGCCACCGGCGGCTTCCTTGGCCTTCATCCTGTTGCGCACTTCCAGCATGTCGCGCACCGGGATGCCTTCGGTGATGCAGATCGCCAGGTCCAGGTCGGCTTCCACCGCTTCCCAGATCGCAGCAGCAGCGCCGGCCGGCGGCACGTAGATCACGCTCACCGTCGCGCCGGTCTGGCCGGCGGCTTCCTTCACGCTGGCGTAGATGGGGATGTCGCTGAACCTCTCGCCGGCCTTCTTTGGATTCACGCCGGCGACGAAAGCCGCCTTGCCGTTGGCATAGGCCTGGCAGCCCAGGGTGTGGAACTGGCCGGTCTTGCCGGTGATGCCCTGGGTGATGACGCGGGTGTTCTTGTTGATGAGGATGCTCATGTGATTTCTCCCGGGCTTACTTGACGGCAGCGACGATCTTGGTGGCCGCTTCGGCCATGGTGTCGGCCGCGATGATGGGCAGGCCGCTCTCGGCCAGCATCTTCTTGCCCAGGTCCTCGTTCGTGCCCTTCATGCGCACCACCAGCGGCACCGAGAGGTTCACCGCCTTGCAGGCCACGATCACGCCCTCGGCGATGGTGTCGCACTTCATGATGCCGCCGAAGATGTTGACCAGGATGCCCTTGACCTCGGGGTTCTTGAGCATGATCTTGAACGCCTCGGTCACCTTCTCGGCCGTGGCGCCACCGCCCACGTCCAGGAAGTTCGCCGGGCTGCCGCCGAACAGCTTGATGGTGTCCATGGTGGCCATGGCCAGGCCCGCGCCGTTGACCAGGCAGCCGATGTTGCCGTCCAGGCTGATGTAGGCCAGGTCGAACTTGCTGGCCTCCACCTCGGCCGGGTCTTCTTCGTCCAGGTCGCGGTAGGCCACGATCTCGGGGTGGCGGAACAGCGCGTTGGCGTCGAAGTTGAACTTCGCGTCCAGGGCGATCAGCTGGCCCTTGGCGTCGCAGTTCAGCGGGTTGATCTCCACCAGGGAGGCATCGGTCTCCATGTAGCAGCGGTACAGGTTCTGGAACAGCGTGACGGCCTGCGCCACCGAGCCCTCGCCCAGGCCGATGGAGCGCGCGATCTGTGCGGCTTGCGCATCGCCCAGGCCGGTGAGCGGATCGATCACCTCGGTGATGATCTTCTCGGGCGTGCTGTGCGCCACTTCCTCGATGTCCATGCCACCTTCGCTGGAGGCGATGAAGGCCACTTTCTGGCTCTGGCGGTCGGTGACCAGGGAGACGTAGTACTCCTTCTGGATGTCGGCACCTTCCTCGATGTAGAGGCGGCGCACCTTCTGGCCGTCGGGGCCGGTCTGGTGGGTGACCAGCTGCATGCCCAGGATCTGGCCGGCCAGATCCTTCACGCCGTCCACGCTCTTGGTGACCTTCACCCCACCACCCTTGCCACGCCCGCCGGCGTGGATCTGGGCCTTGACAACCCACACCGGGCCGCCCAGCTTCTGCGCGGCCTCGACAGCCTCCTGCACGGTGAACGCCGCAATGCCGCGTGGCACCGGCACGCCGTACTGGCGCAGGATCTCTTTACCCTGGTATTCGTGGATCTTCA